>CAYPAX010000013.1:0-62450 GCA_964408735.1 uncultured Rhodospirillaceae bacterium | reverse complement strand
GCTAAGACCTCTAAGTCGATAGCGTTTTCGACGAACGCGTCGGTGTACTCACCGAGGTCCAAACCTTCGAGCCATTGGCGAACTGCCGTCATAGTGGACGCCCCTGTCACAGGTGGCATCCCCACTCACTCTCGCCTCGCCAATTAAGCCTATCTTTGCCAATCGCACAAGCGAGCGGTTCCGCGAGTGCGGAACACATCTTGCCGGTGAGAACCGGTCGCACCGATTCGGCCAAATGATCAGTCGACCGCAATCCTGCCCGAGCCGGGAGATGGAAGGCCTCTTCTTGGCTTTACCCCTCCCTTCCTGCCCTTGCGTGCGTTTCGGCTGGAGTCGGAGGTTTTGCGGCACCGACCGCTCGAGTTGCCACATGATCGCCCTGATGCTTGGCGCCTGATAGGCCAAGAGCCATCTCAGCCAGAAAAGTGTTTGCAGCCCATCTGCCCCCCGGCAGTGCCCTCACCCCCCGATGCGCCAGATCTCCTCGCCCTCGCCGAGGCGTGCGGCCAGGGCCTGGCGTTGGTCTTCAAGCGCAGCCGGCAGCTTGTCCTCGAAGCTTTGGAACAGGTCGTTTTGCGCTGCCGTCTCGGCCAGGGCGGCGTCGCGGTCGATGTCCATGATGTCGCTGAAATCGGCTGCGGCGAAATCCAGTCCGCGCCAGTTCAGATCGTCATGCCGGGGCATGCCGCCGAAGGGGCTGGAGGCGGCCTCGGCGCGGCCGTGGGCGCGGGAGACGATCCATTCGAGGACGCGCATGTTCTCGCCGAAGCCGGGCCAGAGGAAGTGGCCTTGGTCGTCCTTGCGGAACCAGTTGACGCGGAAGATCTTCGGCGGCTTGGCGAGTCCCTGCCCGAGGGTCAGCCAATGGCGCCAATAGTCCGCCATGTTGTAGCCGCAGAAGGGCAGCATCGCCATGGGGTCGCGCCGGATGGCGGCCTGGTCCGCCGCCGCGGCGGTCGCTTCCGAGCCCATGGTCGCAGCAAGATAGACGCCGTGCGCCCAATCGCGGGATTCATAGACCAGCGGGAAGGTATGGCTGAGGCGGCCGCCGAAAATGAAGGCGTCGATGGGAACGCCGTCGGGATCGTCCCAGGCCGGATCGATACTCGGGCAGCGGCTGGTCGCACAGGTGAAGCGCGCGTTGGGATGCGCCGCCTTGCGCCCGCAATCGGGCGTCCAGTCCTTGCCTTGCCAATCGATGAGGTGGTCGGGCGGGTCGCCGTCGATGCCCTCCCACCAGACGTCGCCGTCGTCGGTGAGCCCAACATTGGTGAAAATGGTGTCGCGCTCGAGCATTGTCATGGCGTTGGGGTTGGTCTTGCTCGAGGTTCCGGGCACCACGCCGAAATAGCCCGCCTCCGGATTTATGGCATGGAGGCGGCCGTCCTCGCCTGGCTTGATCCAGGCGATATCGTCGCCGACCGTATGCACCTTCCAGCCCTCGTAGCCGGCCGGCGGTATCAGCATGGCGAGATTGGTCTTGCCGCAGGCGCTGGGGAAGGCCGCCGCGACATAGGTCTTCTCGCCGGCCGGCGATTCCAGGCCGAGGATCAGCATATGCTCGGCCAGCCAGCCTTCGTCGCGGCCCATCACCGAGGCAATGCGGAGCGCGAAGCACTTCTTGCCGAGCAGGGCGTTGCCGCCATAGCCGCTGCCGAACGACCAGATCGCGCGCTCCTCCGGGAAGTGGACGATGTATTTCTCTTCGTTGCAGGGCCAGGGCACATCGGCCTGGCCGGGCTTGAGCGGCGCGCCGAGGGTGTGCATGCAGGGCACGAAATCGCCGTCGCCCAAGGCATCGAGGGCCTTCTGCCCCATGCGGGTCATGGTGCGCATGCTCGCCGCGACATAGGGAGAATCCGAGAGCTGGACGCCGATATGGGCGATGCGCGAGCCCAGCGGGCCCATGGAGAAGGGGATGACGTACATCGTCCGGCCCGCCATCGCGCCGTCGAACAATTCGCGCAAGCGTGCCTTCATCTCGGCGGGATCGCGCCAATTGTTGTTGGGGCCGGCATCGGCTTCGTCGGCAGGGCAGACATAGGTGCGGTTCTCCACCCGCGCGACATCCGCGGGATCTGAGCGCGCCAGGAAGCAGCCGGGCCGCTTTTCCGCATTCAGCGGGATCAAGGTGCCTGCCGCCACCATCCGGGCACAGAGCCGCTCATATTCCTCTTGCGAGCCGTCGCACCAATGGATCGAGGCGGGCTTGGCAAGCGCCGCCATCTCCTCGACCCAGGCGAGCAGTTTGCGATTTCGTGTGACTGCGGTCTCACCCGTCTGTCCCGGCATGGGTCTCCCTCGGCTCGCCAGTTCGTCGCGCACGCGCAGGCGACACATTCCTGAGCTTTGCCTCACAAATCCAGCGAAAATATCGCCTGCGCGAAACATTTTGCCCCAGCCTGTCAAGCCAAGGCATTGGCCGGGCAAGAGGGCCCGCATTCGCTCCTCGCAGCAACGACGTGGGCGGCCGGCCGCGCGACATCGGGCGCAGCGATTCGCCGTGCGTCAGGCAACGACGAGGGGCTCGCCCGTACCCAGCTCGTTGCGCACGGTGGCGCAGATCTCGCCGTGAGTGGCATCGGCGAGCGTGGCCGCAACGACGCGGCCGTGGATATTGTCGTCCGGGCGCGAACAGGCGCGCGCCAGAGCGTCGAGCGTAGCCTGCACCGCCGCCTGGTCGCGGGCCGCCTTGAAGGCATCGAGGCGCGCCAGATAGGCGTCGAGCCTTGCCGGATCGGGCCGCGCTTGCGGCGGCGGGCGCTCGCCCGGATCATCGGCCTGGCGATGCACGGTGACGCCGACCTGCTTGTCCTCGCCGCGCTCCAGGCGCTCCTGCGCCCGGCGCGCTGACTCGCCGATCATGCGCTGCACCAGGCCGCTCTCGACGGCCCGGTACATGCCGCCGGCGTCTTCGATCCTGGCCATCACGGCCTCGATCTCGGCCTCCATCTCGTCGGTCAGGCGCTCGACATAGAACGAGCCGCCGAGGGGGTCGATGACGTCGTCGAGATGGGCCTCGTGCTGCAGGATGGTTTGCGTGGCGACGGCGATCTGCGCGGCCGGCGCCGTTGGCGTGCCGAGTGCCTCGTCATAGCTGTCCGTGTGCAGCGACTGCAGCCCGCCGAAAATGCCGGCCATGGCCTGCACGGCGACGCGGGCGATATTGTTCAGCGGTTGCTGGCGGGTCAGGTCCACGCCCGAGGTCTGAGCATGAAAGCGAAAGCGTTGCGCTCTCGGATCGCGGGCGGTGAAGCGCTCGCGCGTGACCCGGTTCCAGATGCGCCGCCCGGCGCGGAACTTGGCCACTTCCTCGAAGAACGAGATCGAGATGTCGAAGAAGAAGCTGAAGCGCGGCAGAACCGCATCCGCCTCGTGGCCGCGGGCGATCAGGTCCTCGGCATATTGGATGGCCGTGCTCAGGGTCAGTCCCATGGCCTCGGCCGGCGTGGCGCCGGCCTGCTGAATGTGCTGGCCGACCACCGACAGCGCGTTCCAGCGCGGCGCCTCGCGCAGCATCCATTCGATGTGATCGAGCAGCAGGCGCCGTTGCCCGGGCAGGGATACGCGAAAGAACATATGCAGCGCCGCGGCATGTGACAGGTAGTCGGATTGGTTGGTGGTGCCGGCCAACGCGGTCCACGGAATGCTGCGGTCGCGCGCGACCTTGAACAGCATCGCGGACAGCGTATAGGGCGCGGTATCGCCGAGGCTGGTTGACTGGGTGTCGATGGCCAGTCCCTCCAGGCAGATCGCCAGATCCTCGCTGGTCGAGATGACGGTGCCGCAGGTGCCGAGCAGGGCGCGCGGCACCGCATCGGCGTCAAAACCGCGCATGTGACTGTTGCAGGGCGCCACGTAGAGCCCGGTGATGCCGCTCTCGACGAGTGCCCGCATGCGCGCGTTGTAGTCCTCGGGCAGGCCGAAGCCGACCACCAGGCGGGGGCTCCAGGGGCGGCCGCGATGCATGCTGTCGTGGATGCCCCGCGTGGTCGGGGCCTCGCCGGGAAAGCCGAGGTCGGCCATGGTCCGCGAGGAGTCCCAGTCGTCGGGCCCGTAGAGCGGCTCGAGCGGGATGCCGGAGCGGTTGCGGCGCTCATCGTCGGTGCTGCCGTAGCGGTCTTGCCAACGCGCCTTGGCGTCCTCGTAGTCACCCATCACTCTGCCCCGCGCGCTTGCGCTGCCAGGGAGGCAATGCGCCGGACGATATCCTCGCGCGCGCTGCCCGGGTGGAAGATCTCGGCCACGCCGGCATCGCGCAACAGCTGCTCCTCGCCATCGGGAACCACACCGCCGACGACCACCGCGACATGCCCAAGCCCGGCCTCGGCGAGCGCGGCCATCAGGTCGGGAACGATGAGATGGTCGCTGGCCAGGGAGGAGACGCCGATGACGTCGACATCCTCCTGGTCGGCCATAACGACCACGGTCGCAATCTCCTGCCAGGGCCCGGTATAGACGACCTCCATGCCGGCATCGCGAAGAAAGGTCGCGACCAGGCGTGAGCCGCGATCATGGCCGTCGAGGCCGATCTTGGTGATCAGCACCCGCGGTGGGCGCGCCGCGCCCCTTTCGCCGTCTCCGGACATCTCATTTCCTACAGCGAACGTTCGTTAGGTAAAAGAAGAATATCATTGGTGTGACGGGCGGCGCAATCCCTTGACTCTTCGAATCCAACGAGCGACCGTCCCAGCCATAATCTGGCAGGCCCGCGGGGGCAGAGCATGGTGGCAATCGATACGGTATCGGCACGGGCGCGGGGCGACCGGCGCAATCAGCTCCTCGATGCCGCCGCCAGGTCGTTCGCCCAACGCGGCTACGACGGCACTTCGGTGCGTGCCATTGCCGCCGAGGTCGGCGTGCAGGCAAGCTCGCTCTATTACTTTTTCCGAGCCAAGGATCATCTTTTCGAGGCCGTCTACGAGCGTGGCGTGGCCGAGATCATGGCCGCGGTCGAGACCGCCTCGGTGATGGCACGAACGCCGTGGACGCGTCTTGAGCGTGCCGCGGTGGCGCATCTTGAAGCGCTGCTCGACGGCAGTGACTGTTGCGCCGTGGTGGCGCGGGTCGAGCCGCGCGGCGAAAGCGATCTCGGCAAGCGCCTGATCCGGCATCGTCGCGAGTATGAAGGGCGGTTCGCGGCGATCATCGACGACCTGCCGCTGGCGCCACGAACCGACAGGCGCGTCCTTCGCCTGACCCTGCTCAGCGCGTTGAACGGCGTGCTCAACTGGTATAGGCCGGGCGGCGATAGCCCACGCGCCATTGCGGTCAAGATCGTCGGCATGTTCCGGCGCCAACTCGATGCTGGCTGACAGCACGTTATTGCAGGGCAAGACGGCGCTGGTAACCGGCGCCTCGAGCGGCCTCGGCCGCCATGCTGCGCTGACCCTGGCGCAAGCCGGCGCCAGCGTTGTCGTTGCCGCGCGACGCCGCGAGCGTCTGGAAGAGGTTGCGGCCGAGATCGCCGAGGCGGGCGGGCGGGCCGAGCCCGTGACCCTCGATCTCGCCGACGGCAGCAGCATAGCCGAGGCCGTGGCAGCCGGCGAGGCGGCGCTGGGGCCGATAGATATCCTGCTCAACAATGCCGGCGTCAGCATCCAGAAATGGGCGGTCGATTACGACGAGGCCGAGTACGACTTCATTCACGACGTCAACCAGAAAGGCGCCTGGCTGATGGCCCAGGCGGTCGGCCGGCGCATGATCGAGACGGGGCGTGGCGGCAAGGTTGTCAATATCGCCTCGATGGCCGCCATCCGCACCCTCGGCCAGCTCTCCATCTACAGCATGACCAAGGTTGCGCTGGTGCAGATGACCAAATCGCTGGCGCTGGAATGGGCGTCGCACGCCATCCAGGTCAATTGCATCGCGCCGGGCTATATCGAAACGCCGATCAATCAGGCCTATTGGCAGGACGAGCGCGGCCAGCGCCTGATCAAGCGCCTGCCGCGCCAGCGCGTCGGCACGCCAGAGGTGCTCGACGGCGCCGTCCTGCTGTTCGCCTCGTCTCAGTCCGACTTCATCACCGGTACCGTGCTGCCGGTCGAGGACGGCCAGAACTTCATGTAGCGCCGGGCGGCGCCCGGCCTCACCCGTTCGGTTGCAGACGAACCAGCTTCGGCGCACCCGGCGGGTAGGACGAATACGCCGCCCAGACGTCGCCCGTTTCCTCGTCGACCGCGATATGGCGAATGAAGCCCGGCTCGGTCGGCCAGGGATAGCGGGTGAACGTCTCGCTCGCGGGATCGAAGCGGAAGATGCTGCTGTCGTTGGAGCCGCTGACCCAGACCATGCCCGTCCTCTGGTCGACCTCGACGTCGTAGGGGCCGGCAGCGGAGAGGCCGAGATCGTATTCGGTGAAGCTTTCGCTCTCCGGATCGAACTTGGCCAGCTTGCCGGCGGCGAACTCCGGAATCCAGAGAATGCCGTCGGGTCCGAGGCCGGGGCGGCGCGGTCCCGAATTCGCCGTCGGCATTTGGTAGAGCTTGGCCTCGCCTGTGCGGGTGTCGTAGCGCACCAGGGTATTGGCCGCCAGCATGGTCACCCACAGCCGGTCCTTTGCATCGACCTGCAGCCCATAGGGCAGCGGCAGTCCGTTGGCCTCGGTCAAGCCGGCGCTGGGGATGGTCATGGTCTCGACAGCGCCGGTCGCGGCGTTTACGACGCCGATGCGCTCAGGCTTGCCGAAATAGTCGTTGACCCAGATGTTGCCCGCGGAATCGAGATCGAGGCTGTGGGCGTACATGTCGGCATTGAAGGTCTCGTAGGCGCCCGAGGCGATATCCAGCCGCACGATCGACGAGGTGCCGCCGTTGAGTATCCAGAGATCGTCGTTGCCGTCGAACTCCAGGGCGCGCACCTGCGCCAGCGTGTCGGGCGTGGCGTTGACGTGATAGGTCTGCACCGCGCCGCTGTCAGGCGTGTAGGCCCAGACCACGTCGTTGAAGAAGCCGGTCAGCCAGACGCGACGGTCGGGCCCCATCACCAGATCATGCGGCAGCGAGAACGCCGCCGGCACCGGATACTCGGTATATCGGGCCTGCGCCACTTCGCCCGAGACGATTGGCGGCAGGGTAATGCTCGCCGCCCGCCGGTCGGACAGGTTACCAGCCAGCCATTTGGCGTAAGCCGCGTCATCGAAGTCGGGCGGCGTCAGGCCGTAGACGTCGGTGGAGCGCATCAGGGCAATGGCTTCCGCCCATTGGGCCGCGCTGCGAGCTTGGCCGTCCTTGGTCACGCGCGCGTGGCCGATCTCGTGACAGCTGACGCAGTTGATCATGAACTCGCGCTTCTTCCCGCCATCGGGCAGCAAGCCCATCCAATGGGCGCCGGAAAGGTCCTGCTTGGCATCGGGATGGCCTGTCAGCTTGATATCCAGCCCGGCGCCGCCTTCGAGCGGCACGGAGACCACCTGTGTCGCCGAAAGCCAGCCCGGTCCCTTGGCGGTGACCGTCTGGCCGTTGCCGAGCAAGCCTGTCAGCGCATAGCTGCCGTCGCCGGCCGTAAACACGGTGACCTCGATGCCGGTGCTGCTCTTTGCCGAGACCATCAGCCCGGCTAGGCCATTGCCGCCACTGTCGGTCACGCGGCCGCTCAATTGCGCGGCCGTTGCCGCCGTCGAGACGCAAAGCGCAACGCTCAGGCCGCAGAGCACGGCCAAGCTTTTCCTGGTTTTCATGAAACACCTCCCTTACCCGGAAGAAGACCCCGCGAAGGGTCCTTTTGGCCCCCCAGGCGATTCATATGGCTCAGGATCTTCGAGCCTATAGGTCCGAGGGCCGACGCTCAAGCGGCCCCGGCATTTGCCGATTCGGAGATCTATTCGCTGCGCTGGCGCGCCAGGGTCTCGTATTTGTTGAGGGCGCGCATCATGGCGGCGGCGACGTCGGCGGGTTGCTGGTGGACATCGCTGCGTGGCCCCGGTTGCGGCGCGGGCACGGGCGCGTGTTGCGGCGCTGGCAGGGGCTGCATGACCGGCTCGGCCTGTGCCGGCAGGGGTGCGTCGGTCAGGGAGTTCATCAACATCTGCCACTGATCGGCGGATAGCGCCGGTGTCGTTGCGGGCACGACCGCGGCGGCGGCGGGGAGGGGCGCCGCCGGCGCGGGTGCCGGGCTCGGCCGGGCCGCGGGTCCGTCGAGCCAGGGCAGGCCCTCCACCTCCGCCACCATGGCGGGGCGGGGCGGAAACTGCACGGTCGGAGCGGGCGCTTCGGCAACGGCTGTCGCGGCGGGCTCTGCACCTTCGATACCGAGCCAGGACAGCACGTGTTCGCCGGCATCCTTGCCGGTGCGCTGCTCAAGCTCCGCATTGGCGGCGCCCGTGGCGACCGCGATACCGGCGCCGAGGGGGCCGCCGCCGAACAGGGCGCCACCGAGAATGCGCGGGCCCGTGGCGATCTCGTCGCCGGTGATGGCGCGGTAGATCCAGTTGACCACGGGAATGTGCTGCAAGGGGTTTATGAGATCGATGACATCGTCGAAGCCGAAGCCGTCGTCGCCCCAGAAAGGCGCGCTGTCGGGGCCGCCGTTAGGTCGCGTGCCGGCCAGGCGCGCATGCACGTCGCGCCCGACGACAGGCGCGTGGGTGTGGGCAGGAACATGCGGCGTGGCAGTCATGGCATTGCGGGACGCAAGCCGCGTGCCAACCGAAAGGCCCCGAAATCGGCGCTTTCTTGGACGAAGGCGGGCAGATTGTGCCGCCTTTAGAGCAAATGTCCGCCGCGTTCCGCCTTAGTCGCCAGGTATCGGGAATTGTGGGCGTTGGCGGGGAAGCTGTGGGGCACGCGCTCGCTCACGGCCACGCCGCAGCGCTCCAGCCCGGCGATCTTGTCCGGGTTGTTGGTCAGCAGGCGCACGTGCTCGATGCCGAGCTGGCCCAGCATCTCGGCCGCCACCTGGTAGTGACGCTCGTCGGCATCGAAGCCCAGTTGCTCGTTGGCCTCGAAGGTATCCAGGCCGTCGTCCTGCAGCTCATAGGCGCGCAATTTGTTGACCAGGCCGATGCCACGGCCCTCCTGGGTGAGATAAAGCAGCACGCCGCCGCCGCTCTCGGCAATGAAGCGGATGGCGCCGCGCAGCTGGTCGCCACAGTCGCAGCGCAGGCTGCCCACGAGGTCGCCGGTAAAACATTGCGAGTGGATGCGCACCAGGGTGGGCGCGCCAGTGGCCGGCTCGCCGATCATCATGGCCAGGTGCTCGCTGCCGCCGTCTGCCGGGCGGAAGGCAACGATGGTGGTGTCCGGAGCGTCGGCCAAGGGCACCTTGGCGGCGCTGACCCGGTTGAGCATGCCGGATGCCGTGCTGCCATAGCGCTGGATATCGGCCGCGCTGACCGCCAGCAGGCGCTCGGTCGCGCTCGCTTCCGCCGTATCGAGGCGCCCGGTGAGCACCGCCGGCAGCAGGCTGGAAAGCTTGGCCAGGCGGACCGCCGCCATGTCACGGGCCCCTGCGTCGGCGAGCGTCAGCCCGGAGGCGCGAACGCCGGTGGGATCGGCCGGGGCGGTGGGGTCCGAGAGGTCGTGGACGCGCGCGGGATCGACCGCAGCGGGCAAGGTCAGGGCGACGCCGCCGGCCTCGTCCGCAGCTAGGCCCAGCACCTTGGCGCGCTGAGCCGTCAGCACCAGCATCACCGGCCCGTTGGAGGCCATGGCGAGGCGGCGCAGGCGTGCGGCGCTGGCATATTCGCTCGACAATATCAACGAGGCGCCGTCGCCATCGTGCAGCAGCACCATGCCGCCGCGGCGCAGATCGCCGATAGCGCGATCCACCGCGATCACGGCATGGGGCGTCTCGGCCTCGATCGGTTCGAATGAAGTCTCGTCCACGGCCTCGCGCTCTCAGCGTCTTCGGATGCCCTCCATATATAGGCGTCCCAGGCGGCGTGCCACCCCCGCCGCGCTTGCCGCGCATTGACGCGGCGGGAGCGGCGGCTAAACTCGCCGCTGCTTCGGGTGTGAAATCTGTGGGGAGCGCCATGGCCAAAGCCATGTGGAACGGTGCCGTGCTGGCCGAGAGCGATCGCTTCGAGATCGTCGAGGGGAATGTATATTTTCCTCCCGAAACCATCGTAGCCGAGCATTTTGCCGACAGCGAGCACACCAGTTGGTGCCCGTGGAAGGGTGAAGCGCACTATTATCATGTGCGTGTGAACGGGGAGGAGAACCAGGATGCTGCCTGGTACTATCCGGAAACCAAATCGGCGGCCGACAATATCCGCGGCCATATTGCCTTTTGGCACGGCGTGACGGTCGAGCAATAGGCGCCGCGCCGAGACATCTGACCAGGGAGCGGGCCCGTGGCGGAGCCCGAGTTTTGATGGAGCCGACCGGGGCGGAAAAGCGCATTTTGCTTGTCGAGGACGATGAGCCGTTACGGGAGTCGCTGGCGGAGCAGCTCCACTTGCATCAGGAGTTCGAGGTGGTGGAGGCGAAGACCGCCGCCGAGGCGCTGGAGCTGATCGAGTCGCAACGCTTCGATCTCATCCTGCTCGATATCGGCCTGCCTGACATGGACGGGCGCGAGGCCTGCCGCCTGATGCGCCGGGCCGGGCTCAAGACCCCGATCATCATGCTGACCGGCGCCGATACCGAAGCCGATACCATTCTGGGCCTCGATTCGGGCGCCAACGACTACATCACCAAGCCCTTCCGGCTCGGCGTGCTGCTGGCGCGCATCCGCGCCCAATTGCGCCATCACGAGCTGACAGACGACGCGGTCTTCACCATCGGCCCCTACACTTTCCAGCCCGGCAACAAGATGCTCGTCGACGGGGAAGGCAAGCGCAAGGTCCGCCTCACCGAGAAGGAAACGGCGATCCTCAAGTTCCTCTACCGGGCCGGCGACAAGGTGATCGGCCGCGACGTGCTGCTCGATGAGGTCTGGGGCTACAACGCCGCGGTCGCCACCCACACCCTGGAGACCCACATCTACCGCCTGCGCCAGAAGATCGAGAGCGATCCGTCGAACGCGCAGATCCTGCTGACAGAGACCGGCGGCTATCGGCTGGCGCGCTGAGCGGCCCCAACCAGCCAGACCGCCAGCCCTAGCGCTACGAGAGTTACCGCCCCGAAGACCGGGCCGATGGCGCTCCAATCGCCGGCCATCAGCAACAGTGGCGGCAAGGCGAGCGGTCCGGCGAGAACGCCGAGATTGCGGCCGGCCATGAGAATGCCGAAGCCGCGCGCCATATCGAGGCCGGGGCCCGCCAGCCGCGACGGCAGGGCGAACAGGCAGACGGTGGTAAAGCCGGTGCTGGCGCCGTAGGCGAAGAGCGACAGCAGGCCGGTCCAGTCGGCAGCCGTGGCCGGCACCAGCAGCCATGTTGCGGCCTGCACCGTCAGGGCCGGCAGCAGAATCCGGGCCAACGGCACACCGCGCCCGAGCAGAGCGCCGCCGATTTGGTTGCAGACCAGCACGATCGCCGGCGAGATGCCATAGCCCAGCACCACGGCCCCGATCGCCAGATCGTGCGCCTCGACCAGAAACGACGGCAGCCAGGTCATGTAGGCCATGTACTGGATCGACCAAAGCGTGAACAACAAGGCCGCGGCGCGGATCGCGAGCAGGCGCTCGGGCGAAGCCGCCGTGTTGTCCCGGGGCGTTTCGCTGGCGGGCTCAGGCGCGAGGCGCCCGAGGCGCCAAGCCCAGGCGGCGAGGATCAACGCGCCGACAAATGACAGCGCCCACAGCGCCTGCCAGTCCGCCCCGGTCGGCAAGGCCACCGCGACGGCGGTCAATTGCCCGGCCGGAATCCATGCGGCGTAGAGCGCCATGACCATGGCGCGGTGTCGCTGCGCGGCATGGCCATCGGCGATCACGGCGCCGGCCACCGCCAGGATGGCATAGCCGATGCCCTCGAGGACACGCGCGAATAGCATGGCGGCGCCCGCCTCGGGCCAGGTCAGGCCGACAGCACCGCCGGCCGCGATCGCCGCCAGGGCAGCGGCGACCAGCTGGCTGGCGTGGCCGCCGGAGACGCCTCTGCCGACGGCCGCCGACAAGGCCAGGCCGGCCAGCGCGAAGACCGACATCAGGGCGCCGCCGAGCAGCTTGCTGTAGCCGAAAGCCTCGGCCATCGCCGGCAAGGCCAGCGGCAACTTGAAGTGACAATAGGCAGCCAGCCAACCGATGCCGAGGCCAAAGAATACGCCCTGCCAGCGCGTCTCGCTCACGGGTCTAGATCTACGATGACCGGCGCGTGGTCCGACGGTTTTGTCCAGCCGCGTACCCGTCTCAAGATATGGGCATCGCTGAGGGCAGGCGCGAGCTTGGGGCTGACCCAGATGTGATCGAGCCGGCGGCCGCGATCGGCCGCCTCCCAATCGCGGGCGCGGTAGCTCCACCAGCTATAGAGCTTCTCGTCAGGCGGTATGAACCTTCGCACCGCGTCGACCCATTTGCGCGAGGCCGCCAGGATGCCGAGCTTCTCCACTTCGATGGGCGTGTGACTGACGATGTGCAGCAACTTCTTGTGCGACCAGACATCGCTTTCGAGCGGCGCGATGTTGAGGTCGCCGAGCAGGATCTGGCGCGCCGGCTGGCGCGTGTCGCGGAACCAGGCACTGACTTCATCCAGAAAGCCCAGTTTGTGGGCGAATTTGGGATTTTCGTCAGCATCGGGTATGTCGCCACCCGCCGGCACATAGAAATTGTGCAGAACAATATTGCCGGGCAAACGAACCGAAAGATGCCGCGATTCGGCCTTGCCCCACCATTCGCGCCGGGTCGGTCTGTCGAAAGGTAGGCGCGAGAGAATTGCGACGCCGTGATAGCCCTTCTGGCCATAGACGGCTTGGTGCGCATAGCCAAGAGCCGCGATGTCGTTATGGGGAAACAGCGCGTCCGAGACCTTGATCTCTTGCAGGCAGAGCACGTCGGGGGCCGTTTCCTCGGTCAGCCGCGCGACGCTGTCAAGGCGCAAGCGCACCGAATTGACGTTCCAGCTTACGACCCTCACGCCATGCCCTCCCGGCAGGCGGCGCCGAAAGCCGCGAAGATCGTCTTTGAAGCCTCGCTTTCCCAATAGTGCCACTCGGGATGCCACTGCACGGCCAGCGCCATAGCTTGCGCACCTTCGACGCGCACGGCTTCGATCTGCCCGTCAAGTGCCATGGCCTCGACTATGAGGCCCTTGCCGAGGCTATCGATACCTTGGGAATGAATGGAATTTACGATGATCTCTTCCTCTCCGATGAGGGCGTGCAAGGCGCCGCCCTCGACCAGGCGCACCGGATGTGCTGGGCCGTATTGGATATCCAGCGGCCGGCTTTCGTCGGCCCGGTGATCGTCGCGACCGGGCACGTCATGCACGGTCTGATGCAGGGTGCCGCCAAGTGCCACATTGAGCTCCTGGCAGCCACGGCAGACCGCGAGCAACGGCAGGCCGGCATCGAGCGCGGCGCGGATCAGCGGCAGGGTGGTGGCATCGCGCCGCGCATCGTGCAGGGTACCGGGAGCACTGGCCGGACCGTCATAATGGTGCGGTTCGACGTTCGAGGAACTGCCCGTGACGAAGAGGCCGTCGAGGCGCGCGCAAAGCCCAGCGAAATCAGTATCGGGACCGAAGGCGGGCAGCACCACCGGAATCGCTCCGGCAGCATCTGCCACGGCCCCAAGATACTTGTCGCCCGCAACGTGGAAATCATGCGGGCTGACATGTTTGACGCAGGCTGTGACGCCGACCAAGGGGGCGCTGGGGTTGCTCATGGCGCCTCGCTATCACGGGCGCGCCACTTACGGCAACAGCCCGCGCTCGCGGTAGGCGGCTTCGGCGCCGGGATGTGTCGGCACGCCGATGCCGAAAGCCAGCATCCGCGGCGTGATGCCGGCGAGCGCGGCATCGGCTGCCGCGAGTCGGGTGCGCCCGTCCATCAGGGCCAAGGCGATGTCGAAAACGACCGCGCGATCGAGATCGGCGGCGACGGCGAGATAGACGTAGCCGAGCGCGCTCGCCAGCGGCTCGTCTTGGCCAGCGTAGGTACCGGCCGGAATCATCGCCCGGCGCCAGCCTTGCAGCTCCGCCTCGCTCGGTGCCCGCAAGACGGCGCCAGCGGCCAGCGCGCGTTTCACTGCGGCGCTCGGCACAGGCGCGACGACGCGGCCACCGGGCTCAAGCACGTGTACGGCTTGTGCGTAAAGCGTCGCCAGATGCAGGCGATTGCCGGGCGCGCCATCGACAATGGCGAGCTCCCCGCCGTCAGGCCGCAATGCGACGCTATGAGGCGTTGCCGCCTCGATGACGCCCGCGATCGCCTGACCGATGCGCTGATGCGCCGGGGCTATGCCCAGCACCAGGGTCTCGGCGGCGGCGGGAAAGCTCAGCAGCAGCGCCAGCAGCGCCGCCGCCCTCATCGGAACTGACCGATGCGGAAGTCGGGTTTGCGGGCGCTGTCGGGGAAATAGAACCAGTCGCGCTCGAAGCTCTCGCCGGTGATCGCGTCGGTCAGGGTGACGATGGTGAGGAAGCCCTGGGCGTCGCGCACCTCCCATTGGCGCAGCGCCATGGGTGTTTCGTCGAACACCAGCGTCACCGAGCCGGCGCCCGGGTCCTCGGCATCGGCGAGGGTGAGCTTGAGCAGGCCGCCGCCGCGCGCCAGGGCGCGCAGCTCGACGCCTTCGCCGAATCGCACTTCTTCGTCGAGCAAAAAGCGGAAGGGGCCGGAATCGGCGGGAATATGGCTGACCTGGTCGAGTTCGGCGTCGAAGTAGACCAGCCAGGTGCCGGTGGCGACCATCAGCACCTCGGTCGGCGGCGCATATTCGATACGCGCCAGGCCGGGGCGCCAGAGCCACATGATGCCGCTGTCCAGCGTGCCGTCGGCGTTCACCTGCAGGAAGTTCGCCCGCACGGTGGTCATCGCTTCGAGATAGGCCTCTATGCGCGCCACCTGCTCGCGGTCGCCGGCCGGCCAGTTCTCCGGCGCGGCAGCCTGGGCGGCGCCGGCGGCGAAAAGAAGAACGGCTACGAGAATTCGGCTCAACATCATGAACATGTGTGGCCCAAAGCAGGTGCCCGCAAGGGCTCAACTCTTGGTGTCGAAGTCGCTCGCCTCGATCAGGGCGATCAGCTCCAGGCCATGCTTGGTGAGCTCTGCGCGTGCGCCTTCGAGGCGGTCGACCACGGTGACGGCAAGCGTCACCTCGCCGCCGACCTCGCGCACCGCCTCGGCCGCCTTCAGCGCCGAGCCGCCGGTCGTTGTCACGTCCTCGACCACGACGACCTTGGCGCCGGGCTCCAGCTCGCGCTCCACCAGCCGCCGCGTGCCGTGGCCCTTGGGCGCCTTGCGCACGCAAAAGCCATCGAGCGTACGCCCGCGCTCACGCCCGCGTAGGATCGCCGCCATCACCACCGGCAAGGCGCCCATCTCCAGCCCGGCCACATAGTCTACCTCACGCCCGTCGATGGCATCGAGCAGCATGTCGCCGATGATCGCTGCGCCCTCGCCGTCGAAGGTCGTCGGCTTCATGTCGAAATAAAAGCGGCTGGTGGCGCCCGAGGTCAGTGTCATCTCCTTGCCCGTTATCAACGACCGTTCAGCCACAATCTCGATCAGCCGCGCCTTCGCATCGCTCGTCATGTCGTCTCCGTGTGCAACAGCAGTGGTCCGCGCTGTGTAGCACAGCGATGGCGGCCATCGTCAATTGGCGCTTTCAGGGCAACTGAAGGATTCCTTTCACCCCACCCCCTGCGGCGCGATGCGGCGGTAGCTCAGTGCCTCGGCGATGTGGGCGCGGCGGATGCCGTCGGTGCCGTCTAGGTCGGCGAGGGTGCGGGCGACTTTCAAGACCCGGTGGAAGCCACGGGCCGAGAGGCGCATGCGGTCGACGGCCTGGGCGAGCAGGGTGCGCCCGGCGTCGTCGGGGGTGGCGATGCGCTCCAGCAGGGCGCCGTCGGTCTGGGCGTTGGAGCGGATGGATTCGTCGGCGCCGTCCTCGGCGAGCCTGGCACGCTGGATGGCGTGGGCCTTGGCGACACGTGCTGCCACTGCGTCCGAGCCTTCGCTAGGCGGCGGCAAGGCGAGGTCGGCGGCGCTCAGGGCCGGCACTTCCACATGCAGGTCGATGCGGTCGAGCAGCGGGCCCGAGAGCTTGCCCTGATAGTCGGTCAGGCAGCGGGGCTTGCGGTTGCACATGCGTTCGGGATCGTCGGGCCAGCCGCAGCGGCAGGGATTCATCGCCGCGATCAGCTGTACCCGTGCCGGATAGGTGACATGGGCGTTGGCCCGCGCGACGGTGACCTGGCCGCTTTCGAGGGGTTGGCGCAGGGCTTCGAGAGCCGGACGCTGGAACTCGGGCACTTCGTCGAGGAACAGCACGCCGAGATGGGCCAGCGAGACCTCGCCGGGCCGGGCCTTGGGTCCGCCGCCGACCATGGCCGAGACCGAGGCCGAGAAGTGCGGCGCGCGAAAGGGCCGCCGCCGCACCAGCTCGCCGCCGGTCAGCGCGCCGGCCACCGAGGCGATCATGCTCGCCTCCAGCATCTCCGACGAATCGAGCGGCGGCAGCAGGCCCGGCAGCCGCTGGGCCAGCATCGACTTGCCGGCGCCGGGCGGGCCGATCATGAGCAGGTTGTGGCCGCCCGCGGCGGCGATCTCCAGCGCCCGCTTGGCGACCTCCTGGCCCTTGATGTCGATAAGGTCCAGCGGCGCCTCGGTCTCTGCGGCGACGGCAGGCTCGGGCGGGCTCAGCACCTGCGTGCCCTTGAAATGGTTCACCAGCGCCAGTAGCGAATCGGGCGCCAGCACGCCGATGCCGGCCCAGGCCGCTTCGCCGCCTTGTGCCGCCGGGCAGATCAGGCCGCGCTCCGAGGCCGAGGCGGCCAGCGCCGCCGGCAAGACGCCGGGCACGGGCATGATGCGGGCATCGAGCGCCAGCTCGCCAAGGGCGCAATACTCGTCGACCATATCGCTCGGCAGCACGCCCATGGCCGCCAGCACCGCGACGGCGATGGGCAGGTCGAAGTGGCTGCCTTCCTTGAGCAGGTCGGCGGGCGCCAGGTTGACGGTGATGCGCTTGGCCGGCAGGGAGAGGCCGAGGGCAGCCAGCGCCGCGCGCACGCGCTCGCGCGATTCCGCCACCGCCTTGTCCGGCAGGCCGACCACGGTGAAGCTCGACAGCCCGGCGCCGATCTGCACCTGAACCTCGACATCCACCACGTCCACGCCGTGATACGCCACCGTATGGCAACGAGAGACCATGCGCCGTCCTCCCCGCCCGCCACAGTCGAGTGTGGGCCAGCGCAACGCAACCGAAAAGTCGTGCTACGGCGAGCCGCGCGACAGCCTGAACGGGCCGCCATAGCTGAAGGTCGTGCCGAACCAAGGATGTGCGGCATAGGCGGTGAGGGTGAAGCCGTCCTCGGAGGTCGGCGTCTCTTCGCCATGACCGGCGCCGATGAGCAGGCCGAGCGGCAGCGGCACGAGCATGCCGAAGAGGCGCCAGACATAGCCGCGATGGGCGAACACTACCGATTGGCCGGTCCAGCGGCAGGCCACTCGCCAGCCGACACCGAAACGCAGGAACTCGACCAGCTCGTTGCCGCCGACAGGCTCCATGCACGAGACGAAGCGCTGCTCGCCATCGGCAAAGCGGAAAGTGCGGTCGAAGACCAGGCCGACCACGTGCTTGGCGCTGCGGAAGCGGACCGTTACCGGCACCGCAAGGCCCGAGCGCGAGACGAAAGTGCTGCTGAGCTTTGCCATCAGCCGCATCAGCGGCGAGACGACAACGTCGAGCGTGCCTTCGAGGGCCAGTGTGTCATCGCTGTAGGGGCGGATGGCGAAGCGCTCGCGCATCAGCGGCGGCAGGCGCTCCCATTCTGTGCCGAAGATTGGCTGGAATATGGGCGCAGCGCCACTGTGCAGGTTGCGAATCTTGCTTCGCCCCATGAGCCGCAGCAAAAGGTTCCGCGCCGCGCGCAGGGGCGGATAGGCCAGCCTGGCGACGGTCTTCAAGCGAAAGCACGCGGCGGTCAGGCGGTTGAACCAGCCCTGCCGGCTGCCGAGCAGGGCCATCATGTGCAGGGCGTCGCGGCCGTGATAGCAGACGTCGCCATATTTCAGCACCATGCCTTCGTCGAGATCGAGCCCGCGCGCCCCGATCTCGCGGATAAGAGCATGGTCCGGCTGCTGGCGGGCATCGACCAGGTGCAGGGCGCCGACGCTTTCGCGAATACGTAGCGCCTGGGCGGCAAGAGAGCAGACCGGGCAGTCGCCGTCATAGGCGAACCAGACGTCACTCGAGGGCGTCGCCTGGTTCCGGTTCACGATGGTGACCCCTGTCTCTGGCTCAGCGCTTGCTCTCGATGGCGTCCCAGATGGCGGCGGCAAGGTCGCTGCCGTCGAAGCGGGAGATCTCCTGGATGCCGGTGGGCGAGGTGACGTTGATCTCGGTCAGCCAGTCGCCGATGACGTCGATGCCCGTGAAGATCAGGCCGCGCTCCTTGAGCGCTGGCCCGATGGCGGCGCAGATCTCGTGTTCGCGCGGTGTCAGGGCGGCGGCCTCGGCGGTACCGCCGACATGCAGGTTGGAGCGCGCCTCGCCTTCCGGCGGCACCCGGTTGACCGCGCCTGCCGCCTCGCCATCGACGAGAATGATGCGCTTGTCGCCCGCGCGTACCTCGGGCAGATATTTCTGCACCACGATGGGCTCGCGGTAGATGTCGGTGAACATCTCCAGCAGCGAGTTCAGGTTCTCGTCCCCGGGTTCGATATGGAACACCCCGGCGCCGCCATTGCCGTAGAGCGGCTTTACTATGATGTCCTGGTGCCGGGCGCGGAAAGCGTCGATCTCGGCCCGGTCGGAGGTGATCAGGGTCGGCGGCATCAGCCCTTCGAACTCTGTGACGAAGAGCTTTTCCGGGGCGTTGCGCACATGCGCCGGGTCGTTCACCACCAGCGTTTCCGGGTGGATGCGCTCGAGCAGATGGGTGGCAGTGATATAGGCCATGTCGAAGGGCGGATCCTGGCGCATCAGCACCACGTCGACCTCGGTCAGGTCGAGGGTCACCGCCTCACCGAGCGAGAAATGATCGCCGTAAGCGCGGCGCACGTCGAGCTGGTTGCCTCGCGCCACCACGCGGCCCTCGCGCAGGCTCAGCGCCCGCGGCAGATAATGCAGCAGTTGATGGCCGCGGGTATGGGCTTCGAGGGCCAGCGCAAAGGTCGAATCGGCGTCGATGTCGATCCCCTCCAGGGGATCCATCTGGATGGCGACGGTGAGGTTCATTCGGCAGCGGCGGCGCGCGAGGGGTCGTCCTTCATCACCACGTGGGCGACGACCCGGCGCACATATGGCACGTCGCGGGCATGCGCCAACAGCCGTTTGAGCTCGTCCTGGCTCTGGCCGATGCCGAGCAGGTAGACGCTGCCGCCCACGGTGGTGATCGTGTAATTGACGTCAAAAATCTCCGCATCGCCGATCAGGCGGGCGCGCAGCCTGGTGGTGATCCAACCGTCGCGCACGCCGCCGACGGTATCAATCTCGCCGACCCGGACCTCGTTGATCACCTTGGCCACGCCGTCGACCTTCCAGGCGATCAGCGCGGCCTGGTCGGCAAGCTCCTGGGTCTTGACCTGGCCGGTCAGCATTACGCGGCCTTCCATGACATCGACATTGACCTCCCGAAACAGGTCATCGATGTGCGCCTGGAACAGGGCTTCCGAGATTTCCAGGTTGATGCGCGCATCCTTGACCGCATCGCCGGCCGAGCGCTCCTGGGCGATGACCACGCCCGCGGCAGCCCCGGCGCCAATGCCGAGGCCGATCGGCGTACAGGCGCCTTGCGCGAGGGCGCCTGCCAGGGCCGTCAGCAGGGCGAGAATCAGGCCTGGTCGATGCGCCAGGCGTCGGGCAGGTGTATGGGCCATAGAAATCTCACGCTCGGCCAGGGCTCAACCAACATCACGTCGAATCGCCCGTAGAGTGCAGCGAAGCGCGGGTGGCGTGCAAGGAACAATTCCGCGGCGCGCACGATGCGCCGGCGCTGGCGCGGCGCCGGTGGCGCGGTTTCCACGTTGGCATGGCGCCGGCCCTTGACCTCGACGAAGGCGATGACTTCGCCGCGGCGCGCGATGATGTCTATCTCGCCAACCGGAACGCGCCAGTCGCGGGCGAGAATCCGCCAGCCCGTGATTCGCAGGCGCCAGCAACACACGGTTTCGGCGATACGCCCGAAACGCAGCGCCCGGCGGCGCGATTCACGACTTCGCGCCATTGCCTTCCTGGCGCAAAACAACAGCGCGGGCATACAGTTCCCGCCGCGGCAGACCCGTGGTCGCCGCGACAGCGGCCGCGGCATCGGAGACCGAGCCCGAGCCCAGCGCCTCGCGAAGCTGCGCGTCCACCTCTGCCGCCTCGGGCGTGGTCGTGTTCGCCTCGGGCGGCGCTATCACCAGCACCGCCTCGCCCTTGGGAGGGCCGTCGGCAAAGCGTGCAGCCAGGGCCGACAGGGGCTCGCGCAGCACGGTCTCGTGCAGCTTGGTCAATTCCCGCGCCAAGGCGGCCGGACGGTCGCCGAGGGCGGCAACGAGCTCGACGCAGGTGGCCGCCAGGCGGCGTGGCGATTCGAGCAGCACCAGGGTTGCCGGCGCGTCCGCAAGCTCGGCAAAAAAGGCGCGCCGGGCGCCTGCCTTCGCCGGTGGAAAGCCGGCATAGAGAAAACGGTCCGTGGGCAGGCCCGAGGCCGTGAGCGCGGCCAGCACCGAGGAGGGGCCGGGTATCGGGATCACGGGCACGCCTGCAGCGGCTGCCGCGCCGACCAGGCGATAGCCCGGATCGGAGATCAACGGCGTGCCCGCATCGCTGACCAGGGCCACCGCCTCGCCTGCGGCAAGCCTGGCCAACAGGCCCGGCAACGCACGCTGGGCATTGTGCTCGTGGTAGGGAGTCAGGTGCGCCGCTATGGCGTGCGCGCGCAGCAGGCGGCCGGTCCGCCGCGTGTCCTCGCAAGCGACCACGTCCGCCTGGCCCAAGACGTCGAGCGCCCGCAAGGTGATATCGCGCAGGTTGCCGATCGGCGTTGCAACGAGATACAGGCCGCCCGACAGTTTACTTGGCCGGTCACCAACGCTACCGTCATCTGATGAGGCAGTTTGAGACACCTTGGATTCCCGCCCTCGCCGCGGCCACGCTGTTGACCTTCGTTGCCGCCTGTACCGACAGCGTAGCGCCGCCGCCCAAGGTCGTGCAAGACGAGCCGCCGCCGGCCGCCGCCGAGGAATTGCTGGTGGTGCCCGCGACCGAGGTCGAAATCGAGCCACTCAACTTGCCGGCGCCGGAGACACCGCCGCCGAGTTACCGGGATATCGAGCCAGGGGTGGCGCGCGTGGCCATCCTGTTGCCTTTGAGCGGGCCGCGCGCAGGCATTGGCTCGGCGCTTCTCGATGCCGCCCAGCTGGCGCTGTTCGACCACGCGGGCGACGACTTCGTGCTGCTGCCGAAGGATACCGCCGGCACCGGCTTCGGCGCCGAACAGGCGATGCGCGAGGCGCTTGCCGATGGCGCCGACATCGTGCTCGGGCCGCTGCTCGCCGCCTCGGTGCGGGCGGTCAGCCAGTTGGGGCAAAGCCGCGGCGTACCTGTTCTTGCTTTCACGAACGATCGTTCGGTCGCAAGGCCGGGGGTCTATGTTCTGGGCATTACCCCGGCGCAGCAGATCGAGCGCGTGGTCGGTTATGCCGCCGCCAACGGCCATGCCCGGATTGCGGCGCTGGTATCGGACGATGCCTACGGCTCGGCGGTTCTCCAGGGTTTACGGGAATCGGCGGCGCTGCACGCCGCCGCCGTCGACCAGGTGGAATATTTCGTGCCCGGCCAGGTCACGGTCGGCGAAAGCGCAGCAGTGCGAAGTCTGGTGGCAAATGGCGGTTTCGATACCCTGCTGATCGCCGCGAGCGGGCAAAATTTGCGCGTGTTGGCGCCGCTCTTCCCCTATTACGACCTCGATCCGGAAGAGGTGCGCTTCCTCGGCACGGGCCTATGGAAAGACCAGGCCGTTATCGGTGAGCCTGCTCTCATCGATGGCTGGTTCGCGGCCCCGGCGGACGACGATTTCAGCGGCTTCGCGGCGCGCTATCGGCGCGCCTATGGCCGCGAGCCGCCGCGCCAGGTTTCCCTCGCTTATGATGCGCTGGCGCTTACCGCTTTGCTCGCCAACGCGCCCGGAGGAGCCGATTTCAGCCGCGAGATCCTGACCAACGAAGACGGTTTCGTCGGCATCGATGGCCTCTTCCGCCTGCGCGAGGACGGCCACGGCGAACGCGCGCTGGCCGTCTACCGCGTTGCGCCGCGTGGCTTCGAGGTCATCGACCCGGCACCGACCGCGCTGGGCGAGGCGGTGTTCTAGCTCTTCTCCTTCCAGCCACAGAGATCGCGGATCGGGCAATCGGGGCAGTCGGGCTTGCGCGCCTTGCAGCAATAACGGCCGTGCAGGATGAGCCAGTGGTGGGCGTGTTGCCGGAAGCGTTTCGGCACCGCCTTCATGAGTTTCTCTTCGACCGCCAGCGGGGTCTTGCCGGTTGCCAGGCCGGTGCGGTTGCCGACGCGGAAGACGTGGGTGTCGACGGCGATGGTGGGCTCGCCGAAGGCAGTGTTGAGCACCACGTTGGCGGTTTTGCGCCCAACCCCGGGCAGGGCCTCGAGAGCGGCGCGGTCGCGCGGCACCTGGCCCTCGTGCTCGGCGATCAGGCGCTCGCTGAGTGCGATCACGTTCTTCGCCTTGTTGCGGTAGAGGCCGATGGTCTTGATCATCTCGCGCACTTTCGCCTCGCCGAGCGCCACCATCGCTTCTGGCGTATCGGCGATGGCGAACAGCGGCCCCGTCGCCTTGTTGACGCCGACGTCGGTCGCCTGCGCCGACAGCACCACCGCTACCAGCAGCGTATAGGGGTTGGTCGTGACAAGCTCGGTCTGGGGTGCGGGGTCGAGGGCGGACAGGCGCTCGAACATCTCCTCGCGTTGCGCTGGTCGCATCAGCGTGCTCTCCTGGGCGGGGTCTTTGACAAGCTTTGGCAGCGGTTCCATCATCGAGCAATGGACGATGGCCGCAACCCCGATGCGCAACCTGCCGATTTCGAACGGCCGCTGCTGTTCGACGCCGTGCTGCGCCCGCACCGCTCCCTGAGCGGAACGGGGTTTGCCGTGCTGATGGCGGCTATCAGCTTGGTCAGCTTTGGCGCCGGATTGGCCTTCCTGCTGATGGGCGCCTGGCCGGTGTTCGGCTTTTTCGGCCTCGACGTGGCGCTGATCTATCTTGCCTTCCGCCTCAACTATCGCGATGCGCGGCGCAGCGAGCATGTGCGCCTCAGCGCCGACAGCCTGGAAGTGCGGCGGGTGGGCCCGAGCGGGCGTGTCTCGCGCTGGCGCTTCCAGCCCTATTGGCTGCGCGTGGATCTCGATGCCGCCGGCGAGAATCACAGCCGGCTGATGCTGACCTCCCACGGCCGTAGCCTCTCGATCGGCGACTTCCTGGCACCCGAGGAGCGGGCCTCGCTCTGCGAGGCGCTGAAGGCGGCGTTGGCACGCTGCCGCTGTCTGCCCGAGCCGATCTCTTAAATGGGTCCACGCGAGCTGACCTTGCTCGCCCTGTTGGCGGTGGCCTGGGGTGGCTCCTACACGCTGATCAAGGTCTCGATCGACACCGTGCCGCCGGCCACGATCGTGGCGGTACGGCTGGTTATCGCGACCCTGCTGCTATGGGGCTACATGGCGCTGCGCGGCGAGCGCCTGCCTAGTCTCACTGGGCGTTGGCGGCTCTACTGGGCGGTGGCGATCAGCGGCAATACCCTGCCGTTCCTGCTCATCACCTGGGGCGAGACCCACATCGATGCCGGGCTGGCGGCGATCCTCATCGGCTCCGTGCCGCTGATGACCCTGGCGCTGGCGCCACTGCTGGCAGCCGACGAAAAGGCCGGGCCGGCGCGGCTTGCCGGCATCGCGCTGGGATTCGCGGCACTGGTGGTGCTGGTCGGCCCCAGCGCCCTGGCCGGGCTTGGTGGCAGCCTGTTTGGCGAGCTGGCGCTGATCGCCGCCGCCGCCGCCTTTGCCGTCAACGGCCTGCTGGTGCGGCGCATCGGCCCGGCGATCACCGGCGCCTCGACCGTGGTGCTGGGCCTGTCGGCGCTGGTCGCTTTGCCGATCGCGCTGATCCTCGACAAGCCGTGGACCCTCTCGCCGGCGCCCGAGGCATGGGTTGCCATGGCCACCCAGGGCGCCATCTCGACGGCCTGGGCGACGGTGGTGTTCTTTCACCTGATCCGCACCTGCGGTGCCACGGCGACCTCGACGGTGAATTACCTGGTGCCGCTGGCCGGCGTGGCGCTGGGTGTGGTGATTCTCGGCGAGCGACCGGGCGTCGCGGAGTTCGTGGCTCTGGCGATGATGCTTGGTGCGCTGCTGCTGGTGCGCGGTCAGTCCGACAGGCCCAAGACCTCAGCCATCCCGTAAAGCCCCGGCGCGCGGTCGCGTGTCCACAGGGCGGCGCGCACGGCGCCATTGGCGAAAATGTCGCGCGAGCCGGCGCGGTGGCCGAGCTCCACCCGCTCGCCCTCGGCGGCGAAGACGGCGCAATGGTCGCCGACCACGTCGCCGCCGCGCAGCACGGCAAAGCCGATATCGCCGGCGCGCCTGGCGCCCGTGATGCCGTCGCGTCCGCGCGCCGAGACGTCATCGAGATCCACCCCGCGCCCCGCCGCCGCCGCGCGGCCCAGGCCAAGTGCCGTGCCCGACGGTGCATCGACCTTGTGGCGGTGATGCATCTCGACGATCTCGATATCGTAGTCGTCGCCGAGCACCGCCGCGGCGCGCCGGGTCAACGCGAACAGCAGGTTGACGCCGACGCTCATATTGGGTGCCCAGACGATGCACGCCTTCGCCGCTGCCGCCTGTAGCGCCGCCGTCTCGGCCTCGTCGAGCCCGGTAGTGCCGATGACATGCGCCGTGCCCGTTTCCGCCGCCAGCGCCGCATGCGCCGCCGTGGCAGCAGGGCTGGAAAACTCGATCACCACATCGGAGGCTGCGAAAAGCGCCGCCGCATCCGCGCCGATCACCACGCCGCACTCACCGATCCCCGCCAGCGCCCCAGCATCCTGCCCGACCGCCTCATGCCCCGCATGCTCGACAGCCGCCGCCAGCCGACAGCCTTCGCTCGCGCTCACCCGCCGCACCAAAGCTTGCCCCATGCGCCCTGCAGCGCCGACCAGACCGACCGCTAGCTCGTTCATTGTGTTCTCCCCCGCAGGACGGCGATGTGCCTAATCCCGGATATCGTCCCAGAGCTCCTTCACCTTGCTGAAGAAGCCTTCGGTTTCCGGGTGGGTGTGTTCGTTGGCGGCGTTTTCGAATTGGCGCAGCAGGTCGCGTTGCTCTTCGTTGAGGTTGACCGGGGTCTCGACCATGGTCTGCACGAAAAGATCGCCCGTGCCCTGGCCGCGCATGGCCGGCATGCCTTTGCCGCGCAGGCGGAACTGGTGGCCGGTCTGGGTGCCTTCGGGCACGGTGATGCGGGCGCGGCCGCCGTCCAGCGTCGGCACTTCTATAGAGCCGCCGAGCGCGGCGCGGGACATGGGCAGGGGCACGCGGCAATAGAGGTTGCCGCCTTCGCGCTGGAACAGCTTGTGGGCGGCGATGGCGATGAAGATATAGAGGTCGCCGGGCGGGCCGCCGCGCATACCCGCTTCGCCTTCGCCGGCAAGGCGGATGCGCGTGCCGTCCTCGACGCCTGAGGGAATGTTGACCTGCAGCTCTTTGTCGCGGCTGGTGCGCCCTGAGCCGCGGCAGCTGACGCAGGGTTTCTCGATCACCCGGCCGACGCCCTGGCATTTGGGGCAGGTGCGCTCGATGGTGAAAAAGCCCTGCTGGGCGCGCACCTTGCCGATGCCACCGCAACCCGAACAGGCGGTCGGCTGGGTGCCGGCCGCGGCGCCGCTGCCCGAGCAGTCCTCGCAGGTCACCGAGGTGGTGGTGCGGATGTTGGTCTGGCGGCCGTGAAAGGCGTCCTCGAGGGAGATCTCGAGATTGTAGCGTAAGTCGGCACCGCGCCTGCCGCCGGTGCCGCCACCACCACGCCGCCCGCCGCCCATGAAGTCGCCGAAGAGGTCGTCGAAGACATCGGCAAAGCTCGATCCGGTGAAGCCGAAGCCGCCGCCGCCCGGCCCGTTGCCGCCTTCGAAGGCGGCGTGACCGAAGCGGTCGTAGGCGGCGCGCTTGTCGGCGTCCTTCAGGACCTCATAGGCCTCGGAGACTTCCTTGAAGCTATGCTCGGCTTGCGGATCGTCCGGATTGCGATCCGGGTGATACTGCATGGCGAGCTTGCGGTACGCCCTTTTGAGCTCGGCCTCGTCCGCCTGGCGGTCGACGCCGAGCGTCTCGTAGTAATCGCGCTTGTCCATGACAGCCCCGGATCAGTCGCCAAGGGGCGGTTCAGCTATCGCTCTTCTTGTCGTCCTCGACTTCCTCGAAGTCGGCGTCGACCACGGTCTCGTCGCTGTCGCCACCGTCCTCGCCGGGGGCTTCGCCCGCCGCCGCTTCGGCCTCGGAGGCCTGGTACATGGCCTCGCCGAGCTTCATGGAGACTTGCTGCAAGGCGTCGGTCTTGGCCTTGATCTCCTCGACATTCTCGCTTTCGAGAACCGCGCGCAGATCGGCCACGGCGGCCTCGATCGCCGCCTTGTCGTCGGCCGAGACCTTGTCGCCATATTCGCCGAGCGCCTTCTCGGTGGCATGCATGACGCCATCGGCCTGGTTGCGCGTATCAATCAGCTCGCGGCGCACCTTGTCCTCGCCGGCATGCTCCTCCGCCTCGTTCACCATGCGCTCGATATCGTCGCCCGACAGCCCGCCCGAGGCCTGGATGCGGATCTGCTGCTCCTTGCCCGTGCCCTTGTCCTTGGCAGAGACATTGACGATGCCGTTGGCATCGATGTCGAAGGTGACCTCGACCTGGGGCACGCCGCGCGGCGCCGGCGGAATGCCGACCAGGTCGAACTGGCCCAACAGCTTGTTGTCGGCGGCAATCTGGCGCTCGCCCTGGAAGACGCGGATGGTGACGGCGTTCTGATTGTCTTCCGCCGTGGAGAAGGTCTGGCCCTTCTTGGTGGGGATCGTGGTGTTGCGGTCGATCAGCGGCGTGAACACCCCGCCGAGGGTCTCGATGCCGAGGGACAACGGCGTCACGTCGAGCAACAGCACGTCCTTGACGTCGCCGGCCAGCACCGCGCCCTGGATGGCAGCGCCGATGGCGACCACCTCGTCAGGGTTGACGCCGCGGTGGGGCTCGCGGCCGAAGAAGGTCTCGACCGTCTCGATGACTTTGGGCATGCGCGTCATGCCGCCGACGAGGACCACGTCGTCGATCTCGGCCGCGGTCAGCCCGGCATCGTCGAGCGCCGCCTTGCAGGGGCCGATGGTGCGCTGCACGAAATCGTCGACCAGGGCTTCAAGCTTGGCCCGGGTGAGCTTCATGGTGAGATGCTTCGGACCCGAGGCGTCGGCGGTGATGAAGGGCAGGTTGATCTCGGTCTGGGTGGTACTGGAAAGCTCGATCTTGGCTTTTTCGGCAGCCTCGCGCAGGCGCTGCAGCGCCAGCTTGTCGCCGCGCAGGTCGATGCCCGCCTCCTTGTTGAACTCGTCGGCCAGGTAATCGACGATGCGCAGGTCGAAATCCTCGCCGCCGAGGAAGGTGTCGCCGTTGGTGGATTTGACCTCGAAAACGCCGTCGCCGATTTCGAGGATGGAGACGTCGAAAGTGCCGCCACCGAGGTCATAGACGGCGATAATGCCGGTGCCGCGCTTCTCCAGCCCGTAGGCGAGCGAGGCGGCGGTGGGTTCGTTGATGATGCGCAGCACTTCGAGGCCGGCGATCTGGCCCGCGTCTTTGGTCGCCTGGCGCTGGGAATCGTTGAAATAGGCGGGCACCGTGATCACCGCCTTCTCGACCGGCTCGCCGAGATAGCGCTCGGCGGTCTCCTTCATCTTCTGCAGCACCATGGCGCTGATCTGGCTCGGGGCGTAGCCCTTGCCTTGCGCCTCGACCCAGGCATCGCCGTTATCCGCCTTGACGATCTTGTAGGGCACCATGTCGGCGTCCTTCTTGGCCAGCGGGTCTTCGAAGTTGCGGCCGATCAGGCGCTTGATGGCGAAAAGGGTGTTTTCCGGGTTGGTCACGCCCTGGCGCTTGGCGGGCTGGCCGACCAGGCGCTCGTCCTCGGCGAAGGCCACCATCGACGGCGTGGTGCGAGTGCCTTCGGCGTTTTCGATCACCTTGGCCTCCTTGCCCTCCATGACGGCAACGCAGGAGTTCGTGGTGCCAAGGTCGATACCGATGATCTTGCTCATGTTTTCCCTCTTTCGAAAAGCAGGCGGACCCGCTCCGGCCTCGTCGAGCACCGGACGGCCCGATCGTGAAGATGGTACCGCGCGGCGCGGCGCCTATGCGCGCTGCCGGGCGGTGAACGGAAGGTATATGGGAGCGACGTAGCGGCCCTGCAAGCGTTTGCGCTCAAGCCTCCGTATCGATGTTGCCGCTAGCCGGCCGCTTGGCCACACCCACGCGTGCCGGACGCAGCAGGCGATCGTGAATACGATAGCCCCGTTGGACCACCTGGACGACGGTTCCCGGCTCCTTCTCCGCCGTCTCGACTTCGAACATGGCTTCGTGGAAATTGTGATCGAACTTCTCGTCCATGGGATCGATGCAAATGATGCCGTAGCGTTCCAAGGCCGTGTCCAGGCTGCGCAATGTCATCTCGATGCCTTCGAACACCGATGCCGGATCGCTTTCTCCCGCACTGCCGACGGCGCGGCTGAGGTCGTCTGCGATGCCGACGATGTCGCGGGCAAAGCCGGTGATGGCATATTTCGTGGCATCGTCGCGTTCGCGCTCAGCCCGGCGGCGCACGTTCTCGGTTTCGGCCAGGGCGCGCATCAGGCGATCTTCGAGCGTCGCCGCTTCTTCGCGTAGCGCTTCCAGCTCGCTGACCTCGTCGGCGGGCGCCTCGGCGCTGGCCTCCTCAGGCGTTTGGTCCTCGGGCTGGGCAGGTGTCTCTGGCATATCGCTAACGTCCGTTTCGCTTGAGTGTCTACGGATCAGCCCATCAGGCGGCTGATCGTGCGGGCGGTGTAATCCACCATGGGAATGATGCGGGCATAGTTGATGCGGGTCGGGCCGATGACGCCGATGGCGCCGAGACAACCCGCTTCGTTGTTGTCGCCGCGGTGCAGGGGGGCGACCACCATCGAGCAGCCGGCAAGATCGAAAAGCGCGTTCTCGGAGCCGATGAAGACGTGCACGCCTTCGCCGCTGAGGGTCGAATCGATGACCCGCAGCATGCCTTCGTGGCGCTCTAGGTCCTCGAACAATTTGCGAATGCGCTCGAGATCGGCAATGGCCTGGACGTCCTCGAACAGCTTGGCGCGGCCGCGCAGGATGAGGGTCGGCTCGCCCGCCTGCTCGGTCAGGGTGCCGAGCCCGGCGGCGACGATGCGCTCGCTCAAGGAGTCGAGGGTGGCGCGATGCTCGGCAAGCTCCGCCTCGATGACCCCGCGCGCCGCCGCAAAGGTGCGCCCGTTCAGCCGCGCATTGATGTAGTTCGCCGCCTCGGTCAACGACGACGGCGTGAAGCCCCCGGGGACCTCGATAATGCGGTTTTCCACTAGGCCGTTGGCGAGCACGATAATGGCCAGCGCCTGGCCCTCGGCAAGGCGAATGAACTCGACATGCTTGACAGGGGCTTCGCTCTTCGGCGCCAGCACCAGCCCTGTGGCACTGGAAAGTCCCGACAGCATCTCCGTGGCCTGGCCAAGCACTTCGGCCAGGGTGCGGCCCGTGCCTGCGCATTGGGCGTCGATGCTCACACGCTCTTCGGAGGTGAGGTCCCCGACCTGCAGCAACCCGTCGACATAGAGGCGCAAGCCCTGGTCCGTCGGCAGGCGCCCGGCCGAGGTGTGGGGCGCGTAGAGCAGGCCAAGGTCTTCGAGGTCGGCCATGACGTTGCGGATCGTCGCCGGCGAAAGGCGCAAGGGCAGGCGCCGCGACAATGTGCGCGAGCCGACCGGTTCGCCGCCTTCGAAGAAGGCTTCGACGATTTCGGCGAAGATGAGGCGCGAGCGCTCGTTGAGCTCGGTGATCATGCGGTAACAGGAGCCTGAAGGGCCGCGTTGGCGCGGCGTTGGCCGAGAATGTAGTAAGCGCTCTCGGGAGCGTCAACGCGGTGGACGCGAATAACGCCGGTCAGTAGATTGCCGCGATGCCAGACCATTCCCCTCAAGACGCCTTCGCCCGGCCTTCCGGCCGCGCCGTTGACGCCCTCCGCCCGGTCACTCTGGAACCCGGCTTCAGCAAACATGCCGAAGGCTCATGTATGATTCGCTTTGGCGATACGCATGTGCTCTGCGCCGCCAGCGTCGAGGATCGCGTGCCGCCGTTCCTGCGTAATACGGGGCGTGGCTGGGTGACGGCGGAATACGGCATGTTGCCGCGATCCACCAACACCCGCACCGACCGCGAGGCCGCGCGCGGCAAGCAATCGGGCCGCACATTGGAGATTCAGCGCCTGATCGGCCGCAGCCTGCGGGCAGTGACCAAGCTCGACGGTTTCGGCGAGCGCCAGGTGCGCGTCGATTGCGACGTCATCCAGGCCGACGGCGGCACGCGCACGGCGTCGATAACAGGGGCCTGGGTCGCGTTGCACCTGGCTTTCGACTATCTCGTCGGCCATAAGCTCATCGATGCCAATCCATTGACCGACCAGGTGGCGGCGATCTCCGCCGGGCTCTATCGCGGGGTGCCTGTGGTCGATCTCGACTATGCCGAGGACAGCAATGCCGATGCCGACGCCAATTTCGTGCTGACGGCAGGCGGCGGCATCGTCGAAGTGCAGGCGACGGCGGAGACCGACCCTTTCCGCCAGGAACAGCTTGATGCGCTTCTGGCCCTCTCCCGCGATGCTACGGCGAGGCTTTTCGACCTCCAGCGCAAAGCCCTTGAGGATGCCGCGAGAGCTTGAAACCGAACGGCTGGTCGTGGCCAGCCACAACCCCGGCAAGGTCAAGGAGATCAATGCCTTGCTTGCGCCGTTCACGATAACTGCCGTCTCGGCCAGGGAACTGGGCCTGCCCGAGCCCGACGAGACCGGCGACAGCTTTCTGGCCAACGCCGAACTCAAGGCGCGGGCGGCGGCGAATGCCTCAGGCCTGCCGGCATTGGCGGACGATTCGGGTCTGGCGGTGGCGGCGCTCGGCGGTGCACCGGGGATCTACTCTGCCCGCTGGGGTGGGGCGGAGAAGGATTTTGCGGCTGCCATGGCGCGTCTGGAGCGTGCGCTCGGCGGGGTGAGCGGCGGGCGGGCGCGATTCGTCTGCGCGCTGGCCTTGTGCTGGCCGGACGGTCATTGCGAGAGCTTTGCCGGCACCGTCGCCGGGCGCCTCTCGTTTCCACCGCGCGGGTGCCGCGGCTTCGGCTACGACCCGGTATTCATAGCCGAAGGCCACGACATCACCTTCGGCGAGATGGACCCGGCGCAAAAGGACCGCATCAGCCATCGCGCCGATGCCTTCGCCAAGCTTACCGCCGCCTGCCTTGCCTGACATGGCAGATACGCTTGCGGTCTACATCCATTGGCCGTTCTGCCTTTCCAAGTGTCCCTATTGCGACTTCAACAGCCACGTTGCGGTGGCCATCGATCAGAACCGTTGGCGCCGGGCCTATCTGGCCGAGATCGCCGAGGCCGCGGGGCGCATACCGGGGCGAAATGTCAGCAGCATCTTCTTCGGTGGTGGCACGCCCTCGCTGATGCCGCCGCAGACCGTGGCCGCGGTGATAGACGCCGTGGCCTCGCACTGGCAGCTCGCGGCCGATGCCGAGATCACCTTGGAGGCCAATCCAAGCTCGGTCGAAACCGCGCGCCTGGCCGACATTGCGGCCGCAGGCGTAAATCGCCTGTCGCTTGGCGTGCAGTCACTCGATGACGAGGCCTTGGCCTTTCTCGGCCGCGCTCACAGTGCTGCCGAAGCGCTGGCAGCTGTGGCGGCGGCACGGACGCTGTTTCCGCGCTCCTCCATCGACCTGATCTATGGCCGGCCTGGCCAGACGCCGGAGGCCTGGGCGGTGGAGCTGAGCGAGGCGCTGGGCCATGCCGGTGGCCATGTCTCGGCCTATCAGCTCACCATCGAGAGAGGCACGCCCTTCTTCGCGGCCGAGCGCGGCGGCACCTTCGCCTTGCCTGACGACGTGGTACAGGCCGAGCTATACGCGCTGACCGGCGAGATATTGGCCAAGTCAGGGTACGAGGCCTACGAAATCTCCAACTATGCCCGCGCTGGCGAGGCCTGCCGACACAACCTCCATGTCTGGCGCTATGGCGACTATGCCGGCATCGGCCCCGGCGCCCATGGCCGCCTGACGATCGCTGGCCAATGCCATGCGAGCGAGGCGATACCCAGCCCGACCGGCTGGTTGGACTGTGCAGAAAACAAGGGTCACGGGCGACGGCGCCTCGATGCGCAGTCCGCGAAGCTGGTCGCCGAGGAGATGTTTCTGATGGGGCTTCGCCTTGCCGAAGGCGTGTCGGAAGACGGTTTGCGAGGGCGCACGGGCCAGGGCATCGATGCCTGGATCGACGCCGAGGCGGCGCGCCGGTTGATCGCTGGCGGCTTGCTTGTGCGCGACGCTGCCGGCATGCATTTGTCCGCCACGGGCAGGCCTTTGCTAGACGGCGTTCTGGCGCGCCTTTTGGGATAGGCCCTGGACGACGTGCACCATCATGGCGGTGCCGATGATGGGGGCGAGCAGATTGAGCAGGGGAATCCAGAACAGCACCGCCACTGCGATACCCGCAAACCACAGGCTGAGGCGATGGCGGCGGCGAAACTCCGAGGCCTCGATTAACGGCATGCGGCGCAGTGCCACCACTTCGAAATATTCGCGTGACAGCAGGTAGCCGTTGACGGAGAAGAATATCAGCAGGTTCAAGCCCGGCAGAAAGGCGTATAGGGGCAGACAGAGCAGATTCACCACCACGGTCCAGATCACCAGGCGGACGGCGGCCCAAATGGACTGTCCGAGCGAGGCACCGGGCGCCTTGCCGAGGTCCGGATAGTGGAGCGCTTCGACGGCATCCGCCGCCTCTTCCTGGAACAGCGAGGCGACCAGCGTCGCGATGGGCGCGAACAGCACCAGGGTGATCACGGCCCCGAGGGCGCTGCCGAAAATGCCGATCAGCCAGCTCAGCCAGCCTTCCTCTACCGTCAGCCAGGTGTCGACCGCGAAACCGGCGGCGAACCAGAGCAGCGCGAAGACCGCCACGGTGCAGGCCAAAGTCTTGATCACGACCCAACGCAGGCTGCGCTCGGGCAGTTGGGCGATGGCTTTGCTGAGGGCGGCAAACATGACCGCTGGTATAGGCCTTACGGCCGGGGCCCGGCAAGTGGGACTCGGATTCCGGGCACGAGGCGCCTATAGTTCCCTTATGACCGATCGGTCGGTACAAAAAGAGCAGCTGGTTTCCGCGCTCAGCGACACGTTTCGTGCCCACGGCTACGGGGGTACCAGCGTGGCTGCGCTCGCGCGTGCGGCGGGCTTGAGCAAGGCCAGCCTCTATCATCATTTTCCCGGCGGCAAAGAAGCCATGGCGGCGGCCGTGCTGGAGGCGGCGGAAGCCTGGTTCGAAGCGGAAATGCTCGGCCCCCTGGCCGCCGACGGGCCCCTCGTCGAGCGGCTCGATGCCATGCTGGCGGCGGTCGAAGAGCACCATGGCGGTGGTTGCGAGCCGGGCATTTTTGGCCAATTCAGCGAGGTCGGGGCGGACCATCCCTTCGCGGCGCCGGTGGCTGCCTTCTACGGCCGTTGGATCGCGGCGCTGGCCGAGACCCTGACTGCAGACGGCATTGAGGGCGAGGAGGCGGTGCGCCGCGCCGCGGACGCGGTGATGGTGATCGAGGGCGCTTTGTTGCTGTCACGTGCCTTGGCCGACCCGGGGCCGATGCACCGGGTGCGACGCCAGTTGCCAAGTGCCTTCGCCGAGGGTGGCTAGGGACCGGTCGCCGGGTATACTGCGCGCCCCACCTTGCACTTCCCAATCAAAGAGGCCCCCATGGCGCAATCCGACATCGACGTTCTCGGCATCGGCAATGCAATCGTCGACGTTCTCAGTCATGCCGAGGACAGCTTTCTCGACAGCCACGGCCTGACCAAGGGCGCCATGGCCCTGATCACGCCCGATCAGGTCAAGGCACTCTACGACGCCATGGGCCCGGGCCTGGAGATGTCGGGCGGCTCGGCCGCCAACACCATTGCAGGCCTCGCCTCTTTCGGTGGCCGCGGCGCTTTCATCGGCAAGGTGCGCGACGATCAGCTCGGCGAGGTCTTCGCCCATGATATCCGCTCCCTCGGCGTGCGCTTCGACACCGCACCCGCCAATGACGGGGCGAGCACCGCGCGCTGCCTGATTCTGGTCACGCCCGACGCCCAGCGCACACTCAACACCTTCCTTGGTGCCTGCGTGGACTTGGGCCCCGAGGATGTCGACCCGGCCTTGGTCGAGGCCTCGGCGGTGACCTATCTCGAAGGCTATCTCTACGACCCGCCGCATGCCAAGGAAGCCTTCCACAAGGCGGAAGAGATCGCCCATGCCGCTGGCCGCAAGGTCGCGCTGACGCTCTCGGATTCGTTCTGCGTCGACCGCTATCGCGACGAGTTCCGCGCCCTGGTGGCGGGCGGTGCCGATATCGTCTTCGCCAACGAGGCCGAGCTGCTGTCGCTCTACGAGGTCGACAGCTTCGACGAGGGCTTGCAGGCGATCCGCCAGAATTGCGAGGTCGCGGCCCTGACCCGCAGCGAAAAAGGCTCGGTGATCGTCGATCATGAAGAGGTGCACGTGATCGACGCCGCGCCTGTCGAGCACGTGCTCGACACCACCGGCGCCGGCGACCTCTATGCCGCCGGCTTCCTCTATGGCTATACCCGCGGCGAGGGCCTGGCCGAATGCGGGCGCTTGGGCTCGCTCGCCTCGGCCGAGATCATCAGCCACTTCGGCGCCCGCCCCGACGTGGCGCTGTCGACGTTGGTGTGACGACGGCGGAACAGACAGCGCCAACTTGGCGGGAGACGCTCGCGACCTTCACCGAGCGGCCCGTCATTACCATGCTGTTCCTCGGCTACGCGGCCGGCGTGCCGCTGGTCATCGTGCTTTCGACGACTGGGCTTTGGCTGCGTGAGATCGGCGTCAGCTTCACCACGATCGGATTCTTCGTTTGGGCGAGTTTCCCGTGGGCGTTGAAGGTCCTTTGGGCGCCACTGGTTGACCGCCTGCCGCTACCCGTGCTTACGGCTTGGCTGGGGAAGCGGCGGTCCTACATGTTCCTATCGCAGGTCAGCATCGCCTGTTGCATGATCGGCATCGCCCGGCTCGACCCGCAGGGCGCGACCGCCCACTCGGCCGGCGTCATGCCGGTTGCCGGCGGCATGTTGAACTGGCTCGTTCTGCCGCCTTCGTCGGAGGTCGTCCTGACGATGGCCCTGTTGACGTTCCTCATCGCGGTCGCTTCGGCCACACAGGACATTGCTATCGACGCGTTCCGCATCGAATCTGCGCCCGACAACCGGCAGGGCGTCATGGCGGCTGCCTATCAGTATGGTTACCGCATCGCCATGTTCGTGGCCGGAGCCGTCACCTTATACCTTGCCTATTTCCTGGATTGGGCGACGGCCTATGCCCTGATCGGGCTCTCTATGGTCATCGGGATGATCACGGTGCTGCTCGTGCGCGAGCCACCCCACGATGCCATTGAGAAAGAGCGCGAACACGAAGCCGCGCTGGCCGAGCGCGTGGCTGCTGCGGGGCATCTGCACGGCCGCATGAAGCTCCTGGCCGCGTGGTTCTCCTCCGCCGTGATCAGCCCTTTCGCCGAGTTCTTCCGCCGCAACGGCTGGATGGCGATCATTGTTCTGGCATTGATCGGATCGTTCCGCCTATCGGACATCACACTCGGCGTGATTGCCCTTCCCTTCTATGGCGAAATCGGGTTTAGCAAGCTGGAAATCGCCAATATCGGCAAGACCTACGGCCTGATCGTAACCCTCGTCGGCATCGCTCTTGGTGGCATTTTGGTGGTGCGCTTCGGCATTATGCGCATGCTGCTGGTCTCGGCCGTTCTGCTGACGGTGACAAATCTGCTGTTCGCGGCCTTGGCGATCGTCGGGCCAGAGCTGTGGATGCTTGCCGTTACCATCAGCGCGGACAATCTTGCCGGTGGCATCTCGGGCACCGTTTTCATCGCCTATCTTTCTGCTTTGACGAATCGCGCCTATACGGCGACTCAATACGCCCTGTTCACGTCCATCATGAGTCTGTTCGGCAAGTTCCTCGCCGGGTTCTCCGGCGTCGTAGTCGATGCGACGGACTTTGTGACCTTCTTCATCTACGCCTCGACACTCGGCATCCCCTCCATTCTGCTGATCCTCTTTGTCCGCATGCGCGGGCGCGAGGGCATGCCCACCCAAGAGGTCCGCTCCGCCGGCGCTGTGGTACCCTAACCAAAACAGGAGGGTGCCATGCGCATAGGCGTGCCGAAAGAGATCAAGGATCAGGAATCGCGCGTTGGTCTGATTCCGTCGAGCGTGCGCGAACTGGTGCATCATGGTCACCAGGTGCTGGTGCAAAGCAATGCCGGGCATGCCATCGGCCTCGACGACGCTATCTACAAGGCAGCCGGCGCCAGCATTGCGGCAAGCGCCGAGGAGGTCTGGGGGGAGGCGGAGCTGGTGGTCAAGGTCAAGGAGCCGCTGGCGCCCGAACGCGCCTTGTTGAGCAAGGGCCAGGTGCTTTTCACCTATCTGCATCTCGCCGCCGATCCCGAACAAACCGCCGAGTTGCTCGAGAGCGGGGTGACGGCCATCGCCTACGAGACCGTGTCCGACGCGGGCGGTCGCCTGCCGCTGTTGGCACCGATGAGCGAGGTGGCGGGGCGTATGTCGATCCAGGCCGGCGCCCATTGCCTGGAGCGTGCGCAAGGCGGGCGCGGCGTGCTGCTCGGCGGCGTGCCTGGCGTGACCGCGGCGGATGTGGTGGTGATCGGCGGCGGCGTCGTCGGCACCAATGCGGCGCGCATGGCTATGGGCATGGAGGCGCGCGTCACCGTCATCGACAAGTCGCTGCCCCGGCTTGCCCAGCTGGATTTGCAGTTCGGCCCCATGCTCAACACCATTTTCGCCACCGTCGAGGCGGTCGAAAGCCACGTGCTCAACGCCGATCTCGTGGTCGGCGCCGTGCTAGTGCCGGGGGCGGAGGCGCCGAAGCTGATCGACGCCGAGATGGTGCACGGGATGCGCCGCGGCTCGGTCATCGTCGATGTGGCCATCGACCAGGGCGGGGTTTCCGAGACCAGCCGCCCGACCACCCATACCGAGCCCACCTATGTGGTCGACGAGGTGGTGCATTATTGCGTCACCAACATGCCGGGCGCAGTGGCGCGCACCTCGACCTTCGCGCTCAACAACGCGACGCTGCCCTATGTGCTGGCGCTCGCCGACCAGGGCTGGCAGCAGGCGCTCGGTGCGGATGCCGGCTTTGCCGCAGGGCTCAACGTGCATGTCGGCACGGTGACGCATCCTGCCGTGGCCGAGGATCTGGACTACTCCTACGTGGCGCCGGAAACGCTGCTCGCTTAAGCGTCTTCGGTTTCGAGGGCGTAGCCGGCCGAGCGCACGGTGCGGATGAGGTCGCGCTCGTTCTCCGCGTTGAGGGCCTTGCGCAGGCGCCGGATATGGACATCGACGGTGCGCGGCTCGACGGAGATGTCCGGTCCCCAGACCGCATCCAGCAGGCGCTCGCGCGAGAACACCCGGCGCGGATTCTCGAGGAAATGCCTGAGCAGGCGAAACTCGGTAGGCCCCAAATGGATGCTTTTGCCGCCACGCCTCACGCGATAGGTGTCGAGCTCCATCTCGATATCGGCGTAGCTCAAGCGGTCCTGGTCCAGGGCCGGGCGTGTGCGCCTGAGCACGGCGCGCACGCGGGCGATGACTTCAGATGGCGAGAACGGCTTGGTGACATAGTCGTCGGCGCCGCTGTCAAGCCCGCGTATGCGGTCGTCCTCCTCGGCCCGCGCCGTCAACATGATGATCGGCATCTCCCGGTAATCGCGGTTGCGGCGCAATTGCCGGCAGACCTCGAGGCCGGAGACAGACGGCAGCATCCAGTCGAGGATGACCAGATCCGGAGTCCTCTCCCTGACCATCACCAGGGCCTCCTCGCCATCGCCCGCCTCGCGCACGTCGAAGCCTTCGCGCTGGAGGTTGTAGCGCAGCACCGAGACGATGGACGGCTCGTCTTCGACCAGGAGAATGCTGGGCTGCATCTGCTCGCTTCCCATCTATTCCGAAAGGCCTTCCGGCTGCGCCGGGCCGCAGGAGACGAATGTCGCGGTGGTGTCTCCCTTGGGGCGGTCGCCGAATCGGTGATCGCCGGTCAGGCGGTAGTTGATCATCTCGGCGATGTTGGTGGCGTGGTCGCCGATGCGCTCCAAGTTCTTGGCGGCGAACAGCATATGGGTGCATGGCGTAATGTTGCGCGCATCCTCCATCATGTAGGTCAAGAGCTCGCGAAACAGGCCATTGTACATCTCGTCGACATCCTGGTCGCTCCACCAGACTTTTTCGGCGCCTTCGAGATCCTGATCCACATAGGCATCGAGCACCTGCCCGAGCATGGCCCTGACCTTCTCGGCCATGTTGGGGATCATCCAGACCGAGGGAATCTCGCGCGCCTGGGACAGGGCGATGCCACGTTTGGCAATGTTCTTGGCGAGATCCCCCATGCGCTCGAGGTCGCCGGCCACCCGCAGGGCACCGATGATCGAGCGCAGGTCCACCGCCATGGGTTGGCGCAAGGCCAGCATCTTGGTGACCTGGCGGTCCACCGCGAACTCGAGCTCGTCGATGCTGTCATCGGTCTTGATGACGCGGTTGAGGCGTTCGCTGTCGCGTTCCATCATGGCAGCGACCGTGTCGCCGATCTGGCGTTCGACCATGCCGCCCATTTGCAGAACGGTATCGGTCAGCTGCCGAAGCTCGTCGTCATAGGCGTGGACGGTATGCTCGCCGTTCATGTCTCTCTCCTCGCCATCAGCCGAAGCGACCGGTGATGTAGTCCTGGGTGCGCTGTTCCACCGGGTTGGTGAAGACCTGCTCGGTGTCGCTGAACTCCAACAGCTCGCCCAGATGGAAAAACGCCGTGCGCTGGGAGACGCGTGCGGCCTGCTGCATGTTGTGGGTCACAATGACGATGGTGTATTGGGCCCGCAGGTCGTCGATGAGCTCCTCGATCTTGGCGGTGGCGATGGGATCGAGCGCCGAGCAGGGCTCGTCCATGAGGATGACCTCGGGATTGATGGCGATGGCGCGGGCGATGCAGAGGCGTTGCTGCTGGCCACCCGAGATGCCGGTTCCGCTTTCGCTCAGACGGTCCTTGACTTCGTCCCAAAGGCCGGCGCGCTGCAGGCTCGATTCGACGATCTCTTCGAGCACCGCGCGCGACGATGCGATGCCGTGGATACGCGGGCCGTAGGCCACGTTCTCGTAGATCGACTTGGGGAACGGGTTGGGCTTCTGGAAGACCATGCCGACGCGGGTGCGCAGGCGCACCACGTCTATGTCGGGGGCGTAGATGTCCTGCCCGTCGATCGTGATGCTGCCGCTGACGCGGCAGGAGGCGATGGCGTCGTTGGTGCGGTTGAGGCAACGCAGGAAGGTCGATTTGCCGCAGCCCGAGGGGCCGATGAAGGCGGTAACCTCATGGCTGTTGATGTCTATGTCGACCGCGGTCAGGGCCTGCTTGTCGCCGTAGAAGACGTCGACGCCTCTGGCCTCGATCTTCACGACTGGTCTGGAGACGGCTTCCAGGGGTATGGCTGCGGCGACTGACATGGCTACCATCGTTTCTCGAATTTCTGGCGGATCAGAACCGCTGTCGTGTTCATCACGATAAGAAAGGCCAACAACACCATGATGGCGGCGGAGGTCTTCTCGACGAAGCCGCGCTCGGGGCTGTCGGCCCAGATATAGATCTGCACCGGCAGCGCCGTGGCCGGGTCGAGCGGCCCGCCGGGCACATCGACGATAAAGGCGACCATGCCGATCATCAACAGCGGCGCGGTCTCGCCGAGTGCGCGCGCCATGCCGATGATGGTGCCGGTCATGATGCCGGGCATCGCCAGGGGCAGGACGTGGTGGAGGACGACCTGCATGGGCGAGGCGCCGACACCAAGCGCCGCTTCGCGAATCGAGGGCGGCACCGACATCAGGGCGGCACGGGCGGCGATGATCACCGTCGGCAGGGTCATCAGGACCAGCACCATGCCGCCGACCAGGGGCGCCGAGCGCGGCATGCCGAAGACGTTCAGGAACACCGCCAGGCCGAGCAGGCCGAAGACGATCGACGGCACCGCGGCGAGATTGTTGATATTGACCTCGATGAGGTCGGTCCAGCGGTTGCGCGCCGCGAACTCCTCGAGATAGACGGCGGTCATGACGCCGAGCGGCACCGACAGCAGCAGGCAGGTCAGCACCGTCCACAACGAGCCCATGGCAGCACCGCCGATGCCGGCAAGCTCGGGCTCGCGCGAATCGCCTGAGGTGAAGAAATTGAAGGCGAAGCCGCTTTCCAGGCGCCCGGCTTCGGCAAGGCTGTCGAGCCAGGCAAGCTGCTGGTTCGAAAGCGCGCGTTGGCCCTCGGGAATGTCGCGCGAGATGTGTCCCTTGCGCAGCATGTCGACATCGTCCGAGGCAAGCAGCGACACGGTTTGCGTGCTGCCAATCAGGGCCGGGTCGGCCAGGACCATGTCGCGCAGCTGGCGGTCGCCGCCGCCGCTCAACAGCCGCCCAAGGGCGCGCTTGTCGCGGCGTCCCGAGACATCAGGAAAGAGCGCTCGCAGGGAACGCTTGGCGACCGCAGCATAATTGCCTTTGGCCAAGACTTTTGCTTCGCCACTGCCGTCAGGGTCGATCAGTGCCGGATCGAAGAACACATCGACCACGACACGGCTTTGGAAAAAGGCGGTATGTCCCTTGGCGACGATCGTCACCAGCAACACGCCAAGTGCCAGCACCGCCAGGGCGATGCCCAACAGTCCGTAAAGGCGGAACCGGGTCTCGGCGGCGTGGCGGCGGCGCAGACGCTTTTCATCAAGCTCGAATGTCATGCTGGCAGAGGCCATCACTCGTAGACCTCCCGGTAGCGTCGCACGACGCCGAGCGCAACGACGTTGAGCGCCAAGGTAACCAGCAGCAGCACCAGGCCGAGGGCGAAGGCGGCCAAGGTCTTGGCGCTATCGAATTCCTGGTCGCCGACCAGCAATGTGACGATCTGCACCGTCACCGTGGTCACCGCCTGCAACGGGTTGGCGGTCATGTTGGCGGCCAGGCCGGCGGCCATGACGACGATCATGGTCTCGCCGATGGCGCGCGATATGGCGAGCAGGATGGCGGCGACCACGCCGGGGAGCGCCGCCGGCAGCACCACGCGCTTGATGGTCTCCGAGCGCGTGGCGCCGAGCGCGAAGGAGCCGTCGCGCATGGTCTGGGGCACGGCATTGATGACGTCGTCCGACAACGAGGAGACAAAGGGAATGATCATGATCCCCATCACCAGACCGGCGGCAAGCGCACTCTCGGAGGCCACGTCGAGACCGACATTGGCCCCCAAATCCCGCAAAATGGGGGTGACGGTGATGGCGGCGAAGAAGCCGTAGACGACGGTCGGTACGCCCGCCAGCACCTCGAGCACGGGCTTGGTGACGGCGCGCAGGCGCGGGCTGGCATATTCGGAAAGATAGATCGCCGACATCAGGCCGATGGGCGCCGCCACCAGCATGGCAATGAAGGTCACCAGAAGCGTGCCGACGAACAGCGGGATGGCGCCGAAGCTGCCCGTGGCGCCCACCTGGTCGGCCCGGATCGCGGTCTGCGGGCTCCATTGCAGGCCGAACAGGAAGTCGCCGATGGGTACCTTGGCGAAGAACCGGATCGATTCGAAAGCCAGGGAGAGCACGATGCCGATGGTCGTGAAGATGGCGACGGTGGAGCTGATGATCAGCAATGCCGAGAGCGCCTTTTCGACCGCATTGCGGGCACGGAAGTCGTGGGCGACGCGGCGCCGCGCGAAGTGCAGCCCCAGGATTGCCGCCGCCAGGGCGACGATGGCGAGTGCCACCGCCCCGATGGCGCGATAGCGGATCAGGCTGTCGGCGGCGGCCTGAACCGCCGGCTCGATTTCGCCACGGGCGTTGATGCCATTGGCGAGGTTGCGAATGTCGTTGAGCAGCAGGCCCTTGGCACCGGCCTGCAACTCGCCGTAGCTTGCCGGCAGGCTGCCGAGCACGAGAAGCTCGACCACATGGCTTTCCAGCACGGCCCAGGCAACGATGGTCAGGAGTGCCGGCACGCCGCACCAGATCGCCACATAGGCGCCGTGATAGCCGGGCAGCGAATGCAGCCGGTGCAGGTCGCCGCCCGAGGCCGTCACGGCGCGGCGGCGCCCGACGTGAAAGGCCAGGGCGCTGAGGCCCAACAGCACGATGAGAAGCGTCGTCAGCGACATTGCAGGATCAGGCTATGAGGCGCCGACGCCATCAAGGGCGGCCTACAAGCTCAGCGGTGCCAGTGCCGAGGCGAGATCGCGAGTCTTGTGACGATCCTCGTCCGACAGCGGGATCAGGCCCTTGTCGGCGAGATAGCCGTCCTCGCTCCAGGCCCGTTCGGCGGTGAACTCCTCGACATATTCGGCGATGCCGGGGATGACGCCCACGTGGGCGTCCTTGACGTAGAAGAACAGCGATCGCGAGATCGGGTAACGGCCTTCGGAGATGGCTTCGAAGGTGGGCTCGATGTTGCCGACGCGGCTGCCTTGCACGCGATCCGCATTCTGATCGAGAAAGCTGAAACCGAAAATCCCGAAGGCATCCGGATTGGCGATCAGCTTCTGGATGATCAGCACGTCGTTCTCGCCGGCCTCCACATAGGCGCCGTCCTCGCGGATGCCGTGGCAGATGCCCTGGTAGCGATTCCTGTCTTCTGTCCGCAGCGCCATGATCCCGGCAAAGCTCTTGCAGCCACCTTCCAAAGCCAATTCGGCGAAGGCGTCGCGGGTGCCGGAGGTCGGCGGCGGGCCCAAGACCTCGATGGCGACATCGGGCAGCGAGGGGTCGATCTCGTTCCAGGTCTGGTAAGGGTTCGCCATCAGCTCGCTGCCATCTTCGTTGGCCGGCACGACTTTGGCCAAGGCCAGGAAGAGCTGGTGCAGCGTGATCGACATCGGCTCCGATTCCTTGGAATTTGCGAGCACGATGCCGTCATAGCCGAATCTCACCTCGGTGATGTCGGCAACCCCGTTCTTGGCGCAAAGATCGACCTCGGACTGCTTGATGCGCCTTGAGGCATTGGTGATATCCGGATGCTCGATGCCGAGGCCGGCGCAGAACAGTTTCAGGCCGCCGCCCGAGCCCGTGCTTTCGACCACTGGCGTCTTGAAATCGCTACGGTTGCCGAATTGCTCGGCAACCGTGGTCGAGAAGGGAAATACCGTCGAAGAGCCGACGATACGAACCTGATCGCGGGCTTCGGCGGCAGTGGACGCGGCCATGGCGGCAAGGCCGACGAGAGCGAGAAATCTGAAGGACACCGTCCAACCTCCTTGAGATGGCGCAGCCCATGACGATCGGGGCTGCCACCCCGTCATACGGATGTCAGGCAGCATAGGTATGACGAAAAGGTGACAGTTTTATTTCAGCCGGGGCCGGAATCGTCTTCGCTGCCGTCGAGATAGACGGTGAACTTGCTGCCCACCCCAGGCGTGCTCTCGATGCGCAGGCAGCCGCGGTGGCGGCTGACGATGTGCTTGACGATGGCGAGGCCAAGGCCGGTGCCGCCGAGTTGGCGCGAGCGCGCCTTGTCGACACGGTAGAAACGCTCGGTCAGGCGCGGAATGTGCTCGGCGCCGAATCCCTGTCCCGTATCGCTCACCGAGACAGCGATGGCCGGCCCCTTTGGGCGCCAATCCTCGCCGCCATCGCTTTCGCCGGCAAGGCGGACCTCGATGCCGACGGCGCCGCCTTCGTTGCCATATTTGATGGCGTTATCGATCAAGTTTTCGAACACCTGCTGCAGCTCTTCGCCGTCGCCAGCCACCGGCGGCAGATCGTCTGCAATTTGCAGATCGAGTGCGACGCGTCGGGCGCGTGCCTTGAGCGCCAGCGCCGCGGCGGCAAGCTCGACGATCTCGCCTACGGCGACCCGGTCCTGGGGCAGGCGGTGCTCCGCCATTTCAATGCGTGACAGGCCCAGCAAATCGTCGACCAGGCTGCGGATACGATCGGCATGCTCTTGGATCATGACCAGGAATTGCTGACGGTCGGCCTCCGGGATCGGCTGTTGCAGGGTTTCGACCGAGCCGATGATGGTGGCCAGCGGTGTGCGGATCTCATGGCTGGCATTTGCCACGAAGTCGGCGCGCAGCCGATGGGTCCGCTCGAGCTCGCTGACGTCGTGCAATGTGAGGGCAACGGTAGTGTCGCGCGGTAAGGCGGGTTCCATAGCTCGCAAATGGCCGAGAAAATGCCGCCGCGGATCGTTGCCGAGCTCGAAAGCGAATTCCTCGACATCGTCGCCTGAATAAACCCGGTCGGCGGCATCCAGCGCCGCGGGCACACGCAATACCGCGGCAAGGCTGCGGCCTACCAGGTCATCGCCCAGCACGGATTCGGCGGCGGCGTTGGCGTGCACGACGGTACGGTCGGCAGCGAGCAGCAGCAGCGGGTCTGCTACGGCATCCAGCATGCCGACCGCGCCGCGCTCGGATTGGGCAACACGCTCGTCCAGATCTCCCCGGGTGCGGGACAACTGCCCGAGGGCCGCCGACAGACGGGTTCCGGCACCTGTCCACCAAAGAGGCGGCAGCTCGCCGTCCTGTTCGCTTCGGCTCAGGCGATCCAAATAGCGCGCCAGCGCATCTGCCCCGCGCAGCGCGGCCATGGCGATTAGGCCGATCCCGAGTGTGCTCGCCACAAGCATGATGATGGCGTGGCGCGGGGCAATGGCACCAGCCGCGGTCGCCAGCAGCACCACCAGCGCTGTCGGAAAAGCGAGGACGGCAAGCAGCGTCAGCGCGCGCACCGATGTCCCTTCCCTTGTTGAAGCGCTTACGGTGTGCTGCGGGCCTGTTCGCGGATCGCCTCATGGGCGGCGAATTTCGCCATATTGACCATGTCGGCGACGGTGGCCCCCATCTGCACGATTTGCGCAGGCTTCTCCAGGCCCATCAGCAGCGGCCCCACCAAGGATGCGCCGCCCAGTTCCTGGAGCAGTTTCGAGGAGATATTGGCGCTGTGAAGCGCCGGCATCACCAGCACGTTGGCGGGCTCCGACAAGCGGCAGAAGGGATAGAGCGCGCGCAGATCCTCATTGAGGGCGACGTCGGCGGATATCTCACCTTCATATTCGAAGTCGACATCGCGCGAATCGAGCGCCTCGATCGCTTCGCGAACGCGCATTGCCGCCTCAAGGGGCGGATTGCCGAAATTCGAGAACGACAGCAAGGCCACCCGTGGCTCATGGCCCATGGCGCGCGCCTCGGCCGCGGCCTGACAGGCGATGTCGGCAAGAGTATCGGAGCTCGGCAGCTCGTGCACCGTGGAATCGGCGATGAAGACGGTGCGCTCAGGCGCCACCACGATGGAAAGGCCAAACAGCACCTGGCCCGGCCGCGGATCGAGCACGCGGCAGATGTCGGTAAAGGCGACGTGATAGTTGCGCGTCAGGCCGGTGATCATGGCGTCGCCATGGCCATGGGCAATCATGCAGGCAGCAAAGACGTTGCGGTCCTGGTTCACCATGCGTTGGCAATCGCGCCAGAGGAACCCCTGGCGTTGCAGCCGCTTGTAAAGGAAGTCGGTATAGAGCTCGTTATGCTGGCTCAGCCGTGCATTGTGGATCTCCAACCCTTCGGGCTGGCGCAGGCCGATCCGCGCCATGGTCTCGTTCACCTGATCCTCGCGGCCGATCAGCACCGGCGTGCCGAAGCCGCTGGTATGCCATTGCAGCGCCGCGCGGATGACCTGTTCTTCCTCGCCTTCGGCGAAAACCATGCGCTTGGGAGAAGCCTGCACCTGCTCCTGGATCATGTGTATGTGGGTCGCGGTGGGATCGAGCCGGGCTTCGAGGGTGCGCGCATAGGCGTCGAAATCGGTGATCGGCCGGCTCGCCACGCCGCTCTCCATCGCCGCCCTTGCCACCGCCATCGGCACCGCCACGATAAGGCGCGGGTCGAACGGCTTCGGGATGACATATTCGGGGCCATAGCGCAGGCCCTCCGCGGAATACGCCGCTGCCACCTCGTCCGGCACGTCCTCGCGCGCGAGATCGGCCAGCGCTTCGGCAGCGGCGCTCTTCATCTCTTCGTTGATGGTGGTGGCACGTACGTCGAGCGCGCCGCGGAAGAGGTAGGGGAAGCCGAGCACGTTGTTGATCTGGTTCGGGTAGTCTGAGCGACCGGTGGCCATGATGGCATCGTCGCGGATCTCGGCCACTTCCTCGGGTGTGATCTCCGGATCCGGATTGGCCATGGCGAAGATGATCGGCTTGTCAGCCATCGCGCGCACCATGTCGGCGGTCACCGCGCCCTTGACCGAAAGGCCGAAAAAGGCATCGGCACCATCCAGGGCCTCGGCCAGGGTGCGCATCGGCGTATCGACGGCATGGGCCGATTTCCACTGGTTCATGCCTGCCTCGCGGCCCTTGTAGACGACGCCACGGGTGTCGCAGAGCATGGCGTTCTCGTGCGGCATGCCCATGGTCTTGAGCAGTTCGACGCAGGCGATGGCGGCGGCTCCTGCACCGTTGATCACCAGGCGGGTCTCGGCCATGTTGCGCCCGGTCAGGTGCAGGGCGTTGATGAGGCCTGCGGCGGCGATGATCGCGGTGCCGTGCTGGTCGTCGTGGAAGACCGGAATGTCCATACACTCGCGCAGGCGCTGCTCGATGATGAAGCATTCCGGCGCCTTGATGTCCTCGAGGTTGATGCCGCCCCAGGACTTGCCAAGAAAGCGCACGCAGTTGATGAACTCGTCGACGTCCTCGGTATCCACCTCGAGATCGATACCGTCGATATCGGCAAAGCGCTTGAACAGCACCGCCTTGCCTTCCATCACCGGCTTCGAGGCCAAAGCGCCGATATTGCCCAGGCCCAGCACCGCCGTGCCGTTGGAAATCACCGCCACCATGTTGCCGCGCGCGGTGTAATCGTAGGAGACGGCCGGGTCTTTTTCGATCTCCAGGCAGGGAACCGCCACACCCGGGGAATAGGCCAGAGACAGCTCGCGCGCCGTAGTCAGCGGCTTTGTCGCGGTGATCTCCAGCTTTCCCGGCTTGCCGTTAGCGTGAAAGGCCAGCGCCTCGGCGTCGCTGGCGCGATAGGGTGACGTTGATTCCGGCATGAGGGTCTGCGTCCCTGGCTGGGCACTGAGAATGTCTGCGCAACCAATCTAGAGCCCTATCCCGCCATATGGAACCGCTTTGATGCTAGCGGTTCCCCAAGGTCTTCAAGGGCTTTAGAGTGCGTCCCGGCGATAACGGCATGGACGGCAACTGATGGCGGCGAGTACCGAGACCAACGGCAAGTCCGCCAAGCCGACGCCGATGATGGCGCAGTACCTGGACATCAAGCGCCAGCATCCGGACGCCCTGCTGTTCTACCGCATGGGCGATTTCTACGAGATGTTCTTCGACGACGCGGTTGCCGCAGCGACCGCCCTCGACATCACCTTGACCCGGCGCGGCAAGCATGATGGCGCCGACATCCCCATGTGCGGCGTTCCCGTGCATAGCCACGAGGGCTATTTGGAGCGGCTCATCCGGGCCGGCTTCAAGGTCGCCATCTGCGAGCAGACCGAGGACCCGGCTTCGGCGCGCAAACGCCGCGGCAAGGCGCTGGTGGCTCGCGCAGTGGTGCGCGTGGTCACCCCCGGCACCATTACCGAAGACAGTCTGCTGCAAGCGCGTGCGAACAATCATCTGGCGGCCCTGGCGCGGGCTGGCGGTGATCTGGGGCTGGCCTGGCTGGACATGTCGACCGGCGAATTCGCTGTGGCGCAGCCGAAAGCCGGTGACTTGCCGGCTTTGCTGGCGCAAGTGGCGCCGGGCGAGCTCTTGGTTCCGGAAGCGCTTCTGGAGGAGCCGTTTCTTGCCGACCACGGCTCGGCGCTGACGCCGCTCGCTGCCTCGCGCTTCGCGTCCACTGCCGGCGAGCGCCGCTTGTGCGATGTCTACGGGGTCGCCTCGCTGGATGCCTTCGGGGCCTTCGGCCGGGCCGAGATCGGGGCGGCCGGCGCGGTTGTCGATTATGTGCTGCTGACCCAGAAGGGCCGCCTGCCCCGCCTGGCGCCGCCGCAGCGCCAGGACGCGCAATCGGTCATGGCCATCGACGGCGCGACGCGGCGCAATCTCGAGCTGTTGCAGGCCATCGCCGGCGGCCGGCGCGGCTCGCTGCTCGGGGTCATAGACCGAACCGCGACCGGTGCTGGCGGCCGCTTGTTGGCGGCGCGTCTGGCGTCGCCGCTTACCGATGTCGCCGAGATCGGTCGCCGGCTCGACATGGTGCAGGCCCTAGTCGACGGCCCGGCCTTGCGGGCCGAGCTGGGGCATGCCCTCGGCGTCTGCCCCGATATCGAGCGCCCGCTCGGGCGGCTGGCTCTGGAGCGTGGCGGCCCGCGCGACCTCGCCGCCCTTCGCGACGGCCTGGCCTGTGCCGCCTCGTTGCGTGGCTTGCTAGAAGACGATGCAGGCACGCTGACGCCGTTGCCCGAAGGCCTGGTCGCCGCCGCTGCGGCGCTCGGCGAGCACAGGGTGCTGATCGACCGGCTTAGCCGGGCCCTCGCCGCGGACCTGCCGCTATTGACCCGCGACGGCAATTTTATTGCTTCGGGCTACACCGCCGCTCTCGACGAGCAGCGCACCTTGCGCGACGAAAGCCGGCGGCTGATCGTAGCACTGCAGGCGCGCTATCGTGACGAATCCGGCATCGCCACGCTCAAGGTGCGCCACAACAACGTGCTCGGCTATTTCATCGAAGTGGGCACCAATCACGGCGATGCCCTGCTCGGTGACGAGCGTTTTGCCCATCGCCAGACCATGGCCAGCGCCGTGCGCTTTACCTCGGGCGAGCTTGCCGAGCTTGCCGACAAGATCGCCCGCGCCGGGGAACGCGTGCTGGCGCTGGAGTTGGAGCTGTTCGACGATCTCTGCAAGGAGGTCGATGCACGTGCGCCCGAGATAGCCATAGCGGCGCGCGCTATCGCCGAGATCGACGTCGCGGCGGCCCTGGCGGAGCTGGCCGTGGCCCGGGACTACTGCCGGCCACGGGTCGATGACAGCCTGGCCTTTGGCATCGACAAGGGCCGTCACCCGGTGGTCGAAGCGATCCTGGCCGATGGCGATACGGCGGCCTTTGTCGCCAACGATTGCGAGCTTGGTGAGCACAGCCGGCTGTGGCTGTTGAGCGGGCCCAACATGGCGGGCAAGAGCACCTTCCTGCGTCAAAACGCGCTCATCGCGGTGCTGGCCCAGGCCGGCAGCTTCGTTCCCGCCTCGGCCGCCCATATCGGTGTTGTCGACCGTCTCTTCAGTCGTGTCGGTGCGTCGGACGACCTGGCGCGCGGGCGCTCCACCTTCATGGTCGAGATGATCGAGACCGCCGCCATTCTCAACCAGGCGGGCGAGCGGGCCCTGGTCATCCTCGACGAGATCGGCCGCGGCACGGCGACCTATGACGGCCTCTCGATCGCCTGGGCCACCATCGAGCACCTGCATGACGGCAATGCCTGCCGTGGCCTGTTCGCCACCCACTATCACGAGCTGACCAATCTTGCCGCGCGCCTCGACCGCCTTGCCTGCCACACCATGCGGGTGCGCGAATGGGAGGGCGAGGCGGTCTTCCTATACGAGGTCGGCCCCGGCGCTGCCGACCGCTCCTACGGCATTCACGTCGCCCGCCTGGCCGGGCTGCCGGGCTCCGTCGTAGCCCGAGCGAGCGAGGTGCTGGCGCTCCTCGAAAGCGACGAAAGCCGAAGCGCGGCAGCCCGGCTGGCGGACGATCTGCCCTTGTTCGCGGCGAGCCGGCCCATTGCCGCGGAGCCGCCTTCGCCCGTGCTCGAAGCGCTTGCGGATATCGAGCTCGACGAGCTCAGTCCACGCCAGGCGCTGGAGCTGCTCTATCGCCTCAAATCCCTGGCGGATGGCGAGGATTAGCGCCGGCTGGTATAAGGGGGCGGATGCCGAGGCTTCGGAACAAACGCGAGATCGTCGATCGTCAGGCCCTGGGCGCTGCCCTGTCGGCCATCGAAACGCGTGCCGAGGTGTTGGCGCTGCTCAAACAGGCGCTGGGGGACGGGCAGGCCGAGATCGAGCGCCGCTTCGAGGCGGGCGCCGACGGACCATCGACCGCCAGCGCCACCGCCTTCATGGTCGACCAGCTCATCGCCAGCATTCACGCCTATGTCGGCGATAGCATTTACCCTGAGCCCAACCCGACGGCCGCCGATCGTCTGGCGCTGGTCGCTGTCGGCGGTTACGGGCGTGGCGAGATGGCGCCCTATTCCGATATCGACGTGCTCTTCCTGCTGCCCTACAAGCAGACCCCGCGCGGCGAGCAGATCGTCGAATACATGCTTTATCTGCTCTGGGACCTCGGCCTCAAGGTGGGCCAGGCGACGCGCTCTGTCGACGAGTGCATCGCCCGCGCCAATACCGATCTGACCATTCGCACCGCCATGCTCGAATCCCGTTTTATCCATGGCGACCAAGCGCTCTACCTGGAGCTGCGCAAGCGTTTCGCGGACGACGTCGTCAAGGGCTCAGGCGCCGCCTTCGTCACCGCAAAGCTCGCCGAGCGCGACGAGCGCCATCAGCGCATGGGCGATTCCCGCTATGTGGTCGAGCCGAACATCAAAGAGGGCAAGGGCAGCCTGCGCGATCTCCACACGCTGTTTTGGATAGCCAAATATCTTTACGGCGTGGCCGATGTCGGCGAGCTCGTGACGCGCGGCATATTGACTGCGGCGGAGCTGCGCATGTTCCAGCGCGCCCATCGCTTCCTCTGGACCGTGCGCTGCCACATGCACTATCTGATGGAGCGTCCCGAGGAGCGCCTGACTTTCGACATCCAGGCCGAGCTGGCCGTGCTCATGCGATACCATCGCCGCGAAGGCAGCGAGCCGGTGGAGCGCTTCATGAAGCACTACTACCTGATCGCCAAGACCGTCGGCGACCTGACGCGGATCTTCTGTGCCGCATTCGAGGCCGAAAACGCACCAAAGCCGCGGCAATGGTTGCCTCGCTTTGGGAGTCGTGCGCGTGAGCTGGAAGGCTTCAAGCTGGAGAACGGCCGCCTCTCGGTGCTGTCGGACGAGATTTTCGAGATAGAGCCCGTGCGCATGATCCGCCTCTTCCATCTTGCGCAAAGCCAGGATCTGGATATCCACCCCCACGCACTGATGCTGATCACCCGCAGCCTGCCGCGCATAGATGCGAAGTTGCGTGCCGACGAGGAAGCAAATCGGCTTTTCGTCGAAATGCTGACGTCGGAGAGAGACCCCGAAATCACGCTGCGGCGCATGAACGAGGCGGGCGTTCTCGGCCGTTTCATCCCCGCCTTCCGCCGTGTCGTGGCGCAGACCCAGCACGACATGTACCATGTCTATACGGTAGACGAGCACACCATCTTCGCGATCGGCATTCTGTCGCGGATCGAGCGCGGCGAGATCGGCGACGAGCTGCCCTTGGCCACCGAGATCGTGCACAAGGTGCTGTCGCGCAAGGTGCTTTATCTCGCGCTGTTCCTGCATGATATCGGCAAGGGGCGGGGCGGCAGCCATTCCGAGATCGGCGCCCGCATCGCGCGCAAGCTGGCGCCCCGGCTCGGTTATACGGCTGAGGAAACCGAATCCGTTGCCTGGTTGGTCGAGCATCATTTGCTCTGTTCGACATCGGCCTTCAACCGCGATATCTCGGATCCGCGCACGGTAGCCGATTTCATCGATGTCGTGCGCTCGCCCGAGCGCCTGCGCATGTTGCTGGTGCTCACCGTGGCGGATATCCGGGCCGTCGGGCCGAGCGTCTGGAACGGCTGGAAGGGCCAGTTGCTGCGCGGTCTCTATTACCGCGCCGAGGCGGCCATGACCGGTGGCGACGGATTGGCCGACCAGGCCGAGCGCCTGGCAATGGCGCAAAGCGCCTTCAGGGAAGCGGTCTCGGATTGGCCGCCGGAAGACGCGCAGTCGTTCATCGATCGCGCCTATCCGTCCTATTGGCTCAATTTCAAGACAGAGGTGCACAAGCGCCATGCGGAGCTGATCCGCGAGGCCGATCGCGAGGGCCGGACCCTGGCTGTGGAAACACGTGTCGACACCTTCCGCTCGGTGACCGAAGTGACCGTCTATGCGCCCGATCACCCCGGCCTCTTCACGGGCATCGCCGGAGCCATGACCGTTGCCGGGGCATCCATCGTCGATGCACGCATCTTCACCACCAGCGACGGCATGGCCCTGGATACGCTTTGGGTGCAGGGCGAGGCGGGCAAGGCGGTGGACGAGCCCGAGCGTCTGCTCAAGCTGGCGGCTACCGTCGAGATGACGCTGGCGGCCGATTTCAAGCCGGCCATCCGCCTCGAGGAAAGGGAGCGCAGCGGCCTCTCGCAGCGCACTGCGGTGTTCAAGGTGCAACCGCGGGTGCTGGTGGACAATCGCGCTTCCGCCGCCTTCACCCTGCTCGAGATCAACGCCCGCGATCGCGTCGGGTTGCTCTACGATATCGCCCAGGCGCTCACCGATCTTCGCCTCTCTGTCGGCAGCGCCCAGATCAATACCTATGGCGAGGTCGCGGTCGATGTCTTCTATGTCAAGGATGTCTTCGGCATGAAGATCCACGACGAGGCCCGCATAGAGGCGATCCGCAGCGGCCTGATCGAGGCTATCAAGAGCGGCGAAGACGCTGCGCGCCAGGGCGGGCCCGCGGGCATCGCCGCCGAATAGCCGGCCGAATATGGCGCTGCTACGCTTCGCTGCGACCGTTGGCGGTTACACCCTGGTCTCGCGCGTTCTCGGATTTCTGCGTGACATCCTGATCGCCCGCTATCTTGGCGCCGGCTTGGTGGCGGACGCTTTCTTCGTCGCCTTCAAGCTACCCAACCTGTTTCGCCGGCTGTTTGCCGAGGGCGCCTTCAACCTCGCTTTCGTGCCCCTGTTCGCCGGCCACCTGGAGGCGCGCGGCAAGGACGCGGCACTGCGCTTCGCCGAGCAGGCGCTGGCGGTGCTGCTGTGGGCCCTGGTGCTGTTCACGGTGGCGGCCGAGATCGCCATGCCGTGGCTGCTGCAGGTCTTCGCGCCGGGCTTTGTCGGCGACCCGTACAAATATGCCCTGACAGTCCAGCTGGCGCGCCTGACCTTTCCCTATCTGCTGCTGGTCTCGTTGGTCTCGCTGCTGGCCGGGGTGCTCAACAGCGTCGAGCGATTTGCCGCCGCTGCGGCGGCGCCGATCCTGCTCAATCTGTGCCTGATCACAGGCTTGCTGTTGTTTGCCGAACGCCTCGATACGCCTGGCCATGCTCTTGCCTGGGCGGTCTCGGTGGCGGGCATGGCGCAACTGATATGGCTGGCCTGGAACTGCCACCGCGCCGGCCTGCTGCCGGCCCTGCCGCGGCCGCGGCTGACCCCCGATGTGCGCCGCCTGCTGGTGCTGATCGCGCCGGCGGCGCTCGGCGCCGGGGTGCAGCAGCTCAATCTGCTCGTCGATCTGATCATCGCCTCGCTGCTGCCCACGGGCTCGGTCTCCTACCTCTATTACGCCGACCGTATCGTGCAGCTGCCGCTGGGCGTGGTCGGGGTGGCCATGGGAACGGTGCTGCTGCCCACCTTGAGCCGTGCCGTGGGCGCGGGCGACGAGGCTATGGCCCATGAGCGGCAGAACCGGGCGCTCGAATTCGCCCTGCTGCTGACCTTGCCGGCAGCTGCCGCCCTGGTGGTGATCGCGGCACCGGTGATCGGGGTGCTGTTCGAGCGCGGCGCCTTCGATGCTGCTGCGACCTCAGCGTCGGCCGGTGCGTTGGCGGCCTATGCCGCAGGCCTGCCCGCCTTCGTCCTGGTCAAGGTCTTGGCACCCGGCTACTTCGCCCGCCAGGACACGCGCACGCCACTGGCAGTGGCCGCTATCTGTCTGGTGGTGAATGTCATCCTCAACCTGCTGCTGATGGGCCCGCTCGCCCATGTCGGCATTGCCCTCGCCAGCACGCTCTCGTCCTGGCTCAATGCGGGCCTGCTGGCGGCGGGGCTGGCCAAGCGCGGCCATTTGCGTCTGGACCCGCGATTACGCCGCCGGCTGCCGCGCATGGCCGTGGCCGCTTTGGCAATGGCGGCGGCGCTGTGGGCCGCGGCGGGCGCTCTGGCGCCCTGGCTGCAAGCCGGGCTGCCGGCCGAAGCCGCGGCACTCGCCGCTCTGGTGGTGTTGGGCCTGTGCTGCTTCGGGCTTCTCGCGCACCTGCTCGGCGCCGCCCGCCTGGGCGAGCTTCGCGCCGCGCTCAGGCGTTAGCGGTGTTGCGCTTGGCCTGCTCGTAGACCGCGGCGAAGGTGGCGGCGGTGACAATGGTGACTAGGATGTTGGCTCCCAGTTCCAGGACCAGGCCGAAGACGGCCATGGGCAGGGCGCCGACAATGGCCATCAAGAACAGCTGCACCACCTCGACGACCAATATCAGGCCGAGGAAGGCAAGGAAAAGGGCCACGAATATGACGAAGACGCGCCACCAGTCGAGCTTCACGACAGCCCGCCAGCTTGCCACCATGGCGGAGGCGGTGCCGAGGCCGCTCTCCATGATGATGAAGGGGGTGAGGCAAAAGCCGACAGCAATGATGATGCCCGGTATCACCAGGAGCATCAGGCCTGCCATCACGCCAGTGACATAAAAAGCAGCGAAGCCGGCCAAGGCGCCAGCGCGCCGGAAGCCCATATACAGCATGCCCGATTGCACGGGCTGTCCGCGTATCAGGGCGAGCATGAAGACGCAAAGCCCGCCGTAAAAGATCGTCATGACGACACCGACGATGAAGCCCAGCGCCAACAGGGCGATGCCGCCTTCTGGGGATTGTATGTATTCGAGCATGTCGTCGATGCTGCGGCCGACGCTGAAGAGCAGGACCAGCGGCACGATGAAGATGAGCGGCAGGACATTGAACAGCAGGGCGGTGATCACGGTTTGCCCAGGCGCGCGGTTGTGGGCGCTAAAGCCCGTCGACAGCGCCGCGGTTATGTCAAGCTCCGCCGTCGCGCTCGGGCCTGCTTGCTGCTCGGGCTGGCTTGGCGCCTCGTCGAACAGATGCGCCAGCTCCGGCACGCTGGCAGCCGCCAGCCAGTCGTCCATGCCGGTCTGCCAGACCAGGGTCTCGCGGCCGATGCGGCCGAGCACAATCATCTCCGCTAGGACCTCTATGCTGTGCGGGCCCTCCGGCTCGTCGTCGAGTAGAACGTGGTAGGACATCGTGGTGGTGTTATTCCTCGCCGGCCTTGGCCTGGGCGTAGATCGAGGCCATGACCAGGCCGAAGGCAAGGTTCATCACCAGCACGATCAGCATCATGAGTACCATCATCGGTATCATGGCCCACAGCGCAGTGAAATCGGTCAACGGCTCGCCGCTGCCCATGACCTGCGAGAGGGTGGCGGCGGCTCGGGCGCCGATCAACGAAACGACGAACCCCAAGATGAACAGCAGTCCGATCATCATCGCCCAGGTGAGCAATAACGTCACGAACACCCGCCACCAGCCGAGCCGCATGACGGCGCGATAGCTGGCGCCGAGCGACGCTGCCGGACCCAGCCTGGAATCCACCACGAAGAAGGGCCACAGCATCATCGCGAACATCAGGAAGATACCAGGCAGAATCAGCAGCACGTAGCCGGCGCTGACCATGACGGCATAGAAGATGATGCCGAAGAACAGCGGGATAATGCGTGCGAAGCCGCTAAACAGATGGCCGACATTGGCCGGGCGTTGATGGACCATTTCGGTCAGCACCCGCACCATGCCGCCCAGGAGCCCGATCGAGGCAATCATGATGACGCCGAAGATGATCAGGGCCTGGTCCGGCGGCAGCTCTACCGGCCCAACCTGCGGGTCGGTGCCGGCCAGTAGGACTTCCGGGCCCACAATGGCATAGGTCACACCGAAATTGATCGCGCCGAGGATGGCCAGGTAGAGGAAGGCGAGGATCAGCGCCCGGATGGGCTGATAGCTGAAAGCGGCGACGGCTTGGCCAAAGGTGCCGCCGATGGCAAGGCGCCCGCCAGCCGCGGCGACAATCGGCTCCGCCACGGTCACGGTTGGCTCGACCGTGGGTTCAGGCGGCCGCCTGGCTGTCAGCGGCGGCGGCGGCGTCGCAGCCGCGCCGATCAGTGCCGCAAGCTCGGGCACGGTTTCCGCCGGCTGCCAGTCGTCCATGCCGGCCGTCCAGACCAGGGTCGCCTGGTCGATCTCACCGTGCTCGATCATCCTGGCGACGCTGGAGGCCTCGTAGGGCCCCTTCTGCTCACCCTCGATCAGAACGTGATATGCCATCTCCGTCCCCCGTTCATCCGGGCTTCTCAGGTCATCAACCTAGTGCAGGACCGCGGCAAAGGAAATCCTCCGCCTGGCAAGTGTTGCGCGAGCGTTGCGCATTGGCCATAACCCGCAGCCATGGCATTACTTTTCCTGAGCGACTTTGACGACCCGGTGGCTTGGCGCAAGGCGCTGGCCGCGGCCGCACCCGATCTCGAGTTCCGCGTTTGGCCTGAGGCGGGCGACATCACCGAAATCGAGGTGGCGCTGGTCTGGCAGCCGCCGCCGGGCCTGCTGGCGAGCCTGCCGCAATTGCGCCTCGTACAGTCCCTAGGCGCCGGCATCGATCACCTGCTGGCCGACCCGGAACTGCCGCGCACGGTGCCTATCGCGCGCCTGGTCGATCCCTCTTTGACCCGGCAGATGGTGACTTACGTGCTGCTGGCGGCGCTCGACCATCATCGCGACATGGCGGCCTATCGGGCAGCCTCGGCCAGGGGCGAATGGCAGCCCGTCTTGCCCGAGGATCCCACCGCCTGCCGCATCGGGGTGATGGGCCAGGGCGCCATCGGTGGCGCCGCGGCGGCGGCCTTCGCAGCGCTCCAGTTCGATGTTGCGGGGTGGTCGCGCTCGCCGAAGGCCGTGCCGGGCGTTGCCACCTATCATGGCAAGGATGGGCTAGAAGCGTTTCTTGGCCGCAGCGATATTCTGATCTGCCTGCTGCCCCTGACGCACGATACCGCAGGCATTCTCGACGCCCGGCTGTTCGCCCGGCTTCCGCGCGGCGCCTATGTGATCAACGCCGCGCGTGGCGCCCATCTGGTCGAGGCCGATCTCCTGGCAGCCATCGACGGCGGCCACCTCTCCGGTGCCTGGCTCGATGTTGTCCACACCGAGCCGCTGCCCGCAGACAATCCGCTTTGGCAACATCCGGCGATCACTCTGACGCCCCATATCGGCGGCTGGGTACTGCCTGCCTCCGCCGCCGCAACCGTGGTCGAGAATCTGCGCCGCGCCCGCGCCGGCGAGCGCATCGACAATATGCTGGATCTTCCGCGGGGCTACTGATCGGCTTCCGCAGGCGGGGCGATAGCCTCGGCCACCTCGTCTTCGTCGTCGCCCATCTCGATGGCGACGATGCGTTCGCCGCGGCTGGTCATCTTGTTGCTGGATATGCGGATGTCGCGCACGTCGCGCACGGCCTGGTCGAAGTGTTTTTCGAGATTGTCCACGCGCTTGTCGAGGCGGCCGAGATCGGTCAGCAGCTTTAGCACTTCCTCCTGGATGACACTGGCCTGCTCGCGCATATGGGCATCCTTGAGCACCGCGCGGACCGTGTTGAGCGTTGCCATCAGGGTCGTCGGCGAGACGATCCAGACCCGCTGACGATATGAGCGCTCGACGATATCGGGGAAATTGGCGTAGAGCTCGGCATAGACCGCCTCGGCGGGCAGGAACATGAGAGCCGATTCGGCGGTCTCGCCGGGCACGATATAGCGCTCGGCGATATCGCCGATATGCTTGCCGACGGCATCGCGAAAGGCACGCTGGGCCGCGGTGCGGGTGGTGTCGTCCGCGTCGCGCAGGGCGTAATAGCTTTCCAGCGGGAACTTGGCGTCGACGACGATGGCGCCGGGCGGGTTGGGCAGGCGAATCAGGCAGTCGGCGCGGCGGCCGTCGCCGACGGTAGCCTGAAAGTCGTAGGCCGACGGCGGCAGGATGTCGCGCACCAGGTCGGCGAGCTGATATTCGCCGAAGGCGCCGCGTGCCTGTTTGTTCGACAGCACGTCCTGCAGGCCGACGACCTGGCTCGACAGCTCGGTGATATTCTTTTGCGCCGTGTCGATGACGGCCAGGCGCTCCTTGAGGCCTTCCATCAGCTTGCCGTGGTGGCGGCCCTGCTCGCCAAGCGCGTCACCGACCCGCTTGGCGATGGCGTCGAGGCGCTCGTCGAAGGCCTTGCGCAGCACGCCCTGGCCGGCGGCGCTCGATTGCGCCATCTGGTCGAGCCGGCCCGAGAGCGCGGTTTGCGACGTCGCCAGCTTTTCGACCGCTTCGAGCACGTCGTTGGAGGTCTCGCGCGGGCGCATCAGGGTCCACGCCAGCACCCCGCCGATGGCGAGAACGGCAAAGCCGAGGACGACGGCAACGATGGCGAGCGGCTCCATGGCGCGAGTCTAGAACAGGGTGTGCCATTGGGCCAAGCTCTTGACGCCCTGCAAGGTCGGTAATAGGTGAGGGGCATGGCGAGATTGGAGATCATCGTGGCGCCCGACGCGCGCCTCAAGGCCGTCTGCGAGCCCGTCGCCGAGGTCGACGACGCGGTGCGCCGGCTGATGGACGATATGCTGGAGACCATGTACGAGGCGCCCGGCATCGGCCTGGCGGCGCCCCAGGTGGGCGTGAGAAAGCGTGTGATCGTGGTCGATATCGCTGGCGAGGAGGAAGAGAGGCGGCCGCTGCGCATGGCCAATCCGCGCCTGCTGGCGACCTCGGAGGAGACGGCGGTCTATGAGGAGGGCTGCCTGTCCTTCCCGGAGCAATTCGGCGATGTCTGCCGGCCGGAACAGGTTACCGTCGGCTATCTCGATGAAACCGGGGCCGAGCGCGAGCTCGAGCTCGACGGCCTGCTTGCCACCTGCGTGCAGCACGAGATCGACCATCTCGACGGCATTCTCTTCGTCGACTACCTGACCAGCCTCAAGCGCAACATGATCGTGCGCCGGCTGGCCAAGGCGAAGCGCGTCAAGGCCTGATACCCCATGCGCCTGATATTTATGGGAACGCCGGCCTTTGCGGTGCCGGCGCTCGCGGCGCTGATCGATGCCGGACACGAAATTCTCGCCGTCTATACCCAGCCGCCCCGCCCCGCCGGCCGCGGCAAGGCGCTGCGTCCCGGTCCCGTGCAAGTCCAAGCAGAAGCGGCGGGCATTGTGGTGCGCTGTCCCAGGACCCTCAAGGACGCGGAGGCGCAGGCCGCCTTCGCCGCGCTCGATGCCGATGCGGCGGTGGTCGTGGCCTATGGGCTCATCCTGCCGACCCCGGTCCTGGAAGCGCCCCGCCATGGCTGTCTCAACGTGCATGCCTCGCTGTTGCCGCGCTGGCGCGGCGCGGCGCCGATCCAGCGCGCCATCCTTGCCGGCGACAGCGAGACCGGCGTCACCATCATGCGCCTCGACGAAGGGCTCGATACGGGGCCGATGCTGCTTAGCCGCAGCCTCTCCATCGGCGACTACGACGCGGGGGCCTTGCATGATCGACTCGCCGCGCTCGGTGGGGAGGCGATCGTAACGGCCTTGGCGGCCATCGCCGACGGCAGCGCGGTGGAGACCGTGCAGACCGAGGATGGTGTGACCTATGCCGCCAAGCTGACGCCCGAGGACGAGCCGCTGGATTGGTCCAAGCCCGCGGACGCGTTGTCGCGGCAGATCCGTGCCCTGGCTCCGCGCCCCGGCGCCCATTTCCGGCTCGATGGCGAGCGCTGGAAGGCGTTGGCGGCCGAGCCGGCCGAGGGCTCCGGCGCGCCCGGCGAGGTGCTTGACGATCGCCTTACCGTTGCCTGCGGCGAGGGTGCGCTGCGCCTGTTACGCGTCCAAAGGCCGGGCAAAAAGGCGATGGCCGCGGGCGACGCGCTCAGAGGCCGCCCGATTGCGGCCGGAACCCGGCTCTGATGCCCCGCTACCGCCTGGTCCTCGAATATGACGGCGCGCCCTTCGTCGGCTGGCAGCGCCAGGTCAATGGCGTGTCGGTACAAGGCACGCTCGAGACGGCCATCCACGGCTTTTGCGGCGAGGAGGTTGCCGTCACGGCGGCCGGGCGCACCGATGCCGGCGTGCACGCGCTGGGACAGGTCTGCCATGTCGATCTGATACGCGAGGCGGCGCCCGATACGGTGCGCGATGCGGTCAACGCCCATCTGCGCCCGGCGCCCATCGCCGTGGTCGAGGCGGACGTGGCGGCGGCCGACTTTCACGCCCGCTTCGACGCCATCCGGCGGCGCTATCTCTATCGCATCGTCAATCGCCGGGCGCCGCTGGCGCTGGAGCGCGGGCAGGCCTGGCGGGTGCCCCAGCTGCTCGATGCCGGCGCCATGGCCGAGGCGGCCGAGACGCTGCTCGGCCATCACGACTTTTCCAGTTTCCGCGCCCGCGAATGCCAAGCCAAATCGCCCGAGAAGACCTTGGACAGGCTGGAGGTGCAGCGCCTCGGCGAAGCGGTGGAGGTGCGGGCAGAGGCGCGTTCCTTCTTGCATCACCAGGTGCGCATCATGGTCGGCACCCTGGCCCAGGTCGGCTTGGGCAAATGGCGGACGCGGGACGTGGCGCGGGCGCTCGCCGCGCAGGACAGAACGGTCGCCGGCCCCACCGCCCCCGCCGAGGGGCTGTGCCTGGTCGGTGTCGACTATCCGCCCAGCAGCGCCGCGGGGTCGTAGACCTCGCCGGCCTTGATCACACGCCAAATGCGGCGCGTGTTCGTAATGTCGGCAAGGGGGTCAGCGTCGAGCAGCACCATGTCGGCGGCCATGCCCGCGGCGATCCCGCCGAGATCGTCGCGGTTCATCGCCGCCGCCCCGCCGACGGTCGCGGCGCGCAGCGCCTCGGCCGGCGTCAGCCCGGCGGCGACCATGAGTTCGAGCTCCCGGTGCAGGGCGGGCCCGTGCAGGTTGCCGACCGTGCCGGCATCGGTGCCGGCGGCGATGGTGACGCCGGCTGCGGCAAGCCGGCGCAGATTGTCCGCCATCACCGTCTGCACATTGTGAACCGCCCAGAACGGCATCGCCACGGGCTCGCGCATCCGCCCACGGGGCTGGCGCAGCCAGCGCGGCAGCAGGCGATCGGGCAGAAAGGCGAGGTCGTCGAGGGTCTCGATCACGTCCGGGTCGCCGAGCGCCAGCTCGAACTCGGAGTAGTCCAGGCCGTCGAGGAAGACCTCGCGATAGCCTTCATAAACCAACAGCGTGGTGGTGTAGACGACGCCGCGCTCGGCCATGCGCTCGGCCAGGGCATCATCGATGGGAAAATCGTCGATGCTGTGCACCAGCTGGTCGAAGCCGGCATCGATGACCGCGCGGGCGTGGGCAACGCGGGTGGCATGGGCGCTGATCGGCAGGCCGAGCGCGTGGGCCTCCCCGGCCGCCGCGACAAGCCAGTCGCGAGCCGCGTCGAGCTCTCCGGCGCGGGGCAGGAAATGCACCTTGATGAGATCGGCCCCGGCGGCGGCATTGGCCCGCACCAGCTCGCGTGCCTGCGCCGCGGTGGTGACATGGCGGGCGATCTCCTCCCGGCCCAGACTGCCGTCCGGAGCATAGCTCGTCAGCATCGGCCCCGACGCGGCGATGTGCGGGCCGATCTCGGGCGCCAGCGACAGCGTCCAGGGCGGCCCGCCGCGATCGACCACGCCGGTTACGCCGCTCGCCAGGTAGCGCGCGAAGGTGGCGGGCAGGGCTGCGCGCAGGGCCGGTAGCTCCTGCGTGACGAAATCGCGAACCGAGGTCAAATCGAGCCCGGACGGGCTGCTGTAGAGACTGCCTGAGCGTGCCAGATGCACGTGCGAATCGATCAAGCCCGGGATCAGCCACTTGCCGCTGGCATCGAGGATCTCCGCGCCGGCGGGCAAAGCGAGCGTGGCATCGCCGATGGCCACGATGCGCCCATCGTCCACGACCACGCGTACCACGCTGCCATCGGCCAGAGTCGCGCCGTCGATGACCAGAGTCGCCGCTGCAGCCGGTAGCGAAAGGCAGATCAGGGCGATGGCAAGCAGGCGCTGCATGCGCCGAGCCTATCAGCCCGTTGATTAAGTGGCTTTGCTGATTCTCACTCCCAGACGATGAA
>CAYPAX010000012.1:0-63466 GCA_964408735.1 uncultured Rhodospirillaceae bacterium | reverse complement strand
TTCATCGTCTGGGAGTGAGAATCAGCAAAGCCACTTAATCAACGGGCTGTTAGGCCCGCCCTGCAAGGCGATGATCACCAGGCGCCCGTCATCGGCCAGCGCTTCGAGGTCGCGCGGCACATAGTGGCCGGCCACCATGTCCAGGATCACGTCGACACCGCGCCCGGCGGTCGCCTCGGCCACCACGGCGACGAAATCCTCGTCGCGATAATTGATGGCGCGCTCGGCCCCAAGCTTCTCGCAGGCGGCGCATTTCTCGGCCGAGCCGGCGGTGGCGAAGACCCGAGCGCCGAAGGCATGGGCAAGCTGGATGGCGGCAGTGCCGATACCGCTGGCGCCGCCATGGATCAGCACGCCCTCGCCGGCTGCGAGCGCCGCGCGTTCGAAAAGGTTGGTCCAGACCGTGAAGAAGGTCTCGGGCAGCGCCGCAGCGGATATCGCGTCGAAGCCATCAGGATAGGGCAGCGCGTGGTCGCCAAAAGTGAGGCAGTATTCGGCATAGCCGCCCCCCGGAGTCAAAGCGCACACCTTGTCGCCGAGCTTGTGAGCAGCAACGCCCGGCCCGACCGCGGCGACCTCGCCCGCAACTTCGAGTCCGGGCAGGTCCGAAGCGCCCGGCGGCGGCGGATAGGCGCCGGCGCGCTGCATCAGGTCCGGGCGGTTGACTCCCGCTGCTGCGACTTTGATGAGGATTTCGCCGTGACCCGGCTGCGGCAGGCGCCGCTGGGCCGGAACCAGCACCTCGGGTCCGCCGTGGGACGATATCTCGACGGCGGTCATGGTCTCGGGCAAAACAGTGGTCACGGTCGCAACACCATCCCTTCGCGGGCAACGATGGAGCCCGGCCGTACCGCCTCAAGCTCGCTTGCCACCTGGTCCATGAAGGCGTCGTCATGATCCGGGTCGTGGTGGAAGACGACCAGCGTGCCGACATTTGCCGCCTCCGCCAGGCGCGCGCCCTCCTGCCATGTGGAGTGGCCCCAATCGCGGTGTTCCTTGAACTCCTCGTCGGTATAGGTGCTGTCATAGATGAAGATATCCGCGCCGTCGACGAGTTCGAGGATGTTGTTGTCGGGCTTGCCGGGCACATGCTCGGTATCGGTGACGTAGCAGATCGAGCGGCCCTGATGGTCGATGCGATAGCCGGTGGCGCGGTTGGGATGGTTGAGCGGCGCGGTGCGCACGCTGACGCCCGGCGCCGGCGCCAGCGTCTCGCCGGCGCCGAAATCGCGAAAGTCGATATGCGCGCGCATGGTATCCATCGGCACCGGAAACAGCGGATCCATCATCAGGTAGATCAGCACTTCGCGAATGGTGCGCTCGGGCATCAGGTGCCCAGCCCAGATGCGCAGTTCGCAGCTCGGATCGAAGGCGGGCGAGAAGAAGGGAAAGCCGCAGATATGGTCGAAATGGGTGTGGCTGAAAAACAGATCCGCAGAGAAGTCCGCGCCAACGCCGCGCTTGCCCTTGAGATCGGAGCCCAAGGCATGAATGCCGGTGCCGGCGTCGAAGACCAGCATACGCTCGCCGCAGCAGACCTCCAGGCACGCCGTATTGCCGCCGTAACGGGTCGTATCCGGGCCCGGGCAGGCAATGCTGCCCCGCACGCCCCAGAAGCGAACATAAAAGTCGTCCGTGTCGGCCAAGATCCCCTCCCGGCCGGGGCCCGCCAACCCCAGCTTTCTTCCTCGTTTCCCGCTCTTGCGAATCGACGATACGCGAACACGGGCGCATTGCAACACGCTTGTTATGGCGTAAGCTCGGCCGGTCAGCAGGGGAATCGACGCCATGGACATATTTGACGATCCGCCACGGCCCGCCACGGCCGAAACGGCACTGCCGCGCAAGCTAGACGCCATGTCGGTGGACGCGCTGCATGAATATATCGAAGAGCTCGAGGCCGAGATCGCGCGGGTGCGCGCGGAGATCGAAAAAAAGCGCGGCCTGCATAACGCAGCCGAACAAGTCTTCAAGAACGGATAGAGTCATGGCGGAACCGAAATTCCTCGACTTCGACACCCTTGCCCTGCATGCGGGGCAGCATCCCGACCCCGAATTCGGGGCCAGGGCAGTGCCGATCTATCAGACCACCTCCTATGTCTTCCCCGATACCGAGACCGCCGCCTCGATGTTCAACCTGGAGCGCGGCGGGCATCTTTATTCGCGCATCAGCAACCCCACCGTGGCGGTTCTGGAAGAGCGACTGGCAGCACTTGAAAAGGGCGTCGGCGGCATCTGCACGGCAAGCGGCATGGCGGCCCTGCATCTGGCGATCTCGACCCTTATGGACGCCGGCGGCCACGTCGTGGCATCGAAGTCGATCTACGGCGGCAGCTACAACATCCTCTGCCACACCCTGCCTCGTTTCGGAATTACAACGAGCTTTGTCGACCCCCGCGACCCGGCTGCGTTCAAGGCGGCGATCCGTCCCGAGACGCGGCTCGTCTTCGGCGAGACCCTGGGCAATCCGGGCCTCGAAGTGATGGATATCCCGGCCATCGCCGAGATCGCCCACGCGGCGCGCATCCCGCTCATGATCGACAACACCTTCGCAACCCCCCACCTCTGCCAGCCGCTCAGCCTCGGCGCCGACATCGCCCATCATTCGGCGACCAAGTTTCTCGGCGGCCACGGCGTAGCCATCGGCGGTGCCTTGGTCGACGGCGGCCGCTTCGACTGGGAGGACGGCGAATTCCCCACCCTGACCGAGCCCTATGAGGGCTATCACGGCCTCGATTTCGCGGAGGAATTCGGCCCGGCGGCGATGATCATGCGCGCCCGCGCCGAAGGCCTGCGCGACTTCGGCTACTGCATGAGCCCGCAGAATGCATTCTATATCCTGCTCGGCGTCGAGACCCTGGCCGTGCGCATGGCGCGCCATGTGGAGAATACGCGCGCCGTGGTCGAATATCTGGTGGGCCACGAGGCGGTCGACTGGGTGACCTATCCGGAGCTGCCCGAGCACCCGGACCACGACCTCGCCAAGCGGCTGCTGCCCAAGGGCTGCGGTGCCATCTTCTCCTTTGGCATCAAGGGCGGCCGCGAGGCCGGACGCAAGTTCATCGAGCGCCTGCGGCTGTTCTCTCACCTCGCCAATGTGGGCGACGCCAAGTCGCTGGTCATCCACCCGGCCAGCACCACCCACCAGCAGATGAGCGCCGCTGAGCTCAAGGCGGCCGGCGTCGGCGAGGAACTGGTGCGGCTCTCGATCGGCCTCGAAGACGCAGACGATATCAAGGAAGATTTGGGCCAGGCGCTGCGCGCCTCGCAGAGGGGCTGAGGCGATGATCGAGGTCGAGGTTGACGGCAGGACCGCACATGCTGCCACCGGCGGCAAGGCTTTCGACGCCTCATTGCCGCTCGTGGTTTTCGTCCACGGCGCCAATATGGACCACACGGTCTGGGCCCTGCAGAGCCGCTATTTTGCCTATAACGGCTACGGCGTGCTGGCGCTCGACCTGCCGGGACACGGCCGCTCGCAAGGACCGGGGCTGGACAGCATTCCCGCAATGGGTGCCTGGATCTGGCGCCTGATTGACGCTGCCGGCGGCGGCGATGCAGCGCTTGTGGGGCACAGCATGGGCGCCCTGGTGACCCTCGAAGCCGCCCGCCAGGCGCCCGATCGGGCTCGCGCCTTGGCCCTGGTCGGCGCCAGCGCACCGATGCCGGTCAGCGAGGAATTGCTGGCAGCCACCCGCGACGATCCGTCCGGCGCCCGGCGCATGATCATTTCCTATGCCTACGGCCAGCGCAGCCATATCGGCGGCATGCGCGTGCCCGGCCTGTGGATGTCGGGTGGCGGGCTGTCGCTGCTCGACCGCGGCGACGACACCGTGCTGGAGCAGGATTTCGCCGCCTGCAACGCCTATGACGAGGGTATGGCGGCAGCGGCGGCGGTGACCTGTCCGAGCCTGGTGATCTGCGGCGACGACGACCGCATGACGCCGGCGCGGGCAGGCCGCGCGCTGGCTGCGGGCATTGCCGATGCGCGGGTCACGGTCATTCGCGATTCCGGTCATATGCTGCCGGCCGAACAGCCCGATCGCACCCTCGATGCGCTCGCGGATTTTCTCTGACCGGAGAAATCGGATATTGAGCGATTGTGGTCGGCGTGGATTTTCTGGCATGATGTGCGCTCAGTCGGTCCGAATGCGTGGCCGCCACACGAGACATAGGGGAGGACGATCAAGATGGGAACGTATCTTAGCGAACGAGAGTTGGCGGGCCTCGAGCCCGTGCAAAGCGGCTTTAGCTCGGCCGTGCCGACCCAGTGCATTTCGAACGGCGAGTTCAACCCGATTCCGCAGACCCCTCAGCAGAAGCAGGTCGAAGAGCGGCTTGGTGAGCTGGCCGATCTGCACGGCAAGAAGCAGGGCCTGCATCGTCGCGCATTCCTGCAGTCGAGCTGCGGCATGGCCGCCGCCTTCCTGGCGATGAACGAAGTCTTCGGAGACGTGTTCGACGTCAGCGAGGCCGAGGCGGCAACGCCGGAGATGATGCTGGAGCGCGCCGCGGCGATGTCGGGCCAATTCATCCTCGACGATCAGACCCATTTCCTGCATGACGACTTCGATCAGGAAGGCCTGCTCGGCCTTGGCGTTTTCGCGGCAGAGCACTGGAACCCGGCCCTCGATCCGGCAGATCTGACGCTCTACTACTACAAGTTCGAGAACTACGTGCGGCAGATATTCTTCAACAGCGACACCGATGTTGCCCTGTTGAGCGGCGCGCCTTTCGACGATCCGTCCTGGTGGCTGCTGCCGAACGATCAGATCAAGGAAGCCGTCGACATGGTCAACGAGGTTGCCGGCTCGCGCCGCATGCTCGGCCATTTCGTCATCACGCCCGGCCAGGACGGCTGGATGGACGAAGTCGACCGCGCCCTTGCCGAACTGGCACCCGATGCCTGGAAGTCCTACACCATCGGCGATCCGCTCTCCGCCGCGACCAAGTTCCCCTGGCGCTTGGACGACGAAGAGCTGATGTACCCCTTCTACGAGAAGGCACTGAAGGCGGGCATCAACACCATCGCCATCCATAAGGGCCTGATGCCGGCCGACTATGCCGAGAGCTGGAAGGATGTCTGGCAGTATCAGACGCCGTGGGATATCCCCAAGGCGGCGAGCGACTGGCCGGACATGAACTTCGTGGTCTATCACGGCTGCCTGCGTCCGTTCCTCGAGCTTCCCGATCAGGTGCTGGCGCACTTCGAGGCGACCGGTGAGATTGAGTGGGCGAGCGACCTGGCCAAGGTGTCATCCGAGCATGGCCTGACCAACGTCTATGCTGAGCTCGGCACCAGCTTCGCCAACTCGGCGACCGCCAATCCGCGTTTCGCGGCGGCGCTGCTCGGCACCTACATCAAGCATATGGGCGCCGATCACGTGGTCTGGGGCACGGATTCGCTCTGGTACGGTGGCCCGCAGTGGCAGATCGAGGCCCTGCGTCGCCTGGAGATCCCCGAGGACATGCAGAAAAAGCATGGCTTCGCCCCGCTCGGCGGCGCCACCGGCACCGTCAAGAACCAGATCTTCGGCTACAACTCGGCCTCGCTTTACAACCTCGATCTGCGCGAAGCCATGGCGCCGATGGAGCAGGACAAGTTCACCGCGATCAAGTCCATGTACGACGCTCAGGGCGGCCTGAGCAGCAGCGATGCCGCTTGCGGCTTCATCGACAACTCGGCCGCGTAATCGGCTCGAGATCCTGACGAGGGCCGGAGACCTGAGGGTCTCCGGCCCTTTTCTTTGTCGGTAGCCGGGCGTAAAACCGTAATTGAAATCCGGCTATCGATTGACGCCATGCAAGGGAGAAAGCAATGGCAAGCGTAATGCATCGAATTCGCATCCTGGCAGCGGCAGCAGCCCTGCTGCCGGCGATCGCCTTCCTAAGCGCCGAAGGCCGCGCCGACGATGCCGAGGACGGTCGCGAACACTACGTGCTCTTGTGCTCGAAATGCCACGGCAATATCACCGAGGACGCCCTCAGCTGGCGCCCGGAAAACCTGTTCCGCCAAGCCGTGACGATGCCGCTCGGCCCGCCGCTGACCGGCGTCTATGGCCGCGAGGCCGGCATCATGTCGAACTATCCCTATTCGCGTGCCTTCCGTGCCGCCATCGAAAACCCCTGGGCATGGGACGAGGATACCCTCGACGGCTGGCTCTATAGCACCCAGGATTTCATCCGCGGCTCGACCATGTTCCTCAAGGTCGAGGACGACGCGGTGCGCGGCATGGTCATCGCCTACCTGAAGAAATACGGTCAACATCGGCCTGAATAGAGCTGGCACGCCGATGTACAGGGATATCCTGGTCCACGCCGACGGCAGCGACAGCTGCGCCCGCCGCATGGCGGCGGCGGCGACCCTCGCCAAGCGGCACGAAGCGCATCTGGTGGGCCTGTTTCCGCTCGAGTCGATCGACATGCCAAGCTACGTCACGGCGCAGATCGGGCCGGAGGTGCTGGCCGAGGCGCGTGCCATACGGCTCGAAGAGGCGGCCCGTGTCAAAGGCGATTTCGAAGCCGCAGCGAGCGCCGCCGGGGTGCTTGGCGAATGGCGCCAGGAGACGGGCGAGACCGCCATGGTGCTGTGCCGCCATGCCCGCTATGCAGACCTGCTGGTCGTCAGCCAGCCCGATGCCGCCGAAGCCGAAGCCCGCGAGCCGACCTTTCCCGGCGAGCTGGCGTTGGCCAGCGGCCGGCCGGTGTTGATCCTGCCGCACGTGAAGCTGCCGGAGACCATCGGCAGGAAGGTGCTGATAGCCTGGAACGGCAGCCGCGAGGCCTCACGGGCGGTGCACGATGCCTTGCCGCTGCTGGCAGCGGCGGACTCGGTGGCGGTGCTCGAAGTGGATCCGCCCGAGGCAGACCGCATTCCCGGCGCCGAGATCGCCGCCCATCTGGCCCGCCACGGGCTAAATGTCGAAGCACGACACAGCATTGCGCCCGACATCGATGTCGGCGACGAATTGCTCAATGCCGCCAGCGACGGCGGCTGCGACCTCGTGGTCATGGGCGCTTATGGGCGCTCGCGGCTGCGCGAGGCGATGCTGGGTGGCACCACGCGTCACATGCTGCAAAACCTGACCGTGCCGCTGCTGATGTCGCACTGACGCCTGCCATGAAAAGCGTTCGCATAGGCTCCGGTGCCGGCTACGCGGGGGACCGCATAGAGCCGGCGCTGGAGCTTGCCGATCGCGGCGCCCTCGATTTTCTCGCTTTCGAATGCCTGGCCGAGCGCACCATCGCCAGCGAAACCCTTGCCATGCTTCACGACCCGGCGGCCGGCTACAATCGCCGCCTGGCCGAGCGCATGACCGCCGTGCTGCCTGCTTGCGCCACGAACGACGTACGCATCGTCACCAATATGGGCGCCGCCAACCCCCTCGGCGCCGCCCGCGAGACGCAGCGCATCGCCGGCGATCTGGGCCTCGACATGACCTGCGCAGTGCTGCTCGGCGACGACGTGCGCGAGACAGTCGCTGCCATGCCCGAACTGGTTCTGCTCGAAAGCGGCGAACCTTTGGAGGCGATTCTGCCGCAGGTCGCCTCGGCCAACGCCTATCTCGGTGCGGACGGCATCCGCGATGCCCTGGCGACCGGGGCCGATGTGGTGATCACCGGGCGCGTCGCCGATCCCTCGCTTTTCGTCGGCCCCATGCTGCATGCCCTCGATTGGGACTACGACGACTATGGCCGCCTCGGCCAGGCCACGGCGTGCGGCCATCTGCTCGAATGCGCCGGCCAGGTGACGGGTGGTTATTTTGCCGATCCCGGCCATAAGGACGTGGACGGCCTGGCACGGCTCGGCTTTCCCTTTGCCGACGTGGGTGCGGACGGCTCGGTCACCATCTCCAAGGTGGCGGGAAGCGGCGGCCGGGTCGATGCCATGACCTGCACCGAGCAATTGCTTTACGAAATGCACGACCCGGCGGCCTATATCACGCCCGACTGCGTGCTCGACGCGACGGGCATCGGCTTCAACGAGAGTGGCCGCGACGAAGTCACGCTCGCCGGTGCCCGGGCCCAGCCGCGCACCCCTACCTACAAGGTCAGCGTCGGCTATTTCGACGGCTACCTCGGCGAGGGACAAATCTCCTATGGCGGCCCCGGCGCCGTCGCCCGCGCCCGCCTGGCCGGCGAGGTGGTACGCGAGCGCTTGCGTTTATGCGGCTATTCCTACGACCAGCTTCGCGTCGAGCTGATCGGCCTCGACAGCCTGCACGGCCCGGCCGACGACCGGCCCGAGCCTTACGAGGTGCGCCTGCGCGTGGCCGGCCGCAGTGCCGACAGGCGCACGGCCGATGCGGTCGGTTGGGAGGTCGATACGCTTTATACCAACGGCCCGCAAGGCGGCGCCGGCGCCACTCGCAGCTTGCGTGAGATCTATGCGGTGCAATCGGTGCTGCTTGACCGGGCCAAGGTCGCACACCGCGTCGAGAGCGTAACATGACGATCGTTCGCGACCTCGCCCACGCGCGCACCGGCGACAAGGGCCACTGCGTCAACATCTCCGTCACGGCCCATGACGAGGCAGGCTTCGCGCGCCTCGAGCGCGAACTCGACGAAGGCCGCGTGGCGAGCGCATTCGCGACCCTCGCCGACGGCCCCGTGACCCGCTATGCGCTGCCGCGTCTGAAAGCGCTCAATTTCGTCATCGACAATGTGCGCGGCGGCGGGGTGACGGCGACAGCCGCCATCGACCTGCACGGCAAGAGCCTGAGCGGGGTCATGCTAGCCATCGCCCTACCCGGCAATCTTCCCGATGAGCCAAACTGACAAGACACGCGAGCGCGAGCCCTTCTGGCTCGCCGGGGCCTTCCGCGCCGAGGCGCTGGCCGGCCACGCCCTCACCAACACCCTGCGGCTGGCTTCGCTGGCCGTCATCGCCGGCCTCATCCTCTACATCGCCGAGCCGCCGGACACCTATGTGTTCCTGGCAATCCTGGCTTTGTTCGCCGCCCTCGGAATAGCCAGCTATGTTTGTGACCGGCGCTTCGGGCTGGGCTGGCCGACCTTCGCCTTCGTCGGCCTCGATTTCGTCCTGCTCACCCTGACCATCACCGTTGTGGCACCAGCGCTCGAGCCCGAATGGCCGGCCCAGATGGTCCTGCGCAACGGCGGCATCGTCTATTACTACCTGCTGGTGACGGTGGTCGCCTTCAGCCATTCGGCACGACTCGTGCTTTGGGCGGGGGTCTCGGCGGCAGTAACCTGGAGCGCCGGAAATCTCTGGCTGCTGACGCGCCCGGGCGCCACCAGCAAGCTCGATCACCCGGCCGGGCAGACCGCGGCCGAACACATGGCGGACCATCTCGTGGCCGGCTTCGTCGATATCGACCGCTGGCTGCAGCAGGCCGTGGTGCTGTTGCTGGTGACAGGGACCTTGGCGGCGGTGGCGCGGCGCTCGCGCAAGCTGGTCGTGGGCCAAGCCGGGGCGGCGCGCGAGCGTGCCAACCTGGCGCGCTATTTCTCGCCCAACGTCGTCGACGAGCTGGCCGGCCGCGACCAGCCGCTCGGCGCTACCCAGCGCCGCGAGGTGGCCGTGCTGTTCGCCGATATGGCAAGCTTTACCGCCATGGCCGAGACCATGGCGCCGGAACAGGTGATGCAGCTGCTGCGCGATTTCCACGGCCGCATGGAGGACCAGGTGTTTCGCCACGGCGGCACCCTGGAAAAGTTCATCGGCGACGCCATGCTGGCGATTTTCGGTGCGCCGGTCGAGGGCGAGCACGATGCCGCCGACGCGCTGGCCTGCATGCACGGTATGCTGGCCAGCCTGGCGGCCTGGAACGCCGAGCGCCGGGCCGCCGGCGAGCCCGAGATCCGCATCGGTATCGGCGTCCATTACGGCCCCGCCGTCTTTGGCGACATCGGCTCGGAGCGCAACATGGCCTTCGCGGTAATCGGCGATACCGTGAATACCGCCAGCCGCCTGCAAGCCCTGACCCGCGAGCTCGATTGCCAGGCCGTGGTCAGCGATGCGGCGGTGCAGGCCTCAGGGCAGGCGCCTGACGATTTGCGTCAGGCCCAGCCGCAACAGCTGCGCGGCCGCCGCGATACCATAGAGGTGTGGACGCTGGAAGGCTGAGACAGCGGATTTGACAGGCACGGATGCGGCGCCGAGAATTGCCGAAACAGAACGAGTGGCGGGAGCGATGACCGACACGGTCACGAGACGCAGATTGGCGGCGATTCTCGCCGCCGACGTCGCCGGCTATTCACGCCTGATGGCGGCCGATGAGGCGGCGACGGTGGCGGCGCTGAATGCCGCCCGCAAAGTCTATCGCGACAATATTGCGGCGCATGTCGGGCGCGTCGTCGATACCGCCGGTGACAGCGTGCTGGCAACCTTCGAGAGCGCCGTCGAGGCCGTGCGCTGCGCGCTCGCGGTGCAGGAAGCCCTCAACGAAAGCGCTGCCGGGCTGCCGGAGGACCAGCGCATGCGCTTCCGTATCGGCGTCAATCTCGGCGATGTCATCGTCGATGACGACGGCAGCATCTATGGCGACGGGGTCAACATCGCAGCGCGCATCGAAGGCCTGGCCGAGCCGGGCGGCGTCGCGCTCTCGGGCATGGCCTATGAGGCGATCGATGGCAAGCTCGATGCCACTTTTGCCTATCACGGCGAGCACGCGGTAAAGAACATCGCCAAGCCGGTGCGGGTCTGGCGATCGGGTGAAGCGATACAGGCACTGGCGCTGCCCGACAAACCCTCGATCGCGGTCCTCCCCTTCGACAACCTCTCCGGAGACGTCGAACAGGACTATTTCGCCGACGGCATCGCCGAAGACCTGATCACGGCGCTATCACGCTTCCGCTGGCTGTTCGTCATCGCCCGCAACTCGTCTTTTTCCTACAAGGGAACATCGCCTGACGTGCGCCGGGTGGGGGCTGAGCTTGGCGTTCGCTATGTGCTCGAGGGCAGCGTGCGCAAGGGTGGCGAGCGCGTGCGCATCACCGCCCAGCTCATCGACACAAGCAATGGCGCCCACGTCTGGGCGGAGCGCTACGACCGCACCCTAGAAGATATCTTCGCAGTCCAGGACGAGATTACCGATACCATTGCCGCGGCAATCGAGCCCGAGCTCGGCGAGGTCGAGCGCGAGCGCTCAAGACGCAAGCCGCCTGACAGTCTCGATGCCTGGGATTGCTATCAGCAAGGCCTGTGGCGAATGTATCGCTTCAACCGCGAGGACAATGCCGGTGCGCAGACATTGCTCGCGCAGGCAACCACTTTCGATCCGGACTTTGCCGCCCCTTTCGCCGCGGCAGGCTATGCGCATCTTCTCGATGTCAGTCTCGGCTTTGGGCCACGCCGCGAGCACAGTCTCGACAAGGCGCTGACCGCCGCCCGGCAGGCAGTGGCGCTCGACGACAAGGATGCCTTCGCGCACATGGTTCTGGGCCGCGTGCACACCATTCGCGGCGAGGACGAGTCTGCCGTGCACGAGCTACGCGCCGCGATCGGTCTCAATCCCAATCTCGCCATGGCCCATTACGGCCTCGGTCAGGCGATGCTGGTGGTCGGGCGTTACGACGAGGCGATGGCGCTGTTCGATACCGCCGCACGCCTCAGCCCGCATGATCCGTTTCTGTGGTTGTTCGACGTGTTGCGGGCCTTGGGCGCCTTGCTCGGACGAGATTTCGAAGACGCCCTGAGCTGGTCGGCCAGTGCCGGGCGCCGCGCCAGCGACCATTTCTGGCCCCCTGCCCAAACCGCCTCGGCGCTGGCCCATCTCGGCCGTCTCGAAGAGGCCCGGATCGCCCTCGATGAAGCACGGAAGCGGGAGCCGGAGTTCAGCCTCGCCTTCGCCCGCCATGCGCTGCCTTACGGAACCCAGGACAATTTCGAGCCCTTCTTTGAAGGCTTGCGGAAAGCCGGGCTGGATTGAGCGCGCCTCAGCCGCTTTCGAGCTCGGTGTCCCAGTAAAGATAGTCGCGCCAACTTTCGTGCAGATAGTTGGGCGGGAAGCGCCGGCCAACGCGTTGCAGCTCCTGCATCGAGGGCACACGCGGCTCATGGCGCGGCGGCATGGCGCATTCCCCCGGCATGCGGTCGCCCTTGATCAGATTGCAGCGGCCACAGGCCGTGACCACATTCGACCAGCGCGTCGCCCCACCGCGCGAGCGCGGCACCACATGATCGAATGTGAGGTCTTCAGAGCGACGCTGGCCGCCGCAATATTGGCAGGCGAAACCGTCGCGCAGGAAAACGTTGAAGCGCGTGAAGGCGGGCCGGTGGTCGGAATGCACATAGGACTTGAGCGAGATCACGCTCGGCAAGCGCATGCGCCACGATGGCGAATGTACTTCGCGGTCGTATTCGGCGACGATATTGACGCGCTCGAGGAAGACGGCCTTGACCACTTCCTGCCACGGCCAGAGCGACAAAGGGAAGTAGCTCAACGGGCGATAATCCGCGTTGAGTACAAGCGCCGAACAGCTATCGAGCGCCATAGTCACTTTGCTCTCCCTGGCCTCAGACTCCTTGGCTGGACGCGAGTGTAGGCGGGCCTGCCTGACAGAGCAACCCATGGAGATTTGAAGTTTCTGTTTCCGCCTCTCCGCTTCCCCCATACAATCGCGCCGCACCTGCCGCAACGGGGCGGTAGCACGATGATGATTGCGATGGGAAACCACGAATGAGCATGCTCGACAGACGCGCCTTTCTGAGCGGCGCGGCAGGACTGGCGTTAAGCGCCTGCGCCGAGGAGTCCGACTTCAGCCTGATTGCCGCCGAGGACGACACGCCGCCGGTGATTCCGCCCGAGGGCGAAGGGCGCGTGGCCGTGCGCGGCGGCGAGATCTGGTATCGCGTGACAGGCTCCGGCCCCGGCGCGCCGCTGCTGGTGGTGCATGGCGGCCCCGGCTTCAGCCACGACTATCTGTTACCGCTCGAAGCCCTCGGGCGCGACCGGGCGGTGATATTCTACGACCAGCTCGATTGCGGCAAATCCGACAAGCCAGGGGCGCCTGCGAACTGGCAGGTCTCGCGCTTCGTCGACGAGATCCGCGCCTTGAGCACGAGCCTGGGGCTCAACCGCTATCACCTGCTCGGTCATTCCTGGGGCGGCCTGCTGGCCTCGGAATACGCGGCCATCGACAGCCGCCGGCTGCTTTCCTGCGTCCTCGCCAGCCCCTTGATCAGCGCCCCGCAATGGGTTGCGGACAATATGCGCTGGCGCAAGCTGCTGCCGGCCGCCATCCGCCAGGTGCTCGACGACAACGAGGCCGCGGGCACCGTGCGCAGCGCTGCCTACCAGCAGGCGGCCGAGGCCTTCTATCGCCGCCATCTCTGCCGCATGGAGCCCTGGCCCGAACCGCTGCTGACGTCGCTCGAGCAAGGCAATTCGGCGCTCTACACGACCATGTGGGGCGAGACCGAGTTCCGCGCCACTGGCAATCTGCGCGACTATGATGGAACGCCAAATCTGGCCCGCATCACGGTGCCGCTGCTGTTCACCTGCGGCGAGTTCGACGAAGCCCCGCCGGCCACCTTGCACCGCTACAGCAAGCTGGTCAGAAATGCCGAGGTGCGCGTGTTCACCGATGCCTCGCACACGCCGCACCTGGAGCAGGAAGAGGCGTATGTTCACGCCCTTGCCACTTGGCTGAACGGCATCGCCTAGATTGGAGGAGGGAACGGCAATGGTTGAGCTGCGCAATCCGGTTCGCGAGCGCATCGACGCCGGCGAACTGGCGATCGGCATGGGCCTGCGCCAGGCGCGCACGGTCGATATCGCCAAGGCCATGAAGACCTGCGGCTATGACTGGCTGTTCATCGACATGGAACACGGCCTGTTCTCCGTCGATGACGCGGTGCAGCTCAGCAATGCCGCCCAGGATGCGGGCATGGCGCCTTTCGTGCGCGTGCCGGGCTACGAGCATTACCACGCCAGCCGCGTGCTCGACGGCGGCGCCATGGGCATCGTCTTTCCCCATGTCGACACGCCCGAACATGCAGCGACCCTGGCGAGCTATTGCAAATATCCCCCGGCCGGCAAGCGCTCCATCGGCGGCACCATGGCGCAGCTCGACTTCGCGGCCCTGCCGACCGGCGAGATGACCGCTGCGGTCAATGCCGGCACCATGGTGGCGATGATGGTCGAAACGCCGCTGGCCGTGACCAACGCCGAAGCCATCGCCGCCATCCCGGCGGTCGATATCCTGCTGGTTGGCACCAACGACCTCTGCATGGAGATGGGCATACCCGGCGAGATCGGGCACGACCGCGTTGTCGAAGCCTACGAGGTGATCATTGGCGCCTGCCGCAAGCACGGCAAGATTCCGGCGCTGGGCGGCGTCTACACGCCGGACCTCATGCAGCGTTATGTCGGCATGGGCATGCAAATGGTGCTCGGCGGCAGCGACATGTCCCTGTTGATGGCGGCAGCCAAGGAGCGCAGCGCCTTCCTGCGCGGCCTGCAAGGCTGACGCCGACCCGTTTTGCCAAGCGCTCCGCCCTGCGTCACCCGTTTTGCGCCGAGCCCCACGGGGTTCATGCATCTCGGCCACGCCTATGCGGCGCTGTTCGCCTGGACCGAGGCCAGGCGCCGTCACGGCCACTTTCTGCTGCGCATAGAGGACATCGACCAGGGGCGCACGCGCGAGGCCTTCGAGACCGCGATCTTCGAAGACCTCGCCTGGCTCGGCCTCGACTGGGAAACCCCGGTGCGCCGCCAGTCCGAGCACATGGAGGACTATGCCGCGGCGCTCACCCGCCTCGACGAGCTTGGCGTGATCTATCCCTGTTTCTGCTCGCGGCGCGAAATCCGCGCAGAGGTCAAGCATGCCGATGAAGCACCGCACGGGCCGGACGGCGTGGTCTATCCCGGCACCTGCCGAGGCCTCTCCTACGAGACCCGACACCAGGGCATTCTGATGGGCCGCCCCCATGCCTGGCGCCTCGACGTGGCGCAGGCATTGAAGATCACCGGTGCCCTCGAATGGACAGACCGCACCGCCGGGCCGCAAGCGGCGGATGCCCTCGCCGCAGGCGACGTGGTGGTGGCGCGCAAGGACGTGCCCACCAGCTATCACCTCGCGGTCACGGTCGATGACGGCATTCAGGGCGTCACTTTGGTCACTCGCGGCGACGACCTCTTCCACGCCACCGCCATCCACCGCCTGCTTCAGGCCCTGCTCGACATCCCCGCGCCAACCTGGCACCACCACCCCCTGATCACCGACGCCAGCGGCGTCCGCCTGGCCAAGCGCAATCGCGCCATGACCTTGCGCAGCTTGCGCAGGGCTGGCAAGACTCCGGCCGAGTTGCGCGCTATGGTGGGCTTTGCATAAAGACGGGTGAGGCCCTCATGGCAGAGCTGGTGATCTACGGCAATCCGTTCAGCACCTATACGCGCACGGCACGGATGGCCTGCGAGGAGAAAGGCGTCGCCTATGTCCTCGAGCCGGTGGATTTCCACGCCCCGGCCTTTCGGGCGGTCCATCCCTTCGGCAAGATACCGGCACTGCGCCACGGCGATTTCATGCTCTACGAGACCCTGGCCATCTGCCGCTATGTGGACGAGGCGTTCGACGGTCCTGCGCTGCAGCCGTCCGAAGTCACCGAGATGGCGCGGACGTATCAATGGGTCAGCGCGGCGCTTGATTATTTCTACCCCGTAATGGTCGAAAAGCTGGTCATGGAGCGCCTGGTGGCGCCGATGAAAGGCAAGGCGGCGGACGAGACCGTCGTCGCTTCCGCGCTGCCCGATCTGACGCAGCGGCTCGGCGTGCTGAACGACGCCCTCGTCGGCAAATCCTATCTCGCGGGCGACGCAGCCAGCCTCGCCGACATGTTCCTCTTCCCCATCATCTTCTACGTCAATTTCATAACCGAAGGCCGCGACGCCTTGGAAAAAACCCCTGCCGTCACGACCTGGCTTGCCCGCATCGGCGAGCGCGCCTCGGCGCAAGCCACCATGCCCCCCGTCGACAAGCTCTAACCTTGCCGCTTTGGTGCGCGGACCTATGAGCGACAGTGAGCGCAGACTGGCGGCCATCCTGAGCGCCGACGTGGCCGGCTACAGCCGGCTGATGGGCGCCGACGAGGAAGCCACCGTTGCCGCGCTCGCCGAAAGCCGCAGGATATTCCGCGATGCCATCGCCGGACGCGGCCGCGTGGTCGATACCGCCGGCGACAGCGTGCTGGCCGAGTTCGCCAGCGTCGTCGAGGCAGTGCGGACGGCTCTTGCGATCCAGGACGCCCTGTCAGAGCGCAACGCCACGCTCGCCGAAGACCAACGCATGCATTTTCGCATCGGCGTCAATCTCGGCGACGTTATCGGCCATGACGACGGCACCATTTACGGCGACGGCGTCAATGTCGCGGCACGGCTCGAGAGCTTGGCAGAGCCCGGAGGCGTCTGCCTGTCGGAAGCGGCGCATATGCAGGTGGAGGGCAAGCTCGATGTCGCCTTCCGCGACATGGGCAAGCACGAGGTCAAGAACATCGCCCGCCCGGTGCGGGCCTGGCAGGTGGTGACGGAGGGTGCGCCCGCGCCAGCACCGGCCCCAGTGCTTCCGGACAAGCCGTCGATCGCCGTGCTCCCCTTCGCCAATATGAGCGGCGATCCGGAGCAGGAGTATTTCTCGGACGGCATCTCCGAGGACATCATCACCGACATCTCCAAGGTCTCGGGCCTGTTCGTCATCGCCCGCAATTCGAGCTTTTCCTACAAGGGGAAGTCGCCGAAGATCGAGACCGTTTGCCGCGAGCTCGGCGTGCGCCATGTGCTGGAAGGCAGCGTGCGCAAGGCCGGCGGGCGCGTGCGCATCACCGCGCAGCTCATCGAGGGCACCACCGGCGGCCACCTCTGGGCCGAGCGCTACGATCGCGATCTCACCGATATCTTCGCCGTCCAGGACGAAGTGACCCAGGCCATCGTCACAGCGCTCAAAGTGACGCTGACGCCGTCGGAGCAGGACGGCATCGCGCGTCGCGGCACCAACAGCATCGAGGCCTATGACGCCTTTATTCGGGGGCGAGAATGGACGTTGACCTGGTCGCGCGACGGCCATGCAAAGGCCAGGAGGTGGCTCGAAAAGGCGCGAGAGCTGGACCCCGGTTTCGCTGATCCGCTGGCGCTGCTCTCGCTTATCCAGGCCATGGCCGCAATCAACCGCTGGGAAGTGGATTGGCAGCGCACCTGCGAGGCCGCGCGCGACCTTGCTGCCGAGGCCATCGCCCTGGATGAGTCTTCGCCCCACGCGCATTTCGCTCTCGGCACAATCTCCGTGTGGCTACGGCAGCACGAGATGGCGATCGCAGAGACGGAGCGCGCGCTGGCGCTCGATCCGAACATGGCGGAAGCGCATGGCACTTTGGGGATGATCCGCCACTACGCCGGGGAGTCGGCAGCGGCCATCAATGACCTGGAGACCGGACTGCAATTGGATCCCATATCGAACCAAATGGCCCTCCATCAGGTCGCGCTATGCCATTTCATGCTCGGCGACTACGAAGCCGCCGCCGCGCTATCTCGCGAACGAATACGACGGGTGCCGTCAACGGATGCGAGCCGGATGCTGCTCGTCGCGGCCTGTGGCCATCTTGGCCGAACCGACGAGGGGCTCGCTATTTGGCAGGATCTGATGACGATCAATCCCGACTATTCTTTCGCCGAGAAACAAAAAATCCTGCCCTACAAGAACCCCGCCGACCTTGAGCACATTGCCGAGGGCCTGCGCAAGGCCGGAATTGAGGCTTAAGCCACCAGGCCTGCCAACTCGCCGATTATGGTGCCGAGGTCAAAGTCCTTTGGCGTGAAGACGCGGGCGATGCCGGCGGCGCGCAAGGCTTCGGCGTCAGCGGGCGGGACGATGCCGCCGACGACCACGGGCACGTCTTCGGCTCCGGCCTCGCTGAGGCCGGCGAGCAGCGCCGTCGTCAGTGCGACATGGCCGCCCGAGAGCACTGAGAGGCCGATCAGGTCCACGTCTTCCTCAAGGGCGGTCTTGACGATCTCGGCCGGGGTGCGGCGGATGCCCTCATAGATGACTTCGAAGCCGCAGTCGCGGGCGCGCAACGCTATCTGCTCGGCACCGTTGGAATGGCCGTCGAGGCCGGGTTTGGCGACCAGCAGCCGTGGCGGGCGGCCAAGCCGTGTTGTTGCCGATACAACGGCCTGGCGTGCGGTGTCACTGTCCGCCGTAGCGACGCGCTCAGCTCCGACCCCGGTGGGCGCGCGGTACTCCCCGAACACCCGGCGCAAAGTATCCGCCCATTCGCCCGTGGTCACACCGGCAATGGCACAGGCGATAGACGGTTCCATGACGTTGCGCACTTCCTTGGCGGCGTCTTCAAGCTCGGCCAGGGCCGCCGCGACAGCAGCAGCGTCACGGCTGTCACGCCAGGCGGCAAGCCGTGCAACCTGCTGCGCCTCGGCCTGAGTATCGATCTCCTGGATGCCGCCGGCCCCGGCCAGCGGGCTTTCGGCGCTTTCCGCATAGGCGTTGACGCCGACCACCGTCCGAGCACCGGACTCGATAGCCGCGACTCGGCGCGCGTTCGAGGCCACCAGCGAGGCCTTCATGGTCCCCGACTCGACCGCGCCCAGGATATCGCCTAGCGCCGCCATTTCGTCGCGCGCTTCGTCCATCAGCGCCTGCGTCTTCGCCTCGACCACGGCGGAGCCGGCGAAGATATCGGCGTGCTCCAGAATATCGGTTTCATAGGCAACGATCTGCTGAGCACGCAGGCTCCACTGCTGGTCCCAGGGCCGCGGCAGGCCGAGGGCCTCGTTCCAGGCCGGCAGCTGCACGGCACGGGCGCGGGCGTCCTTCGATAGCACCACGGCAAGCATCTCGATGAGGATGCGATAGACGTTGTTCTCGGGCTGCTGCTCCGTGAGCCCCAGGGAGTTGACCTGGACGCCGTAGCGGAAGCGCCTCAGCTTGGGGTCTTCCACGCCGTAGCGCTCCCGGCAGATTTCGTCCCACAGCCGCGTGAAGGCGCGCAGCTTCGAGATCTCCGTGACCAGCCGCAAGCCGGCATTGACGAAAAAGCTCACGCGCCCGACCAGCACCGCGAAACGCTCCTCGGGCAGGTCCACCCGCGCGCGTACCGCGTCGAGGACGGCGGTGGCGTTGGCGAGCGCGAAGGCAAGCTCCTGCACCGGCGTCGCGCCGGCCTCCTGCAAATGGTAGGAGCAGATGTTGATCGGGTTCCAGCGCGGCATCTCGGCGCCGGTAAAGGCAATGACGTCGGTTGTCAGCCTGAGGCTGGGAGCGGGTGGGAAGATATGGGTGCCACGCGAAAGATATTCCTTGACGATATCGTTCTGCACCGTGCCGGAAAGCGCCGCCCGGTCGGCACCTTGGGCATCGGCCAGCGCCACGTAGAGTGCCAGCAACCACGGCGCCGTGGCATTGATGGTCATCGACGTGTTCATGCGCTCGAGCGGCAAGCCGTCGAGCAGGCGCTCCATGTCGCCGAGATGCGCCACCGGCACACCGACCTTGCCGACCTCGCCCGCGGCAAGCGCGTGGTCCGGATCGTGGCCGGTCTGGGTCGGCAGGTCGAAGGCGATCGACAGCCCGGTCTGGCCGCGCGCCAGATTGTCGCGAAACAGGCGGTTGGAGGCCTCCGGCGTCGAATGCCCGGCATAGGTGCGCATCACCCAGGGCCGGTCGCGCGCGGGTGTGGCGTCGGTCTCGGTCATGTCTCCCCCATTTCGCTGGGGCAGCGATTGTGCGCTGCGATATCGGCAAAGCACAACAGAAAACATCTTGCTTGACAGGGATATTTTGCCTGCCCAGAGTGGCCTATTGCGCCGCACACTGTGCGGCGCAATATCGATTTTGCCAAGGGGATGGAGCCATGGGAGAGCCTGCACTGAATATCGAGGATTTGCCGGAAGCGCCGCGCAAGTCGCTCTATGATATCGGCGAAATTCCGCCGCTTGGCCACGTGCCCGAGAAGATGCATGCCTGGACCATTCGCCGCGAGCGCCACGGCGAGCCCGATGTGGCGATGGTCGACGAAGTGGTGTCCGTGCCGGAGATCGACAGCCACGACGTCCTCGTCATGGTGATGGCGGCGGGAGTCAACTACAACGGCGTCTGGGCCGCGTTGGGCATCCCGGTCTCGGTCTTCGACGTGCACGGCGAGGACTACCACATCGCCGGCTCCGATGCGTCCGGCATCGTCTGGGCCGTGGGCTCCAAGGTCAAACGCTGGAAGGTCGGCGACGAGGTCGTGGTCCACTGCAATCAGGACGACGGCGACGACGAGGAGTGCAATGGCGGCGATCCCATGTTCAGCCCCAGCCAACGCATCTGGGGATACGAGACGCCGGACGGCTCCTTCGCCCAGTTCACCCGCGTGCAGGCGCAACAGGTGATGCCGCGGCCGAAGCACCTGACCTGGGAGGAGTCCGGCTGCTACGTGCTGTGCCTGGCGACCGCCTATCGCATGCTGTTCGGCCACCGCCCGCATATCCTCAGGCCCGGCCACAACGTGCTGGTCTGGGGCGCGGCGGGCGGCCTGGGCTCGATGGCGATCCAGCTCATCGCCACGGCAGGCGCCAACGCCATCGCCGTGATCTCGGACGAGGACAAGCGCGATTTCGTCGCCCAGCTCGGCGCCCGCGGCGTCATCAACCGCAAGGAATTCGACTGCTGGGGCCAGCTGCCCGACGTCGACGATGCGGCGGCCTATGGCGACTACGCCAAGCGCGTGCGCGCCTTCGGCAAGGCCATCTGGGCCACCACCGGCAAGGGCAACGACGTCGATTTCGTCTTCGAGCATCCTGGCGAGCAGACCTTCCCGGTCTCCTGCTTCGTGGTCAAGCGCGGCGGCATGGTGGTCTTCTGCGCCGGCACCACCGGCTACAATCTCACATTCGACGCGCGCTTCGTCTGGATGCGCCAGAAGCGCATCCAGGGCAGCCATTTCGCCAATCTCAAGCAGGCGGCCCAGGCCAACCGTCTGGTGGTCGACCGGCGCATCGACCCCTGCATGTCGGAAGTCTTCTCCTGGCACGATATTCCCCGCGCCCATGCCAAGATGCACGCCAACCAGCACCTGCCCGGCAACATGGCCGTACTCGTGCAAGCCAAGCGGCCGGGAATGCGAACGCTGGAAGAGGCGCAGGACGACTAGATGGTGATGGACGACCTTCAAGCCACCTGCCGTGATGCCCTTGGCGCGGCGGAGGCAATGCTGGCTGAGGCCCGGCATGCGGTCTCGGCGCGGGTCGAAGCGGCGAGCCTTGATGGCGAACAGTTCGCCGTGCATGGGCTGGCCTGGTACGCTACCTATGTCGAGGCGCTGCGGCAGATGCTGGGCTGGGCTGAGCGGCTGGAGGCGGCGGGTCGCCTCGGCACACTGGAGCAGCTGACCCTGCAAGCGGCGTTCGGCGAATATCTGGCGCAGCTGGCGGGCGGTATCGCCATGAGCCAGGTCGAGTGCGTGCGGCCCGGCGATCTCGGTATCGATGCGAGCACTCTGGAGACCGCGGAGGTAGCGCTGCTGCGGCGCGAGGGCAACACGGCCGCCGTGCGCCAGGCCATTGCTGACGCCATCGCAGACGGCGAGCTGGCGGATGCGGCGCTCGACGACGAAACCCTGGTGCTGGTCGAGGACCAGTATCGCCGCTTCTCCGACGAGCGTATCGCGCCCTATGCGCAAGCCTGGCATCGCGAGGACGTGCTGATTCCCGACGCAGTGATCGCCGAGATGGCCGTGCTCGGCGTCTTCGGCCTGACCGCGCCGGAGGCCTGGGGCGGCGCCGGGCTCGGCAAGGTCGCCATGTGCGTGGTCACTGAACAGCTCTGCCGCGGCTCGCTCGGCGTCGGCTCCCTGGCGACGCGCTCGGAGATCGCTTGCGAGCTTATCCTGGCACACGGCACCAAGGCCCAAAAGGAGCGCTGGCTCAGTGCCATCGTCTCGGGCGAGGTGCTGCCGACCGCCGTCTTCACCGAGCCCGATACCGGCTCCGACCTCGGCAGTCTCAAGACCCGCGCCGTGCGCGACGGCGAGGACTGGCGCATTACCGGCGCCAAGACCTGGACGACGCACGGCGCCCGCGCCGACCTGATGACGTTGCTCGTGCGCAGCGACGCGGACCAGCCCGGCTACAAGGGCCTGTCCATGTTCCTGGCGCCGAAGCCCCGCGGCACGGATGCCGAGCCCTTCCCGGCCGACGGCATGAGCGGCGGCGAGATTCGCGTGCTCGGCTATCGCGGCATGAAGGAATACGAGATCGCCTTCGACGGATTCGAAGTGCCCGGCGACTGCCTGCTCGGCGAGGCGGAGGGCCAGGGCTTCAAACAGCTCATGGCGACCTTCGAGGCGGCGCGCATCCAGACCGCGGCGCGCGCCACCGGCGTCGCCCAGAGCGCCCTCGAACTCGGTCTCGCCTATTCAGGCGACCGCAAGCAGTTCGGCAAGCCGATCTATGCCTTTCCTCGCGTCTCCGGCAAGCTCGCCTGGATGGCGGTGGAGGTCATGATCGCCCGCCAGCTGACCTGGTTCGCCGCCCGCGAAAAGGACCAGGGCCACCGCTGCGACCTCGAAGCGGGCATGGCCAAGCTGCTGGCCGCGCGCGTCGCCTGGGCCGCCGCCGACAATGCGGTACAGATCCACGGCGGCAACGGTTATGCCGAGGAATACCCGATCAGCCGGGTGCTGGTGGACTCACGCATTCTCAACGTCTTCGAAGGCGCCGCCGAGATTCAGGCCCACATCATCGCCCGGCGCTTGCTTGGCGGGAATTAGCCTGTAAAAAGGCGCCCATGACCGACACATATGACTTCATCATCGTCGGCGCAGGCTCGGCCGGCGCGGCGCTGGCCTATCGCCTGACGGAAGATCCGGGCGCGCGCGTGCTTCTGCTCGAAGCGGGCAAGGGCGTGCATCCCCTCTCGCGCCTGCCGGTCAGCTTCGGGCTCTTCATCGACAAGCCCGGCGTCAACTGGCGCTATTTCTCCGAGCCCGAGGAGGGCACGGCGAACCGCAAGATTCCGATCCCGCGGGGCAAGATGCTGGGCGGCTCGTCGTCGATCAACGGCCTGGTCTATGTGCGCGGCCAGGCCCTCGACTACGACACCTGGGCGCAGATGGGAAACCGCGGCTGGAGCTGGCAGGATATCGAGCCGGTCTTTCGCCGCCTCGAGGACTACCCCGACAGCAGCGACGGCACGCGCGGCCGCGGCGGACCGCTCGGAATCTCCGAGGTGCCGGAAGAGAATCCACTGTTCGATGCAATCGCGGCGGCAGCCGAAGCGGTCGGCATACCGCGCACTGCGGACTATAACGGCCCCGACCAGGAAGGCGTCGGCAAGACCCAGGCGACCATCCAGCGCGGCCGGCGCATGAGCACCGCGCATTGCTATCTGCGCCCGGCGGCTAGGCGGCCCAACCTGAACATCGTCACCGAGGCGCTGACGGAGCAGCTCCTGCTCGACGGCAAGCGCTGTGTCGGAGTCGCCTATTCACGCGGCGGCCAGCGCGTGGAGGTCAAGGCCGCCCGCGAGGTCGTCCTCTGCGCCGGCGCCATCGCCTCGCCGCAGATCCTCGAGCTCTCGGGAATCGGCCAGCCCGAGCTCCTGAAGTCACGCGGCATCGAGGTGCGCCACGAGCTGCCGGCGGTAGGCGAATATTTCCGCGACCACATGATGGCGCGGGTGCAATGGCGCATCAGCCGGCCCGGCGTGTCCTATAACGAGCGCGTGCGCGGTTTCGGCCTGGTGACGCAAGCCTTGAAATATGCGGCGACCGGCGGCGGCTTCCTCAGCCTGCCCTCGGCGGCGCAGCTCGCCTTCGTCAAGACCCGGCCGGAGCTGGCGACGCCTGACGTGCAGATGCATTTGGTGCCCTATGCCGTGAAGAACCCGAAGAAGCGCAAGCTGCACAGCTTTGCCGGCATGACCATCGCCAGCTATCAGTTGCGCCCGGAAAGCCTCGGCTCGGTACACATCCGCTCCGGCGATGCGAGCGCCCATCCGGCCATCCGCTTCAATTTTCTCGCCGATCCCATCGACCGCGAAACCACGATTGCCACCGTCAGGATGGCCCGGCGCATCGTCGCCGCTGCGCCGATGGACGGCTTCCGAGGGCCTGAGCTTTCGCCGGGCGCCGAGGTTGACAGCGACGAGGCCATCGAGGAATGGATCCGCAACAATTCCGAGACCTCCTACCACCCCATCGGCACCTGCCGCATGGGCCCGGACGCGGTGGTCAACGAGCGTTTGCAGGTCCACGGCATCGAAGGCCTGCGCATCGCCGACGCCTCGATCTTCCCCACCATGCCCTCGGGCAACACCAACGCACCGGCCATCATGGTCGGCGAGAAGGCGGCGGATCTGATCAAAAGCGACGCTTAGGGCAATGGGGCTTTATCGCTGCACCGCGAGATAGCGCCCCCTCAAATGCGCCTCGAAATCGTCGGCGCCGAGTGGCTTGCCGGTGGCCTGGATGATCAGCTCGCGGGCATCGAGCGAACTGGCGAGGCTGTGGACGTTCTTGCCCAGCCAGCCCAGGAGCGGGCGGAAATTTCCCTTGCCGAGTGCCGCCTCCAGCTCGGGCTCGGCGCGACGGGCGGCCTGATAGAGCTGGGCGGCGGTGACGGCGCCGAGGGTGTAGGTGGGAAAATAGCCGAAGATCCCTTCCACCCAGTGGATGTCCTGCAGGCACCCGTCGCGATCGTCCGGCGGGGCGATGCCGAGGGACTCGCCCATGCCCTCGGCCCAGGCACCTGGCAGGTCGGCAACCTCCAGCTCTCCGGCGACCATCAGACGCTCGAGGCGGGTGCGCAAGAGAATGTGGAGGGGATAGGTCACCTCGTCGGCCTCGACGCGGATCAGGCTCGGCGCAACACGCGTTTGCAAACGGTAGAGATTTTCGGCACCCCAAGCCTCGCCCTCGCCGGCGAAGGCTTCGCGCATCAGGGGCGCCGCGAAGCCCATGAAGGCGCGGCTGCGGCAGGCCTGCATCTCGACGATCAGCGACTGGCTTTCGTGGACGCTCATGCCGAGGGATTCGCCGACCGGCTGGTGGCGCCAGTCGCCCGGCAGGCCGTGGTCGTACAGTGCGTGGCCGGTCTCGTGGAGGACCGCCATCATGGCCGAAGTGAAATCGCTCTCGTCATAGCGCGTGGTGATGCGCAGATCCTCGGGCGTGCCGCTGGAGAAAGGGTGCAGGCTGGTATCGAGGCGGCCGTGTTCGGGCGGGAAGCCGACCGCGTGCATCAGGCGTTCGGCAAGGCGCTGTTGGTCGGCGACCGGGAACGGTCCCGACGGCAGGCGCGGCGGCGCCTCGCCCGCCTGGCGCTCGACCACCGCCGCTACGAGATCCGGCAGATCGCGGCCAAGGCGGGCGAAGAGATCGTCGAAGTCGGCCGCCCGGAGACCCGCATCCCACTGGTCGAGCAGCGCGTCGTAGGGCTCACACGCCAAAGCCTCGCCCTTGACCGTGGCAACCTCGCGGACGAGGCGAACGACCTCGGCGAACAATGGCGCAAGGCCGGCGAAATCATTGGCCGGACGTGCCTCGCGCCAGGCCGTCTCGCAGGCCAAGGCCGCGCGGGTCTCGGCTTCGTGCAAATCGGCGGGCACGGCAGTGGCGTGGCGCCAGCGCCACCGCATAGCGGTGAGATTGGTGCTTTGCCAAGCATCGAGCGCCTCGTCCTCCGCCCCATCCAGCAGGTCCGCCAGCGCCGGATCGCAGATCATCTCGTGACGGATCAAAGCAAGCTCCGTCAACTGCTCGATACGGGCCTGGGCGCCGCCCCTCGGCATCAATGCCGCGCGATCCCATTCGAGCAGCCGGCTGGCCTCGCCAAGCAGGGAGAGGCGGCGGAAACGAGCCTCCAGGGCGGCGTAGGCCTCAGGCGTCAAGGCGCGCCATCACGGCAAGATTGGCGAACAGCACGACGCCGATACCCTGGTGGATGACACCGACAAGAACTTGCACGAAAAGGCTGTCGCCGGAGAAGGCGTGAATCACCCCAGCGCCCAAGACCACCTGCAGAACGAGCACCCAAAACGCCATATTGCCGGCGCGGCGGAACGGCGTGCGATCGCCGCGACGGGAGACGGCCCAAAGCAGGCCAATGATAGCGGCGGTCGCCAGCGCGAGCACGCGATGGCCGAAATTGAGGGCGATACCGGGATCGCTGAGATCGGGGATTACGGCGCCATCGCAAAGGGGCCAACTGGAACAGGCGAGACTGGCGCCGGACTTGGCCACCATGGCGCCGCTGGCAACGGTGACCAGCGCCAGAGCCGCCGCCGGCCAGACCAGCGCATGCGCCGCGCCGCGCTCGGGCTTGGACGGGTTGCGCGCCCGCAGATAGACGAGCAGCACCTGCGCCAGCAGCACCAGCGCCACGCCGAGATGCACCGCCACGGACCAGGGACTGTTGCGGTCGAGCACCGTGAAGCCGCCGAGCCCGGCCTGGATCAGCAGCAGCACCGCCGCGGCAACCATGAGTTTGAAAATCGCCGGCGCCTCCTGCCGCTTGCGCCAGGCCAGCACCAGCAGCACCAGGGTCAAGGGGCCGACCAGCACGGCGGCGTTGAAGCGGTGGGTCCACTCCGACATCACCTGCCAGAACGTGTAATCCGCCTCCAGGGCCACGAGCTCCGCCGCGCTGGGAAACCAGAGGCCATAGCAGAGCGGCCAGTCCGGGCAGGAGAGGCCGGAATCGGTAAGCCGTGTCAGGGCGCCGAGCAGGATTTGCACGAATATCGCCAGCGCCGTGATCGCCGAGACTTTCCGAATGGCCGTCATGGTTTCGCTCTCCCCGCCTGTTTGCGGAACAGGACATAGACCACCAGCAGGCCCGCCGCCAGGGCGAACCAGGTGAGCGCATATTGCAGATGGTCGTTGCGCAGCGAAAGGGCCCTCTGGCGCGGCAACGGCCAGCCACCGGCATTGGCCGTGGCGGCTTCGAGATAGAACGGCAGCGCCTCGGCGCCGGCCATGGCGACAGGGTCGATGCGGTACCACTGGTCATCATCGGGCCTGTTCTCGGGCGTGAAGCGGTTGGGCCGTGGCGGCAGGCGCACCAGGCCTTCGAGCACCAGAACGCCCTGCGGCCGGCTCAGCACCTCGCGCGCCGCGTCTGGCACCCAGCCACGGTCGACCAGCAGCACCCGCCCGTCATCGAGGCGCAGGGGCGCGATTACCACGACACCGACCGCGCCTTGGTGGGTCTGGGCCAGGAGGTGGCGCTCACGGCTATGGTCGAAAGTTCCGGACACTGTGACCCGGGTAAATTCCTGTGGCGCTTCGGCCAAAGCGACGGCCGCAGCGCCGGCGCGCGCCCCGATGGCAGCGATCAGCTCGCTCTTTTCCTGCAGCCGGTCAAGTTGCCAGAATCCGAGGCCCAGCAACAGCGCGAGGGCCACGGCGGCAAGACCGTCAGTGACGGGGCCGATCTTCCGCATCGAGAATGTTATGGCGGTAGTGCAACGCCACCATCGCCGCCTTGAGCAGCGGCAGCATGGCCAGCGACAGGCCGAGGATGAGCGGCGTCCACAACAGCATATGCAACCAGAGCGGTGGCGCGAAGTTCAGCTCGGCCCACAGCGCCAGGCCGACCACGATAAAGCCGACGATCATGATGATGAACACCGCCGGGCCATCGCCTGAGTCCTGGGCCCTAAGATCAAGGTCGCAGACCGTGCAACGGTCCGCGACCTGGAGATAGCGGCGGTAGAGACGTCCCTCGCCGCAGGCCGGGCAGCAGCGCCTGAGCGCCACTGCCGGCAGCGAGGGCGGTTGGGTAGGGCTCAGCTGCCGCCCCACCAATAGACACAGACGAAGAGGAACAGCCACACCACATCGACGAAATGCCAGTACCAGGCGGCCGCCTCGAACCCGAAATGCTGCTCGGGCTTGAAGTGGCCCTTGTATGCCCTGCCCAAGCAAACCAGCAGGAAGATGGTGCCGATGATGACGTGGGTGCCATGGAAGCCCGTGGCCATGAAGAAGGTCGAGGGATAGATGCCGCCCGAGAACGAGAACGCGGCATGGCTATACTCGTAAGCCTGCACGGCGGTGAACAGGGCGCCGAGGCCAACCGTGAGCAAGAGGCCGAGCTTCAGGTGCTTCCTGTTGCCTTCCTTCAGGGCGTGGTGTGCCCAGGTTACCGTGGCACCCGAGGTGAGCAGGATCACGGTGTTGAGCAGCGGCAGGTGCCAGGGATCGAAAACCTTGATGCCTTCCGGTGGCCAGACACCGCCATTTGCCATCACACGGTCCATTTGGATCGCCTCGTCGGCATAGATGGAGGCATCGAAGAAGGCCCAGAACCAGGCCGAGAAGAACATCACCTCGGAGGCGATGAACAACACCATGCCGTAGCGCAGGCCGAGCTGGACCACCGGCGTATGGTGGCCTTCCGAGGTCGCTTCGCGGATCACGTCGCGCCACCACACGACCATGGTGAAGGCGACGATCAGCCCGCCCAGTAAGGCGATAGCGCTGCCACCGCCTTGTTCGTGCATGTGCAAGACCATGCCGCCGGTGATCAGCAGGGCCCCGAGCGCGCCGATGATCGGCCACGGACTGGGATCTACCAGGTGATAGGGATGGTTCTGGTGGGCTGCGTCACTCATTTCAGCTCTCCGCGCTCTGCATGGTCAGTTCACCGAGGTCACCGGGCCCGCCGCGGCATGCGCCGCTTCGGTCCGGCGCGCCAGCGCTTCGGGTCCCGCATCGTAAAAGGTGTAGGACAGGGTGATGGTGCGGATTCCCGCCGTATCCGGATCGTCGGCGATGGCCGGATCGACAAAGAACTGCACCGGCAGCTCGGCGCTGGCGCCGGGCTCGAGATACTGCTCCTCGAAGCAGAAGCAGTCGATCTTGTTGAAATAGGCGCCGGCCACCTGCGGCGTGACATTGAAGGTGGCGCTGCCGACAATGGGCGCCTCGCCCAGATTGTCGGCCCGGTAGAAAGCCAGTGCGCTCTCGCCGGCGCGCACCGTGATGCGGCCTTGCAAGGGCTCGAAACGCCAAGCCAAGTCGCGCGCCGTGTCGGCATTGAACGTGACGGCGATCTCTATATCGCCGACATTGCCCGGCGCCGCGGCAGCCACTTTGGTGGTGCCGCCATAACCGGTCACTTGGCAGAACAACTGGTAGAGCGGCACCGAGGCATAGGCGAGCCCCAGCATACCAAAGACCGTGCCGCCAAGCACCAAGGCCAGGCGCCGGTTGCGTGCTGACATGGTCGTGTCAGTTGCCATGCTCAGCCTCCGCCGCCGAACTTGGCGAGGGTGATGAAAAAAAACAGCACCACCAGCGCGCACAGCGTGCCCGCCAGCGCCAGGTTGCGCCAGCGTTGCTTCTTGTGCTGCGCATGATACGGCATCACGCTCATGCCCCAGTCCAGACAAGCCAATGGTCGGCGCCGAGGGCGACAAAAACCAGGAACAGATAGGCGATGGAAAAGCCGAACAGGCGGCGAGCGTCGGCCTCGCTGCGGTTGCGCCAGACGGCAACGGCACGGCGCAGGAACTCGATGCCGAGCGCGGCCGCAGCGGCACCATAGAGCCAGCCACTCAGGCCCAACGCCCAGGGCGCCAGCGTCAGCGGCACCAGCACCACACTATAGGCCAGAATCTGCCAGCGGGTCTCGGCCTGGCCGCGCACCACGGGCAGCATCGGCACGCCGGCCTTGGCGTAGTCGTCCGAGCGGTACAGCGCCAGGGCCCAGAAGTGCGGCGGCGTCCAGATGAAAATGATGGCGAATAGGATCAGCGGCAGCACATCGACACCGCCTGTGACCGCGACCCAGCCGATGACCGGCGGCAAGGCGCCGGCGGCACCGCCGATGACAATGTTCTGCGGCGTGCGCCGCTTGAGCCACAGCGTATAGACGAAGACGTAGAAGCCGATGGTGAAGGCAAGCAGGCCGGCCGCCATCCAATTGACCGCCAGCGCCATCAGCGCCACCGAGCCGATGGCGAGCGTCACCCCGAAGCCGAGCGCCGCGCCGGCCGGCATGCGGCCGGCCGGAATCGGGCGGGCGCAGGTGCGTCGCATGACCGCGTCGATGTCGCGGTCGCACCACATGTTGATCGCCCCCGACGCACCCGCGCCGACCGCAATGCACAGCAGTGCCGTAAAAGCGATCACCGGGTGCAACTCACCCGGCGCCAGAGCCATGCCCATGAGGCCGGTAAAGCAGACCAGCGACATCACCCGCGGCTTGAGCAAGGCGACAAAGTCGCGCGGCCCCGCCTCGGCCCGCGCTCCGAAGGCGCCGGCCGGGCCGGTCTGATCTGCTGTCAGGACTGACACGCTCTGTTCCGCTTACCTGTGAGGCCCGAGGCTCACTTGACCTCGGGCAGTTCCTCGAAGGTGTGGAACGGCGGCGGCGAAGAGGTGCCCCATTCCAGCGTCGTGGCACCCTCGCCCCACGGATTGTCGGCACACTTGGCCCCGGCCGTGAAGGTACGGAAGACGATGAACACGAACAGCATCGCCGAAGCGAAGGACAGATAGGAGCCGAGCGACGAAACCATGTTCCAGCCCGAGAAAGCGTCCGGATAGTCCACATAGCGCCGCGGCATGCCTGCCAGGCCCGAGAAGTGCATCGGGAAGAAGGTCAGGTTGACGCCGATGAACAGGGTCCAGAACTGCACCTTGGCAAGCATCTCGGGATATTGCCGGCCGCACATTTTGCCGATCCAGTAGTAGAAGCCGGCAAACATCGAGAACAGCGCGCCCATGGACATGGTGTAATGGAAATGCCCGACCACGTAGTAGGTGTCGTGCAGCGCCGTATCCATGCCGGCATTGGCCAACACGACACCGGTCACGCCGCCGACCACGAACAGGAAGATCATGCCGAGCGCGAACAGCATCGGTGCCGGGAACTCCAGCGAGCCGCCCCACATGGTCGCGATCCAGCTGAAGATCTTGATGCCCGTGGGCACCGCAATGACCATCGTCGCGGCCACGAAATAGGCCCGTGTGTCAACATCCAAGCCCACCGTGTACATGTGGTGCGCCCAGACGATGAAGCCGACGAAGCCGATCGCCACCATGGCATAGGCCATGCCGAGATAGCCGAAGATGGGCTTGCGCGAGAAGGTCGATACGACCTGACTGACTATACCGAAGCCTGGCAGGATGAGGATGTAGACCTCGGGATGGCCGAAGAACCAAAACAGGTGTTGCCAGAGGATCGGATCGCCACCCTCGGCCGCCTTGTAGAAGGCAGTGCCGAAGTTGCGGTCGGTCAGCAGCATGGTGATGGCGCCCGCCAGGACCGGCAGGGACAGCAGCAGCAGGAAGGCCGTGACCAGCACCGACCACACATACAGCGGCATCTTGTGCATGGTCATGCCGGGGGCACGCATGTTGAAGATGGTGGTGATGAAATTGATCGCGCCGAGGATCGACGAAGCACCCGCTAGATGCAGCGAGAAGATCGCCATATCGACGGATGGCCCGCCATGGAAGTCGCTACCCGAGAGCGGCGGATAGACCGTCCAGCCGGTGCCGGCACCGTTGCCCGGCCCGCCATCCACCAGCACCGAGCCGACGATCATGACGCCAGCGGCCACCAACAGCCAGAAGCTGATGTTGTTCATGCGCGGGAAGGCCATGTCCGGGGCGCCGATCATGATCGGTACGAACCAGTTGCCGAAACCGCCGATCAGCGCCGGCATGACCATGAAGAAGACCATGATCAGACCGTGCGCCGTGGTCAGCACGTTGAAGGTATGGCCGCCATCCTCGCCAACCACCTGCATGCCCGGCTCGAACAGCTCCATGCGAATGATGACGGAGAATATCGCACCGACGAGGCCGAAGATGACCGCGAAGACCAGGTACAGAGTGCCGATATCTTTGTGATTGGTGGAGAATAGCCAGCGCTTGAGCCCGGTCGGATTGTGATGGGCGTGATCGCCTGCGCCTTCGGTATGAGCCATCTCGTTTTCCTCTTCCGCTGTCTTAGCGCGCGGCGGCGACGCGAACCGCGTCGTCGCCTTCGCTGCGGGCATATTCTTCACGGGCGGTCTGCAGCCAGGCTTCGTATTCCGCCTCACTCACGGCCTTCACCTGAATCGGCATGAAGGAGTGGTTGGTGCCGCACAACTCGGAGCACTGGCCGTAATAGGTGCCCGGCCGGTCGACCTGGAACCAGGCCTCGTTGAGCCGCCCAGGTACCGCGTCCCGCTTGACGCCGAGCGCCGGCACTGCCCAGGCGTGAATGACGTCCGCCGAGGTCAGCAGAAGGCGAACCACCTTGCCGACGGGCACGACGATTTCGGTGTCGGTGGCGAGCAGACGAGGTTGCCCGGGGCCGAGATCCTCCTCATCGAGCATGTAGGAGTCGAACTCGAAATCGGTCTCGTCGTCGTCGTCGAGATACGCATAACCCCAGCTCCACGAATAGCCCGTGGCCTTGATGGTCATATCGTGCTCGGGCACCACGCCTTCGTTGTAGAGCAGCTTGAAGCTGGGCACCGCGATGACTACCAGGATCAGCACCGGGACCACCGTCCACAACACCTCGAGGACGGTGTTGTGGGTGAAGGTGGACGGTGTTGGATTGGCCTTGCGGTTGAACTTGACCATGACGTAGATCATCAAGCCCAGCACGAAGATCACGATCACCGTGATGATCACCAACAGCAAGTTATGGAAACTGTTGATATCCGCCATGACCGGCGATGCTGCTGCCTGCAGGCCCATCTGCCACGGCACCGGCTGGCCGGTAACCGTCTCGGCCGCTGCCGTGCCGGCAAGCCCGAATGATGCGAGTGCTGCCAGCACACGCAAGAATATCCTGCTCGAAGCCATATGAATTCCGTCCTTCATCGAATCGAGACACAGCCGGCTGCGACAATCCCGAACGGGACCAACCGGTCTTCCCCCTCTTTCGCTCAGCGCGCCGCATATAAACCCGCGCCTTGACGGAAATCAAGTCGCGGCGCATTTTCCGATCACTTTTTCATCATTTTTGCGAAATAGCGGCTCTAAGAATCGTCGGTGCCCTTACGCAGCCGCCGCACCAGCCGCCAAATCAGCAGCACGACCAGCGGCACCGACAGCCCCTGTGCCGTCGCCACGCTAAGCGGCATGGCCGTCTCTGGCAAGGCCTTGAATAGCACACCGAGTAGGCCGACGACATAATAGCTGATCGCCGCCACCGAGAGGCCCTCGACGGTTTGCTGCAGGCGCAATTGCAGGCGCCCGCGCCGGTTCATCGCCGAAAGCACGCCGCGATTCTGCTCCGAGACCTCAAGCTCGATCCGGGTGCGCAACAAATTTGCCGCGCGCGCCAGGTGCCGCGAGGCCTTTTCCAGGCGCTCCTGTACCGATTCGCAAGTGCGCACTGCCGGCGTCAGGCGGCGGCGCAGGTAGGACCCGATGGGCTGCAGGCCGGGCTCGGCGCCATCGCCATCGGCCTCGCGCAACTCGTCGATGCGGCGCTCGACCAGATCGTAATAGGCGCGTGTGGCGCTGAAACGATAGTTGGTGCCGTTGGCCAGGCGCTCGATCTCCGCACCCAGGGCCAAGGCCTGATCGAGCATGGCGCGTTGGGCATCGGCACCGCCGGGCTCGTGCAGACGTGCCGTGAGCTCGGCCAGGCGCCGGTCGATGGCGCTGACCTCGGGCGCGGTGCTGCGCGCCAGCGGAAAACCGAGCAGCGCCAGCATGCGGTAGGTCTCGATCTCGATCAGCCGCTGTACCAGCAGGCCGCGCCGCCCATCACTGAGCGCCTGGTCGTGCACCAGGATGCGGCTCGCCCCGTCATGCAGGCGGAAGTCCGTCCAGACACGCGCCGCGGCATCGCCGACCCTGCCGCCGACCGCCTGATGGAAGAGCTCCTCGATCTGGTCGGGCTCGGGCGTCGGCACCTCGCGCGGGAGGACCGCCAGCGAGAGGTTGACCAGGGCTTCGCCGGGCAGCGCCGAGAGCCATTCGTTCGGCACATGGCCAAGCGGCAGGTCGGCGAAAGGCCGGTCATAGGTTGCCGCCGCCATCGCGCCTTGGCGCACGAAGGTCCAGGCCGCGAACTCGGTATGGCGCTCCCAGCGCACTTTGAAGGCACCGAGATCGGCAACGTATTGCTGCGCCCGGTGGGCGGGCAAGGGCACATCGAAGCCATCGCAAAGCATGGCCAGATGCGAACGCTCGTCTGCCGCCGCCGCCTCGCCCGAGACCATCACCAGATGGCTGACCTTGGCGGGCGCTGACAGCGGCAAGGGCGGTCGCGCATGCACTTCCCGCGCCAGGCGCATCCGTTCCGGATGCTCCGTAACACCGTCCTGTTCCGTTGGCACCGGCTCGATCACTCTCGTAAACCTCGCATAGCGGCGGTACACAGAGACGCGTACACTAGACGACCAAACGCGGCACTGCCGCGAAAATTTGCGAGCGGAATGGAAGCATGACCGATATCGCCAAGCTGGACTCCCTGTTTTTCGAGCGCACGGGCATGGACCCGGGCCGAGTCGAGACCCTGGTCGGCGACGCGCTTGCGGGCGCTGACGACGGCGAGCTTTATCTGGAATACCGCCAAAGCGAGAGCTTCGCCTATGACGACGGCCGCCTCAAATCGGCCAGCTTCGATACCACGCAAGGCTTCGGCCTGCGCGCGGTCTCGGGCGAGGCGACGGGCTACGGCCACGCCTCCGAGCTCAGCGAAGCCGCGATCGAGCGCGCCGGCGCGACGGTGAAGAGCGTGCGCCATGGCCAGGGCAGTGTGGACACGCGCCCGCAGCCGACCAACCAGGAACTCTACGAGCCCGAAAACCCGCTGCAAGGTGTCGATTTTGCCGCCAAGGTCAAGCTGCTGCAGGACATCGATGCCTATGCCCGCGACAGCGACGCCCGCGTGCGCCAGGTCATGGCCTCACTGACCGGCAACTGGCAGGCCGTGGAGATCCTGCGCGACGACGGCAGCCGGGTCGGCGACATCAGGCCCTTGGTGCGGCTCTCGGTCTCGGTCGTGGTCGAGGACGGCAAGCGCAAGGAGACGGGCTCTTACGGCTCCGGCGGGCGGCACGACTATTCCGCCATGCTCGATGCCGCCACCTGGCAGCACCATGTGGACGAAGCCCTGCGTCAGGCGCTGATCCTGGTCGAGGCGGACGCCGCCCCGGCCGGCGAGATGCCCGTGGTGCTGGGTCCGGGCTGGCCCGGCATTCTGCTGCACGAGGCCATCGGCCACGGCCTCGAGGGCGACTTCAACCGCAAGGAAACCAGCGTCTTCTCCGGGCTCATGGGCGAGCGCGTCGGCGCGCCGGGCGTGACCGTAATCGACGATGGCACCATCGCGGCGCGCCGCGGCTCCCTGAGCATCGACGACGAGGGCACGCCGACCCAGCGCACGGCCCTGATCGAGGACGGCATTCTGACGGGCTACATGCACGACCGCCTCAACGCCCGCCTGATGGGCACCAAATCGACCGGTAACGGGCGGCGCCAGAGCTTCGCCCACCAGCCCATGCCGCGCATGCGCAACACCATCATGCTGGGCGGCAACGACGTGCCGGAAGACATCATCCGCGGTGTCGACAAAGGGCTCTTCGCGGTCAACTTCGGCGGCGGCCAGGTCGACATCACCTCGGGCAAGTTCGTCTTTTCGGCCTCGGAAGCCTATCGCATCGAGGGCGGCAAGGTCGGCGCCCCGGTCAAGGGCGCGACCCTGATTGGCACCGGCCACGAAGTGCTCAAGAACGTGCGCGCCATCGGCAACGACCTGGCGCTCGACCCGGGCATCGGCACCTGCGGCAAGAACGGCCAGGGCGTGCCCGTCGGCGTCGGCCAGCCGACGGTACTGGTGGACGGCCTTACCGTCGGCGGTACGGAAGCGGAGTGAGATGAACATCGATCTCAGCCAGCGCGCGCTAATGCGAAGCGCCGAGATGGACTGGGTCGAAAGTCCCACCGCCGGCGTCTGGCGCAAGCGCCTGTACCACGACGGCGCGGCCGAATCAGGGCGCGTCAGCACCATCGTGCGTTTCGATGCCGGCTCCGCCTTTCCCCGCCACGACCACCCGGAAGGCGAAGAGATCCTGGTGCTCGACGGCACCTTCTCCGACCACACCGGCGACTGGCACAAGGGCGCCTGGCTGCTCAACCCCGACGGCTCGCCCCATGCCCCCCACAGCGCCGAAGGCTGCACGCTGTTCGTCCACCTGCGGCAATATCGCGGCCAGGCCTTCAAGCGTGTGGACGCCACCAACGCGGAGTGGCAGCCGGGGAGCAGAGAAGGCATTGAGCAGATCGTCTTGCTCGACGAAACAGGCGGCCCGGACGGCCCCGAGACCATCCGCATGCTCCGCTTCGCCCCGGGCACGGAAGTCGAGGAACACGAGCACGCTCGCGGTGAGGAGATCCTCGTCATCGACGGCGAGCTCAGCGACACCAACGGCAGCTACGGCCGCGGCTGTTGGGTCCGCAATCCGCCTGGAAGTCGCCATAGTGCGAGTAGCGAAACGGGCTGCCTGCTGTATGTGCGCAACGGCGGACTGGGGTTGGCAGAGTCGGCTGAGATTTCCTGAGCTTTCGGAGACGAGAGTCGCGAAAGATCCCTTCAGAGCAAGCACGCGATGGCCGGCGCCTCATAGTATCTCAGCCCATTCGTCATCATCGTCTTCGTCGTCGGGCAAGGCCTCATCGATCGTGTAGATGGCTATGCCGAGGACCGACACACATATCACCACCAGTGCCGTGGCTCCCCCTGACGCCAGAAATACTACGAAGCTGAAAGCCACCGACGATATCAGAAACAGCTTCGCCTTGATGCTGCTCGAAATCACAAAAATTAGCCAGATAATGATAGCCAAAGATGCCAGTAGAATTAGTATCGTAAGTACTATCTTTATCACGAGTGATGCCTTCTCCCTTCTTCCTAATATGACTCGATTTCGACCACCTCAGTATCGACCACTAGCCCCGGCAGCACTCGACGTGCCGAAGACTCTTCGTATGAATTTTCGGAAAGAGCAATGTGAAACGGATCGTAGTTCGTTCGTGACGATGACAAGTCTGGGCAGGTGATCCCGGTAACGGTTCAAAATTCGATAATTAGCTGCCCATACAGATGGTTTCATCATTGTTGATTACTATACCACACTCGCCATTCGAGTGCAACCCTGGGGCTTTCCCTTATGCCGTTAGGGCCCACTCGAATGGCCGTGGGATGAGCACGCAAACGCAAAACCTGTATACTTGCGCGCTGGTGGAGATTTGGGCCAAGCAAACTGATAAAAGACACGCTGCGCTCAAGGACTCTGGTGATGAAGGCTCTTCTTTCAGCAATCGGCCTCGCGGCAATGCTCGTTGCCGCCTCATCCGGCTCCCCCCACGCCGCGGCGATCGAGCTTGATGGGGTCTGGGCGGAGCGGGATTGCCGGCCGTTGAATTTGGCTGGGCGCAGCACAGCCGTCACGCGCTGGAGCATGCGGGCGCTGGAAACCATCTGCGAGGGCCGGCCCATGCCGACCATCGTCTCGCGCGAGCTGTTCCTGCTGCATGTGGCGATCTACGACGCCTGGAGCGCCTACGACCCCGCCGCGCTGCCGCTCTATGCCAGCGCCGCGGACCGCAGGCCCGCGCACGAGCATATGGAAGGCGCCAAGGTGCGGGCCATCGCCGCGGCCGCGGCGACGGTGCTGATCGCGCTATTTCCCGAAAACGCGGAATACTTTCGTGCCCAGGCCCGCCACGACGGCGTGAGCGATGTAGAGCTTGCCGGGCCGGCGCCGTTCTCGCCCGCCTGGGTCGGCGTGCGGGCCGGTGAGACCGTGCTCGCCGCGCGCGCCCACGATGGCGCCAATTTCGCCCACCATTATGCCGACACCAGCGGCTACGAGCCGGTCAATGAAGCGGGCCAGGACACCGTGGCGGCCGATCCCAACCGCTGGCAGCCGCTGCTGGTGACCAACTGGGACCCGGCCCTGCGCCCTGACCGATACGTGCACCGGCCGCAGCTCTTCGAGCCCGAGGAATACGGCCACGTCGCCGAGCAGATGCACATCACGCCGCACTGGCCGGATGTGGTGCCTTTTGCGCTCGACGCCGCCGATCAGCTGCGCCCGCCGCCGCCGCGCTATGGCAGCGAGGCGCCCTATACGGATGCGCAAGGCAACACCAGCACCTCGCACCAGGCCTATGTGGACCAGTTCACCCAGGTCATGGAGATGCAGACGCGCCTCAGCGAGGAGATGAAGGTGATGGCGCAGATGTGGTCCCACGACGGCGGCTATGTCGCGACACCGGCCGGCCACTGGAACCACTTCGCCCAGCAAGTGTCCTTGCGCGACGGTCATTCGCTCGACGACGACGTGAAGATGTTCCTGGCGTTGAACGGTGCCTTGCTCGATGCCGGCATCGCCGCCTGGGACGCCAAGACCACTTACGATTCGGTGCGCCCCATCACCGCCATCCGCATGCTCTTCAAGGGTCAGACCATCGGCGGCTGGCTGGGCCGCGACAAGGGCTTCGGCTATCTGCCGGGAGAGGAATGGCGGCCCTATCAGTGGAACGCCACCATCTCGCCCGCCTTTGCCGAATATGTCTCGGGCCATTCGGCCTTTGCCGCGGCGGCGGCCGAGATCCTCAAGCGCTTCTCGGGCAGCGACCGTTTTCACGATCCTAAGGTGCGCGTCGGCGATCTCGACCGCGACCACTATCGCGAGGCCATGGGCACCTACAAGGTGGCCCGCCGCCATGGCGCCTTCGATCGCCTGGCGCCGCGCCACGAGGTGATCCTGGTCTGGCAGACCTTCAGCGAGGCGGCCGAGCAATGCGGCATGGCACGCATTTATGGCGGCGTGCACATCATGGACGCCAACCTGCGCGCGCTCGAGATGGGCCGTGCCACCGCCGGCATGGCCTGGACCCGCGCCGAGGCGCTGTGGAGCGGGGAGCCTGCGGCGACGGGCGAATAGCGCGGCCAGCTCAGCTGTGTGCGCGAAATTTGATATTGATTCGCAGACTGACATAGCGTTTTTTGTTTGCACTGTTCCTATATAAAACTGGGCCGGGACTTGCCGGCGTCATTGGATTGGTTGGGCTCGGGACAGGGCACGAGCGGATTAGGCGCGGTTGCATTGGAAGAGACAGAACAAGTAGCGGTAATTCTTTCCGCCGGCGCGGTCGATGATCGCGCCGCCAAGTGGGGTAGGCCGTCGACACCCGTCGAGATGCCCGAAGAGTTTCGCGCCGTGTTCGAGAGGGAGATCACGGGCACCGGCGGGCGCGTGGTGCGAATGGCCGGCGAGGGCGTTGCCGCCATCTTCATCTCGACGGTGGGCGCCGTACGGGCGGCGGTGGCGGCGCAGGAGCGGGTCACGGCGCTGGTCGAGCAAATGCCCGACCAGCGCAAGATAGATTTTCGGGTCGGCGTTCATTTCGGCAGCTATCTCGAGTCGGCCGAGGGGGATATCCGCGGCGATGGCGCCGATGTGGCAAAACACATGGAGGGCCTGGCCAAGCTCGGCGGGGTGACCGTTTCCCGCAGCGTCTACGACAGCGTTTCCTCCGAGATGGCCTATCCCTTCGAGTTTCTCGGCGAGCACGAAGTCGAGGGCATTGCTGATCCGGTAGGGGCCTACCGGATCGAGACAGAGAGCGAAGCGGGGTCGACGTCCGCAACTGGCGAGACAGCCGTCAACAAGAAGCGGGTGCTTCCGTTCGCGTTGGCCATGTTCGTGATCGGCAAGATCTGCCGTTCTTTCGGCATCAAGACCTGGACGTCAGCGGCGGCTGCCGCGGTTCTGGTTTCGACCATCTCGGGCCTTGCCGCCTGGCAGATTAGCGGCGCGTTGGGGCCCGAGGAGGATGCAGAGCTCCCGATCGCGTACGAAGCCATCGTGCAGCTGCCGGACTACGACCCAAAGGACGACGACTGCGTCTCCCTGGCAAGCCGGTATTGGCAAGCCATGTCGCCGGCGGAGCATCTCGCAATCCGCGATTGCCTGGAGGCTGTGGTCGCCCTCGATTCGACCCACAAAACGGCCTGGGGGCGGCTGGCGCTAGTCTATCTGGACGAGCACCGCTTCGCGCTCAACCCGCGCCCTGGCTCGCTCGATCGCGCCATGGACGCGGGCGCCCGCGCCGTCTCCGTGGAGGAGGGCGGCGACGACGAATGGGAGCGGATCTTCCGTTTGAAGATCTACTTTCACCGCAATGCGCTTGGCGCCTTCCAAGCCGAGGCAGAGCGCGGGATTGCGCTCAATGTCGACAACGCCCGCTTCGTTGCGGACTTAGGCAGCTACATGATTTTCGCGGGCGAGGGGGCTTACGGCCATGCCCTGATCCAGAAGGCACTGATGCTGAATGCCGAACAACATGGCTGGCATCGTTTCTCGCTCGCGACCTACCACTACCAGCGCGCCGAATACGAGCAAGCGCTAACCATGGTGCAGACGGTCGATATGCCGGATTTCCATTGGTCCCATATGTATCTGGCAGCCATATACGGGCAGCTCGGCTTGACTTTGCAAGCGCACGCGGCAGCCGACAGATTGCTGGAACTGAGTCCGGGCTTTGCCGAGAGCTTTTGGGCCGAGGCGGCCAAGTGGAACGGCGGACTGGGCCTGTTCGCCGAGGGCCTGCGCAAGGCGGGCCTGGAAATCCCCGACCAGCTGGCCGCCAATTATTGATGACGCCCGCTCAGGCCGGCGCCAGCCAGCGCGCGAGGATATGGCCAAGGGTGACCATGCGCGCGACCACCTGGGGCGAGGCCACGTAGCCTGCAATCATGCGCCGCGCCTCGTCCGGCAATTCCAGCGGTTCGCGGCGGAGATGGGCGAGATGCGCGGCCTCGACCCGGCCGCGGTCGTGCACTCGCTGCATCGCCCCAGCCAAGGCGCCGCTTTGCTGCAATGGCGCGAAGCCGGCGTGGATCAACGCCAGAAGCCCCGGCCAATGGGCGAGATGGCGCCACAAGGTGGCGAGGCCGTGGCGGCTGCCGCCGCCGAAGGTGTTGATCTCCTGTAACTGGGCCCAGCACTCCGGGTCGATGGCTTCCGCCGCCAGCAGTGGCCGCAACTCGGGCCACGGCGGCGGCGCAGGCGCCGGCTCCGCCGGTGACGGTGCGGCCGGCTCTACCAGTAACGCTGTCAGGGCAATCATGTTCATGCCGTTCGAGCGGTTGTAGGCTGCGACGATAGCGCGCACCGCGGCAAGCTCGTCCGGCGGCACGCCGGCGCACGCCAGCTGGCCCGGCACCGGGGGCGCGGGCGAGGGCAGGTCGGCGCTGTCGATGACGCGGGCCAGGGCGGCGGCCGGCTGGCCCGTCTGATAGAGCGGTTTCGCCGCCTGCCAGGCGGCCGGCAAGCCGCCCTCGACGGCGACCAACGTGCGCCAGATCGAGGTCAGCATGGGAATGTCCATGGCCGCGCGAATGTCGGCAAAGATCGCCGCCACCTCGCCCGTGGCCTCGCTCTCGGCGATCGCCGAGACCGGATCGGTGCCGTAGGCGGTGTTCATATCTGTCGCCCCGCTCTTTTCGTCGGCGATCAGCCGACTATAGCCCGCCACATCTGTCGCGAGAATGGCTCTGATCCCCTATAGCGAGAGGGTAGCCTTTGCGGCGCACGCCGCAAGCCCGCCTTGACGGGTTCGATTTGACGAGTATGACATATGCTATCGCCGATAAGAGCGAAGGTGGCGCATGCGAGGCAAGACGAGAGCGGCGGTGGCTCGGACACTGGCGACACTGGCGGCAATCGTCGCGACACCAGTGGCGATGTCCAACGGTGCGCAGGCCCAGCGCATCGAGAGCTTTCGCGACTGCGACGATTGCCCGGAGATGATCGCCCTGCCAGCCGGCAGCTTCCAGATGGGCAGCAGCGAGGCGGCGCTCGGTGCCGTGGTCGGCCAGGAGCTCGGCCGCGAGGACTGGTTTCTCGACGAGACGCCGCAGCGCATGGTGCGCATCGCCCGGCCGTTTGCGGTCTCGCGCACCGAGATCAACCATCGCGAGTTTGACGGGTTCGCGGCGGCGACGGGCCATGCCTCCGTTGGCGGCTGCCACGTGCCGCAGGACGGTGACTGGGAATTCTCGCTGGTGGCGGACTGGCGCCATCCCGGCTTCGAGCAGGCGGATGGGGCGCCGGCGGTCTGCCTGAGCTGGCGCGAAGCGCACGCCTATGCCGACTGGCTCGCCGAGACCACCGGGCAGCCCTATCGGCTGTTGAGCGAGGCCGAGTGGGAATACGCCGCGCGCGCCGGAACCCGGACCCGGCGCTACTGGGGCGACGATGGCGATCATGCCGGCCAATGCAGGTTCGCCAATGCCGCGGATGCGTCCGCCCTGGCCGGCCATACCGGCTGGGTCACCGCGCCTTGCGACGATGGCAGCTTGCTCACGGCGCCGGTCGGCTCCTATGCCGCCAACGCCTTCGGCCTGCACGACATGCTGGGCAATGTCTGGGAATGGGTCGAGGACTGCCACGAGCCGGACTACCTCGACGGACCGGCCGACGGGCGCGCCTGGATCACCCCTGACTGCTGGCAACGCGTCATGCGGGGCGGCGCCTGGAGCAGCGAGCCAAGGCTGCTCCGCGCCGCCGCACGCGGCGCCGCGCCGCCGACCAGGCGAACGGCCGCAACCGGCTTTCGTGTGGCACGCGATCTGCCACCCGAGTGATAAGGCGGCAGCGGCCGGCAGTGGATTGCATGCCTGCGCTCAGCTATACCGGGGGTATGGAAAACGCAGACATCGAGCGCATCGCCCGCCAGCTCTTCGAGGCCGGCCGGCAGCGCGCGCCATTCGCGCGCCTGCGCGGCGCCGACGCGCCGGGCTCGCTGGCCGCGACCTATCCCATCCAGGCGCGGGTCTATGCGCTGTATGAGCAGGAAGCCGGCGCCGGGCCGCTCGGCGGGCACAAGATCGCGCTGACCTCGAAGGCGGTGCAGGAGCTTTGCGGCGTCGACGTACCGGCCTATGGCGCCGTGTTCCGCGACCAGGTTCGCGCCTCGCCCGCCAGCCTCAGCCTTGACGACTTTGCCCATCTGGGTCTCGAGTTCGAGGTAATCGTGAAGATGGCGGCCGACGTGCCCGCATCCGGCGCGCCCTACGACCGCGACAGCATCGCCGCCTTCGTCGAGGCCTGCGCACCGGCCTATGAGATCATCGAGGACCGCAATGCCGACTATGGCGATCTCGATGCCGAATCCATCGTCGCCGACCGCTGCTGGTGCCATGGCGCCGTGCACGGGCCGTGGGTCACGGACTGGCAGCAGCTCGACCTTGCATCATTGCCGGTCACGCTGCATTGGAACGGCGAGGTGATCGACCGGGATGTGACCGGTGCCTCGATGGACCATCCCTTCGCCGGCCTCGCCTGGGTCGCCAACCATCTCGCTGTCGGCGGCCGACAGCTGGCCAAGGGCGAGATCGTCATGACCGGCAGCGCGCTCAAGACCCGCTTTCCCGAAGCCGGCGACCACGTCCGCTATGCCATCGAAGGCCTCGGCGAGACCGAGCTCCACATCGAAGCCTAGTTACAGGACCGCTCCATGACATTCGAGTTTCGCAAGGATTCGCCCGCCGCCGCCGCTCCCTGGGCCGGCTATCCGGCCTATAATTTCGTCGGCGGCCACAACGATGCCGCGGGCATTCCCGCCGAGCACCTGGCGCAAGCGGCGAGCCGGGCGCTGGCCCGCGACGGCCACATCCTCGCCACCTACAATATGGGTCAGGGGCCCCAGGGCTATCTGCCCCTGCGCCAGGTCATCGCCAGGATATTGCGCAAGAACACCGCCATGACCTGCGAGGCCGAGGAGGTTCTCGTCACCTCGGGTTCCTTGCAGGCTATCGACCTGGTGAACGCGGTGATGATCGAGCCCGGAGATACCGCGATCGTCGAGGCCGCGACCTATGCCGGGGCAATGTCGCGGCTGCGCTCGCGCGGCGCCCACTGGGTCGGCGTCGACGTGGACGAGGACGGCATGCGCGCCGACAAGCTCGAAGGCGCCCTTGCCGCCATGAAGAGCCGCGGCGTGCGCCCGAAATACATCTACACCATCCCCACCGTGCAGAACCCCACGGGCACCGTGATGAGCGTCGAGCGCCGCCACGAGATCCTGGCTCTTGCCGCCAAATACGACGTGCCGATCTTCGAGGACGACTGTTATGCCGACCTGATGTGGGGCGAGCGGCGGCCGCCGGCGATCCGCGCATTGGATACGGAAGGCCGAGTGATCTATTGCGGCTCGTTCTCCAAGTCGCTGGCCCCGGCGCTGCGCCTCGGCTATCTGGTCGCCGACTGGCCGCTCTTGAGCCGCGTGATCCCCGCCAAGGCCGACGGCGGCACCGGCGCCATCGACCAGCTCGCCATCGCCGACTATGCGGCCGAGCATTTCGAGACCCACCTGGTCGGCCTGCGCCAGACCCTCAAAGGCAAATGCGACGCCATGGTCGAGGCGCTGGAAGCCCATTTCGGCGTGACGGCGGAATTCGAGGTGCCGCGCGGCGGCATCTTCATCTGGGTAACGCTGCCCGAGGCCGTCGATACCACGAAACTTGCGGCCGCAGCTCTCGCGGAGGGCGTCGCGGTCAATCCCGGCGCGGATTGGTCGGCCGATCCGGAGACCGGGCGCCACCGCATCCGCCTCTGTTTCGGCAACCCGACGGTCGAGGCCATCCGCGAAGGCGTCGCCCGCCTGGCCGAGATCTGCCGCCGCGAGACGGGCGTGCCGGAGCGCAGCGCCAACTTGCAGCGCGGTTGAGGACAACTGTTCGCATGAGCGAGAGCGAGTCCGGGTTTGGCATAGGCCAGCCGGCCCCTCGCGTCGAGGATCGGCACCTCTTGGAAGGCCGGGGAACCTTCGTCGACAATCTCGACTTTCCCGGCATCGCCCATGCGGTGCTGCTGCGCTCGCCCCATGGCCATGCGGATATCGTCAGCGTCGACACGGCAGCGGCGCGCCAGGCGCCCGGCGTTCTGCTGGTCTGCACGGGCGAGGAGCTGGCGGCCGAGGGCCTCGGCGGCATCACCAGCCTTTTCGTGCCGCCCGACTGCGAGGGCCGAAGCCCCTACACCCCGCCGCACCCGTTGCTGCAGGCCGAGCGGGTGCGCTTTGTCGGCGACCGGGTTGCCATGGTGGTGGCGGAATGCCAAGCCCAGGCCCGCGACGCGGCCGAACTGATCGCGGTCGAGTACCGGCCCCGCCCCGCGGTGGTCACGCCCGGCGCGGCGCGGGCGGCCGGCGCGCCGGTCCTCTGGCCGCAGGCGCCCGACAATGTCTGCTACCGTTGGGCCGAGGGCGACAGGGCGGCCACCGAGGCGGCCTTCGCCAAGGCCGATCACATCGTCGAGCTCGATCTGATCAACAACCGGGTCATTACCAATTTCGTCGAGACCCGCGCCGCCGTGGGCGCTTACGACGCCGCTCTGGATCGCTTCACGCTCACCACCGCCACCCAGATGCCGCTGCGGCTGCGGGCCGCCATGGCGGCGGTGTTCGGCCGCCTGGAAGGGGATTTCCGCATCGTCATTCCGGATGTCGGCGGCAGCTTCGGCAGCAAGATGAGCGCCTCTGCCGAACAGGCGCTGGTGCTGTGGGCGGCCGAGAAATTGCGCCGCCCGGTGAAGTGGCTGGCCGAGCGCGCCGAGGGCTTCGCCAGCGATCCGGCGGCGCGCGACAACGAGACCCAGGCCGCCCTGGCGCTCGACAAGGCGGGGCGGTTCCTGGCGCTCCGGGTCGATACCCTGGCCGCCATGGGCGGCTACCTGTCGAACCTGACCATCGGCGCGCCGATCAACGGCATGACCCTGTTGTCGGGCCCCTATGTCATGGACGCAGCCTATGCCGCGGTCGAGGGCGTGTTCACCAACACAGTCCACACCGACGTCATGCGCGGCGCCGGCCGGCCGGAAGCGACCTATACCATCGAGCGCCTGGTCGATGCCGCAGCGGTGGAGCTGGGCATCGCGCCGGACGAATTGCGCCGCCGCAACCTGATTGCGGCGCACGCCTTTCCCTACACCACGGTCTTCGGCCTGAACTACGACTCAGGCCTGTTCTCGCACAATCTGGAGACGGCCCTGCGGCGCTCCGACTGGGAAGGATTCGCCGAGCGCCGCGCCGCGGCGAAATCGCGCGGCCGCCTGGCCGGCATCGCCGTGAGCACCTATGTGCAGCGCAATGGCGGCCGCCTGCTCGACGAGACGGCACAGATCCGCTTCGACGCCAGCGGCCATGCCACCCTGTTCATCGGCACTCTCGACACCGGCCAGGGGCACGAGACCGCCTACACACAGATCATTGCCGACCGCCTCGGTCTGGGCTCAGCTGCGATCCGCGTCGTCGAAGGCGATACCGACCGGGTCGGGCTCGGCAACGGCACCGGCGGCTCGCGCTCGATGATGGTCGGCGGCTCGGTGCTGTTGCTCGCCTGCGATCGCATCATCGACAAGGGCCGCGAAATCGCCGCCCATCTGCTGGAGGCCGATGTCGCCGATATCGGCTTCGCCGACGGGCGCTTTACGGTCTCGGGCACGGACCGCGCCGTGACCATCCAAGACGTCGCGCGGACCGCCTACCGCCAGGACCTGTTGCCGGCCGAGATCGAGACCGGCCTCGACGAGCGGGCAAGTTTCCGCCCACCCAACTTTTCCTTTCCCAACGGCGTCCATGTCTGCGAGGTGGAGGTCGACCCCGAGACCGGCACGGTGGAGATCGTGCGTTTCACCGCCGCAGAGGATTACGGCACCTTGGTCAACCCCAAGCTGGTGGAGGGGCAGGTGCACGGCGCCCTGACCATGGGTATCGGCCAGGCCCTGCACGAGCATACGGTCTACGAGCCCGAAACGGGACAATTGCTGAGCGGCTCGCTGCTCGACTACACCGTGCCGAGGGCCGGTCACGTGCCTCCGATCGACCTGGTGCTGAGCCAGGACGCGCCTTGCCAGGGCAACCCCTTGGGCGCCAAGGGCGCGGCCGAAGGCGGCACCGTCGGCGCGCCTCCGGCCGTGATCAACGCCGTGCTCGACGCCTTGCGCCCGCTCGGCGTCGAGCATATCGACATGCCGGCGACGCCGCAGCGGGTCTGGCGCGCGATCCAAAGCCGGCGCTAGAAGAACCAGCGTATGCCGGCGACGAAGGCCAGGGACTCCGGATCATGGCCGGCGCTGCGCGTGCGCTTGGCGGTGCCGAACAGGTCGCGCTCGAAGGCGAGGCCGATATAGGGCGCGATCTCGCGGCGGAACTCGTAGCGCAGGCGCAGGCCCGTCTCGATGCCAGTGATGCCGGCGCCCAGCCCAAGTTCCTCGATGTCCTGTGCCGCGAAGTTGACCTCCAGCAATGGCTGCAGAACCAGGCGTTGGGTGATCAACAGCTCGTACTCGGCTTCGACACGCGCCGTCAGCTCGGCCTCGTCCGAAAGGAACAGCGCCGCATCGACCTCGAAGAAGTACGGTGCCAGGCCATGCAGGCCGAGCACAGCGTGGCTGCGCACGGGACGCGGCCGGAAGTCGTGCCGCAAGCCCACCTCGACATCGAAGAAGTCGGAGACCATGCGGCTGTAGAGCACCTGCGCTTCCGCCGCCTCGACACCCTCGCCGAATTCCGTCTCGCCCTCGGCCTTGAGATAGAGCTTGTCGAAGTCGGTGCCGATCCAACCCTGCGCCTCCCAGGCATAGGCCTCGTGCTCGTCCGTGACGCGCAGCTCGTTCTGGTCCATCTGGAAGAAGGTGAAGATGGGCTCCTCGATCTCGGCCGCAATGCCCGGCCCCGCCAGGAAAGCGCCAAGAAGGCTGCCAAATATCGCGCCCCTCATTGTACGTACTCCCCATCGGCCACGACCTGCACTTCGCGGAACATGCCTGTGGCCATGTGGAACAGGAGGTGGCAATGGAAGGCCCAGCGGCCGGGCGCATCGGCCTCGACCTCGGCATAGAGGGTCGTGCCCGGCGCCACGCTGAGCGTGTGCTTGGCCGGGTTCCACTTGCCGGCGCCGACATCCAGGATCGACCACATGCCATGCAAATGCATGGGGTGGGTCATCATGGTCTCGTTGACGAACTTGAAACGCACCCGCTCGCCGAGGGCCAGGCGGATGGGCTCGGCTTGCGAATATTTGAGGTCGTTGATCGACCAGAAATAGCGCTCCATGTTGCCGGTCAGACGGATCTCGATCTCACGGTCGTAGTCGCGGTCGGGATAGAGCGGCGCCTGGGCGCGCAGGTCGGCATAGCTCAAGAAGCGCCCGCCATCCGCCGCGCGCGGCTGCAGGCCGCTGCCCGGCGCCCAGAAAGGATCGCCGGCATCCATGGACATGTCGCCATGGTCCATCCCGGCCATTTCGCCGTGGTCCATCCCGGCCATGTCGCCGTGATCCATCTCGGCCATGTCGCCGTGATCCATCTCGGCCATTTCGCCGTGGTCCATCCCGGCCATGTCGCCGTGATCCATCTCGGCCATGTCGCCGTGGTCCATCCCGGACATGTCGCCGTGGTCCATGCCCGCATGCATGTCGTGGCTCATGTCCGCCATGGTGAGCAGTGGCGGCTCGCGGCCGGCCGGCAGTTCGGCCGCCTGGCCCTGCTGCGGTGCCAGGGTACCGCGCGCCATGCCCGTGCGCGACATGCTCTCGGCGATGATGTTGAAGGCCTGCGCCTCTTTCGGCCGCACGATGACGTCATAGGTCTCGGCGACGGCGATGCGGAACTCATCGACCTTGACCGGCTGCACGTTCTGGCCGTCGGCCTGCACCACGGTCATCTCGAGGCCCGGAATACGCACGTCGAAGAACGTCATCGCCGCGGCATTGATGAAGCGCAGCCGCACCCGTTCGCCGGGCTCGAACAGGGCCGTCCAGTTCTGGCTCGGGCTCTTGCCATTGACCAGGAAGGTGTAGCCGCTGATATCGGCGATGTCGGTTGGCATCATGCGCATCTCGCCCCAGTCGAGGCGATCGTCGAGGGTCGCGGCAAAGCCGTTCTCGGCGACGTCGTCGAAGAAAGTGCCGAGCGTGCGCTGCTGATAATTGTAATAGTCGGACTGCATCTTGAGGTTGGCCATGATGGTTGCCGGCGGGCTTTCGTGCCAGTCCGACAGCACCACGACATATTCCCTGTCGTAGCGGAAGGGCTCGCGCCCCTCGGGCTCGATGACGATGGCGCCGTAAAGCCCCACCGTCTCCTGCAGGCCCGAATGGCTGTGATACCAGTAGGTGCCGCTCTGCTGGGCCGGGAAACGGAAGGTGTGGGTTGTGCCCGGCGCGATGCCGTCATAGCTCAGGCCCGGCACGCCATCCTGATCGGTCGGCAGGATGATGCCGTGCCAATGGATCGAGCTTGTCTCATCGAGGGTGTTGGTGACGTGGATGACCAGATCCTCGCCTTCCTGGAAGCGCAGCGTCGGCGCCGGTATCGTGCCGTTGATGGCGAGGCCCGGAATGTCGCGGCCCGAGGCATCGAGCATGGTCTCGCCGATGCTCAGCTCATAGGTGCCCGCCAGTGCCGGCGCGGCAAGGCTCAGCGCGCCGGCCAGCAGGGCTGCCGTTGTTGATCGTCTCATGATGCGCCCCTATTCGCCGATGGTGATGTCGCCCATCATGCCGGCATCGTAATGCCCCGGCACGTTGCAGGCGAATTCGAGGCTGCCGGCCTCGGGGAAGGTCCAGACGATCTCCGCACTTTCGCCCGGCGCCAGCAGGGCACTGTTGGGCTCGTCGTGGCTCATCATATGACCGTCGCCGTGGTCGACATTCATCATGTGATGATTGATGCGGTCGATCTCGATGACGCCGTGCTCGACCATCATCGCCATCTCTTCCTGGTGATGGGCGTGCATCTCGGCGCTGCCGATATTGAATTCGTGCACCAGGGCGCCCTCATTGGTGACGACGAAGCGGATGGTCTCGCCTGGAGCCACGCGCAAGGTCTCGGGCTCGAAATAGTTGTCGGCAAGGGTGACCGTGACGGTACGGCTCGCATTGGCGGCATCGCCGGGCATGCCCATCATCATGGCATCGTGGTGGCCGCCGCCGTGTTGGCCACCGTCGAGGTGGCCGTGGCTGTCGGCAAAGGCGGGTGCCGCGGCAAGGCTCGCAGCGAATAGAGGCAAAAACAGGGTACGCATGATCGCGTCCTTTCTCGAGTGTTGGGAGAAAAGAGAAGTCGGGATCAGGCATTTCCTTTCGGCGGCCCGTGCGGCGGCGCCTGCGGCAAGACGTCTGCCGGCGTGGCCTCGGGCGAGATATCGGCGTGAATCGCAGTCTTGGCGAAGGTCTCGGGAAGCACGAAGACAAGTGCTGCGCAGCACGACATCACACAGCTGTCGGCGGCGACGGCTTGATCGCACTCGCCGTCCCCCGCCATTGGCATGGCCCCGTGATGCGCCATGCCGTCCCCGGCCACAGCCTCGGCGGGCCAGACGGCCAACGCCAGCACGACCAGACAAAGGCCGAGCAGGACAACAGGGCTCTTGAGACACATCTCCATGCGCAAATACCTACGCCGCTGCTCCGCACATTGCAACGGTTCTCAACTGGCGAAACTGGTGTCTAGTTCGTCGTATCGCGCAGCTCGGGAATGTCGAGTCCGGCGCGCTTGAGGTCTTCCAGAATCCGGTCGGCAAGGTCGCCAACGGGAAACCAGGCCTTGTACTCCCCGTGGGCAGTCTCGGCGAAATCAGGATTCATCCCCAGGACGCGATCAAGGTAGTCGCGCGCCTCCTCGAGGCGGCCCATCGCAGCATAGGTCGTGGCATAGAAGGCGGGCAGATAATAGTGATCGTTCAACTGCACTTTCTCGATCACCGCAATCGCCGCTTCGTATTCGCCCCGTCGATAAAGGTCGAAAGCGAAGGGGAAATGATAATAGGAAGGATGATCCGGGTTGAGCGACATCCCCCGCTCAAGATAGGCGAGCCCCTTCTGCCACTCACCACCGTATGCGACAATCAGTCCGAGATCATAGACATAGCTGTTGTTCGGATTGGCAGCAATGGCTCGGTCGGTAAAGCTCGGAACCCTGTCATGCTTGCCCTGGAAATAGAAAATCCAGGCAAGGGCCGACAACGCTGACTGATGGTCGTTGTCCAAGGCAAGGGCCTTGTTCGCGGCAATCTCTCCCAACTCGAGCGGGTTTTCGTCGGGCAGAGACTCGAAGCCCAATGTCACAGTGGAAACATATATGTCAGCCAAGGCGCTCCAGGCGTCGGCATAATTCGGCTCGCGCTCGACCGTTCGCAGCAGGCAGGCCTTGGCATCCGCATGCAATTCCTCGGAGAGTATGCGCATGAACTGGAACCGCTTGAGTACGCATTCGTAGCCCGAGAGGCTGGCCCCGTCGCGGCTCAACGCGCGCTGAAAGCTCCGTTCCGCGATGGCGCCGAAGTCGCCGCCGACCATGCCTGCGACCGATTGGGTCACGTCGTCCTGGATATCGAACACCGACTCCAGGGTCAGGTCGCGGTCGTAGTTCTCACCCCACACCGTATCGCCATTCTCGGTGTCGTACAGCTTCACCGCCACACGGATCGAATTCTCAGCTCGCCTGACGCTGCCTTGGAGAACGAAGTCGGCACCGATCTCGCTGCGGATCGCGGCAAAATCCAGCTCCGTGCCCTTGTACTTGAAGACAGACGCCGGCGCCGCGACGCGAATGCCGGTGAAGCGCGTCAGCGCGGTGATGATGTCCTCGGTCAGGCCGTCGCTGAAGAAATCCTGCGCCGGATCCTCGGAGCGGTTCTCGAACGGCAGCACCGCGACCAGCGGACCCGTGGGCATGGCGCCGATGGTCTCGCCAAGCGTCTCGCCTGCTTCCTGCGGGGCGGGCGTCAGCCAGAGCCAGGCGGCGATGGCAAGACCCACGGCCAGCGCAATGCCGGCCAGCAGGGCGCGCCGGGGCGCCTGCCGTTTCGGCGTGCCGACACTTGCCGTGGCAGCGAGTGCGGCATAGGCGCGTACCGGCTCGGCGATGTTCTTTACCGCGTGCTCGCCGAGATCGCTGAAGCTCGCGGCGACGCGGCCCTTGACCGCGCCCTGCACCATGTCGGAAACGCAGATGCCGCCGGGCTCGGCGAGGCCTTCCAGGCGCGCCGCGATATTGACGCCGTCGCCATAGATGGTGCCGTCCGCCTTGTGCAGCACCTCGCCCAAATGGATGCCGATGCGAAAGCGCATGCGGCGGTCCTCGGGCAGAGGGTCGTTGCGCGCCTGAAGCGCTTCCTGCACGCCTTGCGCCGCCTGCACCGCGCCCGTCGCCACGTCAAAGACCGCGAGCACGGAATCGCCGGCCGTATCGACGATCCTGCCGCCGGCGGCGGAGACATGCTCGTGAAACAGCGCCCGGCAATCGTCGAGCGCGGCGACGGTCGCGCGCTCGTCATCGCCCATCAGGCGCGAATAGCCGGCAACATCCGCCGCCATTATCGCCGCCAGCCGTTGTTTCACACCGTCATCGGACATCGCTTGCCCCCGCAAGCCACACGGTACGCGCTCGGACAATCAACCTCAAGCCAGCAGCGCCGCCACCTCGTCGGCACTCGGCATGGCATCGGCGGTGCCCGGGCGGGTGACCGAAATGCCGGCGGCAGCGCAGCCGTATCGCACGGCCTCGATGGTCTCGGCGCCGCCCGCCAGCGCCGTGGCCAGGGCGCCACAGAAGGCGTCGCCCGCGCCCGTGGTCTCGACCACCGCACCGGCCTCGACGGCGGGGACGTGCACGAAGCCGCCCGCGCCGCAGACTGCGGCGCCGCGGGCGCCGAGGGTGATCACGGCCTGGCCGACGCCTTGTGCCAGAAAAGCCTCGCCGGCCCGGCGGGCATCATCCAGGCTTTCGACAGCGATGCCGGTCAGCATCTCCGCCTCGGTCTCGTTCGGCGTGACGATGTCACAGAATGCCAGCATGCCGCCGGGCAAAGCTTGCGCAGGCGCCGGGTTGAGAATGGTGCGCGTGCCGGCCGCGCGGGCGATCTGCAAGCCTCGCTCAGCGGCCGCCAGCGGCTGTTCGAGCTGGGTCATGAACACCGCAGCGCTTTCGATCAGCGCTGTCTCGGCCTCGATTTCGCCCGGCGTTATGGTGGCGCCGGCGCCGGGGAAAAGCACGATGGCGTTTTCGCCCGAGCCCTCCTCGACCAAGATGAAAGCGACGCCGGTCGGGGCGTCCGCGCTCTCCACCACGCGCGCCGCGACCCCCGCTGCGGCCCAGGTCTCGCGCGCAAGATCGGCATAGGAATCGCGCCCGAGCTTGGCGATCAGCGTCACGTCTGCACCCAAACGCGCCGCCGCCACCGCCTGGTTCGAGCCCTTGCCGCCCGGGCTCTGGGCGAAGCTGTTGCCGATCAGCGTCTCGCCCAGGCGCGGCGCACGCGGAGCGCGGAACGCAGTATCGGCGACGAATATGCCGAGGATGACGACGCGGCGGGTCATGGCTCAGTTCGGCGTCAGGTCGGGGCCGTCATACCCTGCCAAGCGCAATCCTTCGGCGTAGCTCTCCAGCAGGGACGAATCCGTGAAGGGCTGTCGCAGTGAGGCAGTCGCGGCGTTGGGATTCGCTTGCAGGGCCGCCGCCAGCGCCTCTCGCGCCGCCTCTTCATTGCCCAATTGCGCATAGGCAGAGGCGACCCAAGTCTGCAGTGTGGAAAAACCGGGATTGACAGAGAGCCCGTCCCGCATGACCTCGATGGCTCTCTCGTACTCCTGTTCCGCGAAATATGCCATGCCGCGGTAATATACTGGCCGCGCCGCATAGGGGTCGAGCCGCATGGCCCTTTCGGCAATGGTCCGAGACAGCGCGTAATCCGCCGTAAACAGGCTCAAATAGGCGTGCGCCGCATAGGCCGCAGCAAAATTCGCGTCCAGCGTTATGGCGGTGTTTATCGCCGCCAAGGACCCGTCGAAGCGCCCCAGCCACATATAGCGCCTGCCAAGCTGAACATGAGCCAGCGGCAGCGCACGATCCAGCGCAACGGCCTTCTCCGCCGTGGCCAAGGCAATCTCCAAGGTGAGGGCGTCATCCCATCTGTAATTCCAGGCCAGGTATTGCGCGTCGGACAGTTCCGCGTAGGCGGCGGCGAAGGCCGGGTCGAGCGCGATCGCCTGTACCAACAGCTCCCGCGCGCGCTCGTTTGTCGCTGCGGTGCGCCTCTCCTTCTCGACCCTGGCCCGCAGGAAAAGGTCGTAGGCATCGTGACTCTGAGATAAAGGCTTGAAGCCGCGGGTCGGGGTCAGACCGCCGATCTTTTCTTCCAGAGCGGCGATGATCTGGCGGGTGACGTCGTCCTGCACGGCGAAGACATCGGTGAGCTCGCGGTCGTAGCGCTCAGCCCAGAGGTGGCCGCCGGTATCGGCGTCGATGAGCTGGGCGGTGATGCGCACGCGCTCGCCGGTGCGCCGCACGCCGCCTTCGAGCACATAGCGCACGCCAAGCGCCTTGGCGACCTCCGCCACGTCCACGGCCTGACCCTTGAAGCGAAAGGTCGAGTTGCGCGCGATCACCAGCAGCCCCTCGAAGCGCGACAGCTCGGTGATGAGGTCCTCCGAGATGCCGTCGGCGAAATATTCCTGCCCCGGCTCTTCCGACATGTTGCTGAACGGCAGCACGGCGATCGATCGCTCGACGCGTGGCGGCGTGGCGGAATCCGACCCGCTTCCAAGTTGCCACCAGGCTGCTGCGGCTGCGAGGACCAGAGCCACTGCGCCGATGGCGGGCGCAGCTAGCCGCCGCCGCGGCTTGCCGCGCGGCCCGGTCGACAAAACGAGGCGATAGGCGCGCACCGGCTCGGCGATATTCTTGACCTCCTGGTCGCCGAGATCGTCGAAGCCCGTGCCAATGCGGCCGCGCACGGCGCCATGCACCGTGTCGGAAACGCAAATGCCGCCGGCATCGGCGATGGCCTCCAGGCGCGCGGCGATATTGACGCCGTCGCCGTAGATCGTGCCGTCGGGCTTGGTCAGCACCTCGCCGATATGGATGCCGATGCGAAAATGCATGCGGCGGTCATCGGGCAGCGGCGCGTTGCGCGCGCCAAGCGCCTCCTGGATCGTCAGCGCCGCCTCGACGGCAGCGGTGGCAAGCTCGAAGACGGCGAGAACCGAATCTCCGGCGGTATCGACCACCCGGCCGCCATGCCCATCGACGTGTTCGCGGAAGATGTCACGGCAGGCATCGAGCGCATCGACAGTGGCGCGCTCGTCGTCGCCCATGAGTCGCGAATAGCCCGCGACATCCGCCGCCAGTATCGCCGCCAGCCGCTGTTTGACCTCACCCTCAGCCATACCGCCCCACTGAGCCGAGCTTAGCGGCACCGTCAGCCTATCTCAAGTTGCGGCGCCACATCAGACTGACGACGCAACACGGCATGGCTTGCGGTCGCGTCAATTCACGCTGTCGGGCGCCACGAAGCCCGCCTTGCGCGCGCCTTCGAGGTAGCGATCGATCTTCGCGCCATCCATCTGATAGCGGCCCAGCCATGCTCTCACGTCGGCGGCGAAATCGGGCCAAGTCTCGACGAACAGAGCCATAGACTCCGCCGCCTCCTCACCGCGCCCGAGGTGGCCGAGCAAGGCTATGCGCATGAACAAAGCGCCGGGATTGGTTCGCTGCTCGGCAAGGCATCGCTCGATATAGTCCAGCGCCTCTTCGTCTTCGCCGCGCATGGCGTGATAGTCCGCGTAGCCAATGTTCTGCCACGGCGGATAGTGCGGGTTCAGCCGCCACGCCTTGTCGAGCAGCTCTTTGCCGCGCTCCTCCTCGCCGGCCCAGATCATGTGCGGACCAGCGAACCCGAGCACGCCGGAGTCGTTGGGATTGAGCCGGACCGCCTCTTGTACCGCGCTGAGAAAGTCGTCACGCCGTCCCGAGACGTAATGCGCCCAGCCCATGGCATATTGCGCTCTGGCGCTGCTCGGATCGAGCATTACCGCCTTTTGCGCCGCCTCGTGGGCGCGCTCCTGGGCGTTCTCGACGTGACCAAAACCAAACTGATAGTCGTTGCCGTAGATCAAGGCGAGTGTGGCCCAGCCGACAACGTAGCCGGGGTCGTCCTGGAGCGCGCTCTCGAGACAGGCGATCAATCCGATATGATCCTCCACCGAGAAGGTCCGCTCGTATTGGAACCACCGCAAACGGCATTCGTAGGCACTCAGGGTTTCCGGCGCGCGATCGGCGAGGCCAACAAACCGCGTTCGATTGATGGCGCCATATGATCCCGCGATCTGGTCGACGACCGCGGCGACAACCTGGTCCATGGTGGCAAAGAGATCGTCACCCAACAAATCAGCGTCGAAGCTTTCACCCCAGAAGTTGGCGCCATCCTGGCCATCCACCAACTCGATACTGATGCGCAATTGATCGCCCAGCCGCCGCACCGATCCCTTGACCAGGTAGCGCACGCCAAGCGCCGCAGCGATGGCCGAGACGTCATCTTGCTTGTCGGCGTAGACCGCGGCCGAGCCGCTGCCGATCACGCGCAGCGAGAAGGCGGTAAAGGCGTTGGTGATATCCGTGGTCAGGCCATCGACGAAATAGTCCTGCTCAGGATCGCCCGAGAGATTCTTGAACGGCAAGACCACGATCGACGGCCCGTCGGGCATCGCAAGCACGGGATCTACAGGCGCGTCCGTACCGCTGTCCAGAAACAAATAGGCAGCGAAAATGACCGCCACCGCAAACGCGCCACCGGCCATCAACGCCGGCAGGCCGAGACGACTTGCGCGGTCTTTCGGCGCCTCGCCGGTGGCGGTGCCCGGCAGTACCGCAAATGCCCGTACCGGCTCGGCGATATTCTTGACCTCGTGGCTGCCGGCATCGACAAAGCTGAGGTCGGGCTTGCTGTGCAATTCCAACTGCACCTTGTCGGAAACACAAATGCCGCCGGGCTCGGCTATCGCTTCGAGTCGCGCGGCGATGTTCACGCCGTCGCCATAGACCGTGCCGTCGTCCTGCTCGTGGATGTCGCCGGTATTCAAACCGATGCGGTAGCGCATGCGGCGGCCTTCGGGAATGTCCGTATTGAACGCGGCAAGCGCCGCTTGTGCCGCAAGCGCCGCCTCGGCCGCGCCGATGGCGGTGTCGAAAACCGCCAGCACGCTGTCGCCCGCCATGTCGACCACGCGCCCGGCATGGCTTTCGATCGCGCTTCGGAAAATGTCGCGACAGGCATTCAGCGCGTCGATGGTGGCGCGCTCGTCGTCACCCATCAGGCGCGAATAGCCCGCGACATCCGCCGCCAGTATCGCCGCCAGGCGCTGCCTTACATCACGCTCCGCCATCAGGTCCCCCGACCTCGTGGGCCTGCGGACCGAGCCTAATCCCAGCCGCGGCGCATCTCAAGCCGCGCAGTTACGGTGTCACCACGTCGCGCAGGATATCGAGGATGACGCCGGTGGCGGTGTCGACCAACAGCACGTCGGTGCCGATGATCTGGCGATCGGTGCCGTCGTTCGGGTCGATCAGGCGGGCGCGCAGGTCGTCGGGCAGGTTGCGCTTGGCGAGACCCGGCGGCAGGGTGCCGTTGCGCTCCAGCTGGCGCTCGAGGCCCGGCGGCAGCTCGTCGCGCTTGGCCAGGCCAGGCGGCAGGTCGCCGCTGCCATTGCCGGCATTGCCGCGGTTCTTGTTGCCCTTGTTTTTGCCGCGGCCACCGCGATTGCCCTGGTCGTCGTCATCGTCATCATCGTGCACGCCGGAGCGGCCGCCGTAATAGTCCTCGATGACCTGGCGCTCGATTTCCGTGAAGACGCGGCCCAGCGCCTCGTCCATGACAGTGGTCTGTTGCGCGCTGGCCGCCGATAGCGGCAGCAGCAGGGCTGCCAAAATGACAAGACTACGCATGGTATTCCCCTTATTCTTAGGCACGGGACCGCACACGGCGGGCTCGGTCTAGAAGATGGGGTTGGCGAGGAATTTCGCAAGTGAGCACGCACACGATCGATCCGCTTGGGGGCAAGGCATGCTGGCACTCTACCGCGCGCTGACGGCGCTTGGCGCGCCGCTGATCCGCAGGCATCTGCGCCGCCGCGCCGCAGAAGGCAAGGAGGACGCGGAGCGCCTTGGCGAGCGCCTGGGCCGGGCCGGTGCGGTGCGGCCCGACGGCAAGTTGGTCTGGCTGCACGCCGCCAGCGTCGGCGAGGCGACCTCGATCGTGCCGCTGGTCGAACGCCTGCAGGAGCGGCGCAGGTTTTCCATCCTGGTCACCAGCGGCACGGTCAACTCGGCGGCGATGCTGGCCAAGCGGCTGCCGGCGGGCGTCATTCACCAGTTCGTGCCGGCCGACATTCCGGCCGCCGTGAGCGCTTTTCTCGACCACTGGCAGCCGGATTTCGCGGTCTGGGTCGAATCCGAGCTCTGGCCCAATCTGGTCACGGCGACCGCCGCGCGGGGGGTGCCGATGGTGCTGATCCAGGCGCGTATCTCCGACGCCTCGCAAGCCCGCTGGCGGCATGCGCCGGGGCTGATCCGCCGCGTGCTCGGCTGTTTCAAGCTGGTACTGGCCCAGACCGAGGCCAATGCGGAGCGCTTCCGCACCCTCGGCGCGAGCTCGGTCTCGGTCACCAGCACCCTGAAATATGCCAGCCCGCCGCTGGCGGCGGAGCATCACGAGCTGATGGCCCTGCAGCGCCAGATCGGCGGCCGGCCGCTCTGGGTCGCCGCCAGCACCCATGCCGGGGCGGAAGAGACCGCCGTGCTCGATGCCCATGCGGCGCTTGCCGAGCGCCTGCCCGAAGTGCTGACGATCCTCGTGCCGCGTCATCCCGAGCGCGGCGACGAGGTGGCGGCCGCGGCCGAGGCGCGCGGCTATGGCGTGGCCCGGCGCACCGCCGCCGACCTCATAGAGGCGCGGCACCAGATCTACCTCGCGGACACCCTCGGCGAGCTCGGCCTGTTCTATCGCATCGCGCCCGTGGCCTTTGTCGGCGGCACCTTGGTCTCGGTCGGCGGCCACAACATCATCGAGCCCATCCAGCTCGGCGCCGCCGTGGTCTGCGGGCCCGACCTGGCCAACTTCACCGAGGTGGCGGAGGATTTGACCGAGGCCGACGCCCTGCGCACGGTGGCCGACGCCCATCAGCTTGCCAGCAGCGTCGGAAAGTTGTTGCGCGACACCGAGCGCCGCGCCGAGCTGGTACAGCGCCAGAAAGGCGTGACCGACTCGCGCGCCGATGTGCTCGAGGACGTCATGGCCGCCCTCGCGCCCTATCTGCCGGTGCGCGACAAAGGCTGACCGAAGGGTGCGGGCACCGGACTTCTGGCAGGAGGATGGGATTTGGCCGCAGCTGCTGTCGCCTGCCGCGACGGTCTATGGCTGGGCAGCGCGGCGCCGCCGCCAAGCGGCGCGGCCGTGGCGGGCGAGCGTGCCCGTGCTTTCGATCGGCAATCTGGTGGCGGGCGGCGCCGGCAAGACGCCGGTGGCCATAAGCCTGGCCCAGCGCCTTGCAGCCCGCGGCCGGCGGGCGCATTTGCTGAGCCGGGGCTATGGCGGGCGCGAGCGCGGACCCTTGCGCGTCGACCCCGATCGCCACACCGCGGCGGAGGTCGGCGACGAGCCGCTGCTGCTGGCCCGCGCCGCGCCGACCTGGGTGGCACGCGACCGCGCCGCCGGCGCCCGCGCCGCCATTGGCGCCGGTGCCGAGGCGATCCTGCTCGACGACGGCCACCAGAACCAGGCCCTGGTCAAGGATCTGGCCCTGGTCGTGGTCGACGGCGATCAAGGCTTCGGCAATCGCCGCCTGCTGCCCGCCGGGCCCTTGCGCGAAAGCGTCGCCGAGGGCCTGGCGCGGGCCGACGCGGCTGTGTTGCTGGGCGAGGACAACAGCGGCCTCGGCCAAGAGCTCGCGGAAACCTTGCCGTTGCTGAGCGCGCGCCTGGCGCCCGAGGCAAGTCCGGTTGCCGGCAAGGCGGTGGTGGCCTTCGCCGGCATCGGCCAGCCGCAGAAGTTCTTCGCCACCCTCGACGACATGGGCTGCGAGGTGCTGGGCCGGCATGCCTTCGCCGACCACCACGCCTATCGCGAGCACGAGATCATGGTGCTGCTGGACAAGGCCACCAAGCTCGATGCGGCTCTGGTGACCACAGCAAAAGACTATGTCCGCCTGCCGGCGCATATGCAAGATTGGGTAGAGGTTGTGGGGGTCGCCGTGGCCTGGGACGACGAGGCCGCGCTCGACGAAATTCTGGCGGGGCTCGGGACCGATGGCTGAGCCCGGCCCGGCCAAGCGCCTGCGCTATTTCGCCGAGTATCTGCTGGTGCGCGCGCTGTTCGGCCTGTTCGCCGCCTTGCCGCTCGACCGCGCCTCAGGCCTAGGCGGCTGGCTCGGTCGGCGCATCGGCCCGCGGCTGAAGCTCAACCGCCGCGCGGCGGTGAACCTTGCCATGGCAATGCCCGAGCTTGACGCGGCCGCGCGCGCGCGCATTCTCGGGCGCATGTGGGATCATCTCGGCCGCGTCTTCGCCGAATATCCCCATCTCGGCGAATTCGAGCCCTACGACGACGGCGACGATCACCTCGTGGTGCAGAATGCCGAGATCATCGAGACCCTGCGCGACGACGGCATCGGCTGCATCTTCTTCACCGGCCATATCGGCAACTGGGAGCTCGGCCTGCTCGGCGCGACGCGGCGCGGCATGACGCTCGGCCAGCTCTACCGGCCCGCCAACAACGCGCGCGTCGACCGCCTCATCATGGCCGCGCGCGCGCCCGTCGGCGGCTCATACCAGCCCAAGAGCGGGCGGGGCTTACGCAGCCTGATGGCCATGCTCAAGCGCGGCGACCACCTCGCCATCATGGCCGACCAGCGCTACAACGAAGGCATCGCCGTGCCTTTCTTCGGCCACGATGCCATGACCGCACCAACCATTGCCGAGCTGGCTTTGCGATACCGGGTACCCGTGATCCCCGCGCGCATCGTGCGCCTGCACGGCGCCCACTTCCGCCTCGAGTTCGAAGAACCCTTGCCCCTGCCCGACAGCGGCGACAAGCAAGCGGACGTGCTCGCCCTGATGACCACCATCAACGCCCGCTTCGAGGCCTGGATCCGCGAATACCCGGAACAATGGCTCTGGGTGCACCGGCGCTGGACAAAATAGACTTACTCCGGCAGCCCGGCCTTGCGCAGGCCGTCTGTCATGCGGGCGATGACGTCTTCCTCAAAGTTCCACAGCCGATGCATGTTGGCCATGGTCTGGATAGAGTAGCCGGGCCACAGCTCATCCAATGTGGCAGCGGACTCGGCGGCTTTCTCCGTAATGCCAAGTTGAGCGTAGGCCGCTGCGAGCAATTGGTGGGTCCAGAAATAACCGGGCATGTTGATCCGCTGAGCGGCCGCCAGGGCGGCATCGTCGTGCGCTTGCCTGTAGGCGTCGTAGAAGAACGTGATGTGATACCAAGTCTGGTGGTGCGGATTCAATTCGATCGCACGCCTCATGAGAGACATGCCACGTTCCCAATTGCCGCTGTACGCAAGTAAGTAGCCTACTCCAGAAATTATGAGAGTATCGTTAGGCGCCAGCTCGATTGCGCGCTCGTACTCGGCACGAAATATTCCCATATTCTTGCGAAAGAAGGCTGCGTGGCCTAACGCTAAGTGAGCCCACCCGGAGTTCGGGTCAATATCTATCGCTTTTTGGGCATGGCTCATCGCACGGTCCAGCGCTGGCGCCATGTCCGGTCGTAGGTTGTAGCCGTATAAGAGCTCGTCGATCGTAACGAAGGCGAGGAAGGCGAATGCCTGGGCATAGTCCGGCTCGTTGCTCACAACATGCTCAAGGCAATCGCGTACGTGAAGGTGAACTTCGGGTGTAATGACTCGCCAGTACTCGCCGGCGCGGAGCACGCATTCGTAACTCGCCAATTCGGCGGGGGCTTTAGATTCCGAAGCATGCACCACAGCCTGAGCGATAATGCTGTCAGCGCTGGCGATCGCACCCACCACGCGCTCGGTGATATCGTCCTGTATCTCGAAGACACTGCCGGCGGACAGATCCCGATCATATGTCTCGGCCCAGAGGTGGGTGCCGTCCTTGGCGTCGAGCAGCTGGGCGATGACGCGGATGTCGTTCTCCGAGCGCCGCACGCTGCCTTCCAGCACGTAGGTGGCGCCAAGTTCTTCGGCGACGCTGCGCACGTCGACATTCTCGCCCTTGTACTGGAACGACGAGTTGCGCGCGATCACGCCGATATCGGGAAAGCGCGCCAGCCGCGTGATGATGTCCTCGGCAATGCCGTCGGCGAAGAACTGGTGCTCGGCATCCTCGCTCATGCTGTCGAACGGGAGGACGGCAATAACGGGGCGGGTGGGGGCTGGAGGTGCTTCGGGCACCCCAGCCTTACGCAGGCCGTCGGCGATCATTTGAAACAGCGCCAGCTCGTAGTTTCGCTTGACCACGTATTCCTGGCGTGCAACCTCGATCGTGAAATCGGGAGCCACCGAGGCGAGACGTTGCAACTCGCGCGCGATGCCGTCCGGGCTGCCGAGCTGGCCCTGAATTGCCGTGTCGAACACGGCAAGCAGCCGCGGCGCGCCCTCGGTGACTTTGTTCATCTCGTCCGCCGCGCCGGCAAAGTCGCCTTTGCGATACCGATCCAGGGCAAATATGAAATGGGACCAGGCAGGCGCGGCCGGGTTCAGCGACTGCGCCTTGCGCATGAGCGCGAGCCCGCGCTGCCACTTACCGGTCGGCGCCATGAAATGCGCGGCAAAGAGCAAGACAGCGGAATCATTGGGATTGAGCGCGATCGCCCGTTCCGCCTCAATGTAGAATGGCTCGAGCCTGCCTTCGGAGAAATGCGCCAGCGCCAGCGCCCAATGCGCGGCAGGGTGGGTCGGATCCAGGATCAGCGCGCGTTCCGCCATCGCCATGCCGCGCGCGATCGCGTCGGGCAGGACATTCCAGTCATGGCGGTATTCCTCGACATAGATATAGGCAAGCTCGGCCAGCGCATCGACATAATTCGGGTCCAGGTCGATTGCCCGTTCGAGGCAGTCGCGGGAGATCAGGTGCTGCGCTTGTGTATGCACATGATGATAGACCAGGGACCGCAACACGCAGTCGTAGGCGCTGAGGCTTGCGGTCGGCAATGCGTGCGCGCGCCTCTCGGCAACGCGCGCGAGGACGCCATGTTTTCCACCAATCACGCCGACGAGGCGCTCCGTGATGTCGTCCTGAACGCCAAAAAGGCTTTGTGCCGATAGGGCGCGTTCGTAGGTCTCCGCCCATAGATGACCACCTGTCTCGACATCGATCATCTGCGCCGTCACTCGTACAAGATCGCCATCGATTCGTACACTACCTTCAACGATATACCCAACCCCGAGTTCGCGCCCGATCGCGCTGACATCGACAGCCTTGTCCTTGAACTGGAAGGTCGTGTTGCGCGCCAATACGAAAAGATCGGGAAACCGCGTCAGCTCGGCGATGATCTCCTCGGTCATGCCGTCTACGAAATAGTCGCGCGTCTCGTCGCCGGTGAGATTATCGAAGGGAAGCACCGCGATCGACGGGCCCGAGGGCATAGCCAGGATCGGGTCATCCGGCTCCGCCGTCGCTACCTCCGGCGGCGACTCGTGGTGCTCCGCCG
>CAYPAX010000011.1:0-64815 GCA_964408735.1 uncultured Rhodospirillaceae bacterium | reverse complement strand
CTAGCGCCTGATGCTGATTTTTATCGAGAGGCTGAGGCGCAGGAGTATCATGAAACATTGATGCTTCGGCAGCAGCAGACCGAAGTTGTTAAGCAAGAACTTCCGGACGCGATTTGATACTCTGCCCAGTCCAGATTTGGTCGAGTGGGATCGTGAAAGCACGCAAACATAAGAAGGCGCCGCCGGTTCACCCCGGCGAGATGCTGCTGGACGACTTCCTCAAGCCTGAGGGCAATACGCTCTATGCGCTGGCCAAGGCCATCGCCGTGCCGGCGCCGCGCATGTATGACCTATGCAAGGGCAAGCACTCGGTCACCGCCGATTCGGCGCTGCGCTTGTCGAAGGCCTTCGGCAACTCGGCGCAGTTCTGGCTCAATCTCCAGACATCCTACGACCTCGAGATCGCGCGCGATGCCGCCGGTGGCGAAATCGATGCCACTGTGACGGCCTTGCCAAGCTTCGATGCCTCGGCGCGGGCCTGACATGAAGCGCAAGGGAAGGCAGCAATGACAGGAAACCGTCAGGTCATCGTTCGTGAGCTGCCCGCCGGGAACTTGACCGTCGATCATTTCGCAATCCGTGACGGGGATATGCCGGAGCTGGAAGACGGCCAAGTGATGCTGCGCACCATCCTCATGTCGATCGATGCGGCCAACCGCGCCTGGATGCAGGGCGCCACCTATCGGGAAGCGGTGAACGCCGGCGACGTCATGCACACCTATGCCATCGGCGAGGTGGTCGAGAGCCGCTCTCCGGCGCTGACCGCAGGCGATATCGTCGCCGCGGAATCGCGCTGGGCGGAATATGTCGCCGTGGACGGCGCCGCGGCGCGAAAGCTGCCGGACCAACGCCCGCTGTCCCACCTCATGTCGGTTTTCGGCATCGCCGGCAAGACCGCCTATCACGGCCTCGTCCATATCGGCCGCCCGAAGGCGGGGGAGACGGTGGTGGTGTCCGCGGCCGCGGGATCCGTGGGCGGCTTTGTCGGCCAGATCGCCAAGGCCCTCGGTTGCCGGGTGGTCGGTATCGCTGGCGGGCCGCAGAAGTGCGACTTCGTCACGAGCCAGTTCGGCTTCGATTCCTGCGTCGATTATCGCGCAGGCAAGTGGTCCAAAGCCCTGAGGAGCGCCTGCCCCGACGGCATAGGCATCTATTTCGACAATGTCGGCGGGCCGATCCTGGAATCGGTGCTTTTCGGCATGAACATGCGCGGGCGCATAGTCTGCTGCGGCGCGGTCAGCCAGTACAACGCCAACGCCCCGAGCGGCCCGCGCAACCTTCCGGGCATGTTGGTGGTCAAGCGCCTGCGCATGGAAGGTTTCATCGTCATGGACTTCGCCGACCGGGACGCTGAGGCCGAAGCGGCGCTGCGTGCCTGGGTGGATGAGGGCAAGATCGCCGTGGTTGAAGATATCGTGGAGGGTCTGGAGAACGCGCCTGCCGCCTTGGTCGGCCTTCTTGCCGGTGAGAATCGCGGCAAGCGCATGGTGCGGGTGGCGCCGGACCCGGCCTGACGCCGGCCTTGAAATTCGCCGGGGCATGGCCTTTCATCATGGCCAACGCAGGAGAACAGGCGAGGGCGGCTGATGGCGCAACGGAACGAGCTTGACTACGAAGTCATCGTAATCGGTGCCGGCGTTGCCGGGATCTACCAAATCAAGCGGCTTGTCGATCTCGGCGTAAACGCGGCCGTGCTCGAGGCTGCGGCAGACCTTGGTGGCACCTGGTACAACAATCGCTATCCCGGCTCGCGCTTCGATTCGGAAAGTTATACCTACGGCTACTCGTTCTCCAAGGAGCTACTGGACGAGTGGCACTGGAAGGAGCGCTATTCCGGCCAGCCCGAAAATTTGCGTTACCTGAACTTCGTCGCGGACAAGTTCGATCTGCGTCGGCACATGCAGTTCAATTGCCGGGTCGAGGCCGCGCATTTCGACGAGGCGAGCGACAGCTGGCGCCTCACGGTCAGCGACGGGCGCGCGCTGACCTGCCGCTTCGTCATCATGACCCTCGGCCTGTTGTCCATGCCGACGCTGCCGCGCATCGAGGGCAGGCAGGACTACAAGGGCCGCGCCTTTCACACCTTCCACTGGCCGCACGAGCCCGTGCCGATGGCCGGGAAGAAAGTGGCAATCATCGGTACCGGCGCCACGGCCATCCAGATAATCGGGGAGATTGCCGACAAGGTTGGCGAGCTGACGGTCTTTCAGCGCCGCGCCAATTGGTGCGCGCCATTGAACAACAGCCGAATAACGGACGGGCAGATGGCCGATATCCGCTCACGCTACGACGACATCTTCGCCACCTGCGCTCGTACGCCGGGCGGCTTCGAGCACGAGCCCGACCGGCGCGGCTTCTTCGAGGTCTCCCGGGAAGAGCGCATGGCGTTATGGGACCGGCTTTACGATGAGCCCGGGTTTGGTATCTGGCTAAGCAATTTCCGCGAAATATTTACCGACGAAGCGGCGAACGAGGAATTCTCGGCATATATCGCGGACCGCTTTCGCCAGCGCGTCAACGATCCCGCGGTGGCGGAAAAGCTGATCCCCCGCGACCATGGATTCGGCGTTCAGCGCGTGCCGCTGGAAACGCATTATCTGGAAGCCTACAACCGGGACAATGTGCAGTTGGTCGACATCAACGAGACCCCGATCGAGCGTATCACCGAAAGCGGCATCCGCACGAGTGACCGGGACTATGCTTTCGATATCATTGTCTATGCCACGGGCTTCGACGCGATAACCGGTGCCTACGACCATATCGATATTCGCGGCGTGGGTGGCCAGACCTTGCACGATCGCTGGCGCGACGGTCCGAAGACATTCCTCGGCATGTTCGTCCACGGCTTTCCCAATTTTCTGATGCCGAACGGGCCGCAAAGCGGCTCGGCCTCGACCAACTTTCCCCGCGGCATCGAAATCGGGGTCGGTTGGTGCACCGACTTCCTGGAGCACGTTTGGGCCGGCGGGCACACACGCGCCGACGCGACAGGCGAGGCCGAAGATCGCTGGACCGGCCACGTCACCAAGATGTATTCGAAGATGCTGATGCGGAAGGCCAAGTCCTGGTTCACCGGCTACAATTCCAACGTGGCGGGGCATGAGGCCGGTAAGATCCGCTACATGGTCTACAACGGCGGCACGCCGAAGTACGTGGCCACCATCAACGAGGTCGCTGAAAGCGGCTATGAGGGCCTGATTCTCTCCAAGAACGGGACAGATGGATCGCCAGGGCCATCCGCACGGATCGCGTCGCGGGATAGTGCGGCGCCTGCGGGCCGCGAGGCCTGAACAAATACGACGTGACCCTTTCTTTTTCGCGAACGGGTATACTCCGGCGCGGAGATCACTGGCACGGCGGCGGAGCATGGCGGAAGACAAGAAGATAAACGGGCACAAGCCCGAGGGACTGATGCAAACCCTGGGCCCGGCGGGGGGTGTGGGGGTGCCCGAGTTGCCCGAGCGGGCCGAGGCGGCGGTGCTGGCGGTCACCGGCTTTCGCGCCGAGATTCCGGACGAGGCGCAAACTGCGGCGGTGCTAGGCACCGAGCGCGAGGGCAATGCGGTCATCATCGACGATAACGGGCTGGCGCTGACCATCGGCTATTTGATGCTCGAATGCGGCGCCATCGAGATCGCCGATTCGGAAGGCCGCTGGGTCGAGGCGGACTACGTCGGTTACGATTTCGAGACCGGATTCGGGCTGGCCCGCGCCGGCGCGCCGCTCGGCATCGGGCCGGCACCGTTCGGCACCACGGCAGCGCTCAAGCAAGGCAAGCAGGCGCTTGTTGCCGGGCGCGGCGGGCGCGAGCGCGCCATGGCGGTCACGGTGGCATCGCGGCGGCCCTTCTCCGGCTATTGGGAGTACCAGCTCGACAACGCCATCTTCACCACGCCTGCCTATCCCAATTGGAGCGGCTCGGCGCTGATCGGCAATGACGGCAAGGTCGGCGGCATCGGCTCGTTGTTGGTGGAGGACGCTGCCGAGCAGCAGCCCAGTCAGGGCAATATGTTCGTGCCCACGGACCTGCTCTCGCCCATCCTCGATCAATTGATCGCCAACGGGCGCGTCGATCGGCCATCGCGGCCCTGGCTCGGCGTCTTCACCATGGACACCCAAGGTGCCTTGCTGGTGACCCATGTCGGCGAGAACAGCCCGGCCGCGCGAGGCGGGGTGGCAGCGGGCGACGTGGTGTTGCGGGTCGCCAAGCATCCTGTCGCCGACCTTGCCGACCTCTACGAGCGGCTTTGGAGCCTCGGTGAGGCGGGCGTCATGGTGCCGCTGACCATTGTCCGCGAAGGCGCGGCCGTCGAGCTGCTGCTGCGCTCGGAAGACCGCTACAAGGTTTTCCGCACGCCCTTTGCTTAGTCGTCCCAGTCCACGTCGTCTTCGCTGACCAGGTCGCCGCGCATGGATGGGCCGTCGGTGTGCACGCGCTCGCGGTTGCCACAGACCAGATGATGCCAGTCCGGCAGGTCGTAGCCCTGGGCCACCAGGCGGTAGGCGCAAGTGTGGGGCAGCCAATCGAGCTTGAGCACGTTTTCCGGCCTGACCTTGACGCAGTCGGCAACGCGGGCGCGCCGGTTGGCATAGTCGCTACAGTTATGGGTTTCCAGGTCGAGCAGGCGGCAGGCGGCGTCGGAGAGCGCGATCTCGCCGGTATCCTCGTCCTCGACGCGCAACTGACAGCACAGCCCGCAGCCGTCGCAGAGCATCTCCCACTCTGCGGGAGACATCTCCGTCATCGCCATTTCCCGCCAGAAAGTCATGTCGTCTTGATATAACCCACATCATGACCGACGACGCGCTCATTCTCGCCATCGACCAGGGTACCACCAGCAGCCGCGCCATCGTCTTCGACGGGGCGGGCGAGGTGGTGGCGCTGTCGCAGGAAGAGTTCCCGCAGAAATATCCGCAACCCGGCTGGGTCGAGCACGATCCGGAGGATATCTGGCGCTCGTCACTGGAGGTCTCGCGTGGCGCACTTGCCGCGGCCGAGCAGGGCGGGCGTCGCGTCGTCGCCATCGGTCTGACCAATCAGCGCGAGACGGCATTGCTCTGGGATCGGCACACGGGCGAGGCCATCCACAACGCCATCGTCTGGCAGGACAGGCGCACCGCGGAGGTTTGCGCCGGCCTGCGAGGGGAAGGACTGGAGGATGTGGTTGCAGCGCGCACCGGGCTGCTGCTCGACCCATACTTTTCCGCCACCAAGATCGCCTGGATGCTCGACCACGTAGCCTCGGCGCGCGGCCGGGCCGAGAGCGGCGAGATCGCCTTCGGCACGGTGGATTCATTTCTGCTCTGGCGGTTGACCGGCGGGCGTGTCCATCTCACCGAAGCCACCAATGCCAGCCGCACCAGCCTGTTCGATATTCACGCTCAGGCCTGGGACGACGAGCTTTTGTCAGCCTTTCGTGTCCCCCGCGCGTGCCTCCCGGAAGTTTGCGACAGCGCCGCCGAGTTCGGCGAGACCGAGCCCGAGTTGTTCGGCCGTCCCATCCCCATCCTCGGCATTGCCGGCGACCAGCAGGCTGCCGCCATCGGCCAGGGTTGTTTCACGCCGGGCGCCGTCAAGAGCACCTACGGTACCGGCGCTTTCCTGCTGCTCAACACGGGCGAGGAAGCGGTGGTCTCGCAGCATCGTTTGCTGACCACGGTCGCCTATCGCCTGGGGGGCAAGCCGAGCTACGCCATCGAGGGCTCGATCTTCGTCGCCGGCGCCGCGGTGCAATGGCTGCGCGACAGTCTCGGCATCATCAGCAATGCGCCTGAGACCGAAGCCCTGGCGCGTGGCATCGGCGATACCGGTGGGGTCATGCTGGTGCCCGCCTTCACAGGTCTCGGCGCGCCCCATTGGGACCCGGACGCGCGCGGCGCGCTTTATGGCATCACGCGCGCCACAGGCAAGGCCGAGCTGGCGCGTGCCGCCCTCGAATCCGTGTGTTTCCAGACCCACGACCTATTGGCCGCCATGGCCGCCGACGGTGTCACGCCCTCCGCGCTGCGGATCGATGGCGGCATGGTGGCCAACGATTGGCTTGTCCAGACTATGGCCGACATTCTGGACATTCCAGTGGATCGCCCTGCCGTAATGGAGACCACAGCCCTAGGCGCCGCCTACCTAGCCGGCCTGCAGGCGGGCCTGTTCACCTCCTTGGACGACATCGCCGCCCGCTGGCGCCGCGAGCGCCGCTTCGAGCCGGACATGGCGAGCGACCGGCGAGCCTCGTTACTTAGCGATTGGCGGGCTGCGATAGCGCGTACCCGTAGCGCTTAACCCAGCAGCTCCCGGCACGCCGCCACAATGGCCGCGGCGCTCATGCCGTATTTTTCACGCACCTTGCCGGTGGGGCCGACGACGGCGTAAGCGTCGGGCATGCCTATCATGCGCATGGGCGTGGGGTGTTCGCGCGCCAGCAGCTCGGCGACGGCGCCGCCGAGGCCGCCAGTGAGGTGATGCTCCTCGGCGGTGACGATAGCGCCCGTTTTCGCGGCCGCCAACACCGCCGCTTCGTCGAGGGGCTTGATGGTGTGCATGTTGATCACGCGGGCAGAAGCGCCGAGGCTTTCCGCCGCTTCCAATGCCGGGCCGACGAGTGCGCCGCAGGCGATTATGGCGATATCCTCGCCCTCGCGCAGCACATCGGCCTTGCCGAGTGTAAACGTCGCGTCCTGTGCCGTAACAGGCGGTTCCTCGACACGGCCTCCGAGGCGCACATAGAGCGGGCCATCCAGGTCGCCGCTGGCGAGCGTCGCGTGCCAGGCTTGATGCGCGTCCGCCGGCACCACCACGGTCATGTTGGGCACGCCGCGCAGCAGCGCCAGGTCTTCCAGGGCGTGGTGGGTGCCACCGGCGACGCCGAGCGAGACGCCGCTCGCCGCGGCGCCAACCACCACCCGCTGATTGGCATAGGCGACATCGTTGCGCAGTTGTTCGAGCGAGCGCGCGGTGATGAACGGCGCATAGCCGCAAATGTACGGCCGCATGCCAGTGGTGGCCATGCCCGAGGCCATGCCCATGGCGTTCTGCTCGGCAATGCCGGCCTCGATGACGCGATCCGGCGCTGCCGCCATCATCGCCCGCAGCCCCATCAGATCGATGGTGTCGGCGGAGATGGCGACGACACTCTCGTCGCTTTCGGCCATGGCGGTGACGGCCTGGCCGAAGGCAAGGCGTGACTGGTTGGCCATGGCTGGCCAGTCGGGCAGGGCGCTCATTCCGCATCCTCCAGCTCGGCCAGCGCCTTGGCGTAGACCTCGTCATCGACCATATTGTTGTGCCACAAATAGCTGTCCTCGGCGAAGCTTGCGCCCTTGCCCTTGACCGTATGCGCGATCAGCGCCGAGGGCGCATCGGTTGCATAAGGCAGGGCGTCGAGCGCATCGACCACCTCGGCCATGTCGTGGCCGTCGACCTCGCGCACTGCCCAGCCGAAGGCGCGCCATCGCTCCGCCACCGGCTCCAGCGACAGCATGGCGTCCACATGGCCACTCTGCTGCACCTTGTTGTAATCGAGAATGGCGGTCAGCGAGCTGACGCCGTGGTGCGCGGCGGCCATCGCCGCCTCCCAGTTGGAGCCTTCCTGCAGTTCGCCGTCGCCGATCATAACGACGGTGCGGAAGTCCTTGCCTTGCAGGCGTGCGCCCAGCGCCATGCCGAGGCCGATGGAAAGACCGTGGCCGAGCCCGCCGGTGCTCATCTCGACGCCCGCCACCTTGATGTCGGGATGCATGCCGAGGGGGGATTCGAAGCCGTAGAAACGATCCAGCAAATGCTCGTCGATAAAGCCGGCTTCCGCCAGCACCGCTGCCAGCGCCGCATTGCCGTGGCCTTTCGAAAGCACGAAACGGTCGCGCTCGGGCCAGTCGGGTTCATCTGGGCGCAGGTGCAGGTGATGGAAGTAAAGGCCGGCCAGCAGTTCCGCCGCCGACAACGCACCGCCCATGTGGCCTGAGCCTGCCGCGTGCAGGGCCCGCCAGCTACCACGCCGGATGCGCCGCGCCTTGTCATTCAGATTGCGTAGCAGCGTTTCGCGATTGCTCGCCATGGCATTCCCCCCGGGACCGTTTTCGACGGCCAAGAACATCGTCGGAAAATGCGCGCGCGGCAAGAGCTTATGCGGGGCTCGATGCGGGCTTGTCGATGGGAAGCTCAAGCCAGAACGTCGTGCCCTGGCCGACAGCACTCTCGAAATCGAGCTTGCCGCCCATGCTCTCGACAAGCTCGCGGCTGATGGTCAGACCGATGCCGGTTCCCTCGATCGTCGAGCTTTCCATACCGAGGCGCGAGAAGGGCTCGAAGACGCCGTCGAATTCCGCTGCAGGAATGCCCGGCCCGGTATCAGTCACGCTCATGCGGAGCTGGCCGTCATCGGTGAGGGCGGCCGCTACCGATACCGAGCCGTTGTCACGGTTGTACTTGACCGCATTGGAGAGCAGATTCAGCAGCACCTGCTTGAGCCGGTCCGGGTCGGCCGAGACGGTGTGATGCGAGGCGCCGTCGAGATCGATTTTCCAGGACACGCCACGTTGTTCCGCTAATGGCTGGGCCATGGCGATGGCCTCGTTTATGACCATTGTCGGTTGGACGTGTTGCATTTCGAGATCCACGCGGCCGGATTCGATTTTCGAGAGGTCGAGAACCTCGTTTACCAGCGTCAGCAGATGATTGCCGCCGCTCAGGATGTGCTCGACATATTCCTGCTGTTCCTTGGTCAGGGGATTGTCCGAATAGGACTGCAGCAGTTGCGCGAAGCCGAGCACGGCATTGAGCGGCGTGCGTAATTCGTGGCTCATGGCCGCGAGGAATTGTGACTTGGCGTGATTGGCCTCCGCCGCGGCTTCCTGTGCCGCCTCGCGGTCTGTCACCTTGTGTTCGAGATCCGTCTTGGCCTGCTTGAGGGCGTTAAGGGCCTCTTCGAGCATGTTGACCGTGTCGGACAGGCCGGTCACGGTATGATTGAAGGCTTCTTGCAGCTCGCCGATCTCATCCTTGCGGTTGACCTTGATCAAAAGCGCCGTGGCATTGACGGGATCCTGGCGCACCGCGTTGAGACGCCGGCCGAGACGCAGGATCGGCGACAGAACCATGCAGTCGAAGATCAGCATGGTTGTTGCGCAAACCACCACCGACAACAACAGCACGATGGCCATGACGCGCCCAACATAGGCCATGAGCTCTTCGTCGATACCACGGGCATCGAGCCGCATGATCAATATGAAAGGCAAGCCGCTTTGCTCTTTCAACCAGGCAATGTCCAGCCAGTCGCCGTCGCCGCTTCTTTGCTGGATGGTCCCGTCTTGCGTCGCGGCGAAATCCAACGCCGGCGCATCACCGGTGGTGCTGATTTGCGAGCCGTCACCGTGAAACAGGCTGGCCCCCATGATCATGTCGTTGCCATGGGCCAGAATGGCGGCGTAGACGCGAAGGTCGCGGTCGCGGTCGTGGCCATGGGCGCCGAGCCCTGCATCTGCCGCGGCAAAAGCGCCGTCGGTCAGGCGGTCCACCAAGGCTTGTTTCTGAATGAGGTAGGAAGGCACGAGGATCGTCGCCTCGACCAGCACGATGGTGAGGAATACCGCCAGCGCCAGCCGCATGCCGACGCGGCTCGCGATGAACAGCCGAGGCCCACCGACGCTCACCGGCTGATCAGGACTCGGCTGGCTCGGGCGCTCCCCTGAATTTGCTGTCATCTACCAATACCCACCCCCAAATGCCACTGGTCGTTAAAAGGAAAGATACTGTCGATGGGCGCACCAGCCCAGACTCTCACGGAGATGTGTGTAGGTGTGAGAGCGTCTAACTCGCCTCAACATCCATCGTGGGCATATCCCGCGTGTTGAGGTAGCTTGGCTTGGCGAGAAGCTGGAGAGTGGATTGACGCTTACGCATCTGCGCTACGCCTGCCTGAACAAGACCGTAAAAACAAGCGCCGGCGAGCAAACGCTTCTGGACATTTCGGTGTCCAACAAGATCCCGCACTGGCGCGAGTGCGGGGGCAATGCGCGTTGTACTACGTGTCGCGTGCGAGTTTTGGAGGGGTCGGCGAACCTTAGCCCGCGCTCGGAGCGGGAAAAAGAGATCGCCGAGTCGCGGGGCTGGGACGCTTCCGTGCGCCTGGCGTGTCAGACGCGTCTGCTGGGTGAGGCGACAGTCGAGCGCATCGTGCTGCGTGGCGCCGATACCAGCCAGATCCAGCTCGAGACTGTTGGTGGCGACACTGGCGAGGAGCGGACCGTCGCCCTGCTGTTCTGCGACATGCGTGGGTTCACCCGCTTTGCCGAAGCCCACAGCGCATTCGACGTGGTGCATATCCTCAACCGGTTCTTCGCTGCCGTCGGCGAGCCGATCCTCGTCAATGGCGGCATCATCTACCAATATGTCGGTGACGAGATCTCCGGGCTGTTCGGGCTCGACGGCGGCTCGGCACGCCGTGCCTGCGAGGCCGCGATTCGGGCGGCGCTGGGCATGCGCGATTCCCTGAACGCGCTCAACGAGACTTTGGAGGCGGAGTTTGGTGTCGGCATTGCCATCGGCATCGGCGTCCATTACGGCCCGCTGGTCGTCGGCAAGGTCGGCCATCCTGTGCGCCGTCAGTTTTCCGTCGTCGGGGATAACGTGAACACGGCAAGCCGCATTCAAACGCTGACCAAGTCGGTGGAGTCGAACCTGCTGGTGTCGCAGGACGTTATCGAGCATTTGCCCGCGGATACGCTTTCGATAGCCGAAACCCAGATGACTCGATTGCGCGGCCGCAAGGAAAGCATTCGCGTCTACGCCGTCGACGGCTTTCTGAGTCTCGACAATTTCTTGGTCGTCCAGCGTACCATGCAGCCTCTCTTAGGCGCCGACAGCGGCTTTGCCGAGGCGTTCTACGCACGTCTGTTTGTACTCGACCCGGCGCTTGAAAAGATGTTCGTAAACGGGGTCGAGGCCCAGGGGCAGATGCTGGAATATATTCTGCGGGGGGTGGTTTTCGGGCTCGGGCGGAGCAATCACCTGGCGCTGGGTCTGCACGACCTCGGGGCGAAGCACGTGGCATATGGCGTCGAGGAGGGGCACTACGAGTTGTTCCGCACCGTCATGCTCGAGACCATCGAGGCGATCCTCGGTCCGAGTGCCTATACGGGCGATGTTGCCGAGGCCTGGAGCGCCACGACCGATATGGTGCTAGGACTCATGAAAGGTGGTGCCGCCGGGGTGAATTGAACACCCGACCCCACCCTTACCAAGGGTGTGCTCTACCCCTGAGCTACGGCGGCATCCGGTTCTCGTGAGCGGCGCGGACCATGCCACAGCCCCGACACTGGCGCAAGCAAGTCTGCCACCTTCACATTTTTGCCGGAATCCCTATATTAGGTAGGCGAAACGATGTCGCAGAATGCGGCAGGAATAAGGACAGAAAGCCATGAGCGATCCCGTGGAAGCCTCGGGCGGCGTTCCGGATCCCACAGCCGATTCCGACAAGGAACTGAGGTTTTGGCGGCTTGCCGAGGCCTTGCGCGCCAATTTGCGCAGACGACGGCAACAAAAGCGCGAGCGCCAGGCCATGGCAGAGCGCAGCAAACGCGACGATGAGACCGGTAGCGTGCCGAGCGAAACGCATCTGACGGACTTCGAAGCTTAAAATCTCGCCGCGCCTTCGTATATAACGAGCGGCCGCGCAGCGGCACACGTTCGAACAGAAGGCGCATCTTTGAGACATGGATAGAATTCGCATTCGCGGCGGCAGGCCGTTGCATGGTGAGATCGCCATGTCGGGAGCCAAGAACGCCGCGCTGCCTCTGCTTGCGGCATCGCTGTTGAGCGACCAGCCGCTGCGCCTGAGCAACCTTCCCAATGTCGCCGACATTGCCAGCATGAGCGGCCTGCTCGCTGAGCTTGGCGTTCTGGTGGAAGGCGAGGGCACGCGGCGGACGCTTTGGGCAAAGAGCATTGCTTGCCACACCGCACCCTATGACCTGGTGCGCAAGATGCGCGCCTCTGTTCTGGTCCTCGGCCCGCTGCTGGCCCGTGAAGGGCGTGCACGGGTTTCGCTGCCGGGTGGCTGCGCCATCGGCACCCGGCCTATCGACATTCACCTTGGTGCCTTGCGCCAGCTTGGTGCCGAGATCACGCTGACCGAGGGTTATGTCGAGGCGGCGGCTCCCGGAGGCCTGCAAGGCGCCCATGTGACATTTCCCACCATATCGGTCGGTGCCACGGAGAACCTGTTGATGGCAGCCTCGCTGGCCCGTGGCGAGACCGTGCTGGCCAATGCCGCTCGCGAGCCCGAGATCGTGGATCTCGCCGATTGCTTGCGCGCCATGGGCGCACAGATCGATGGCGCCGGCAGCGACACGATTACGGTCTCCGGCGTCGATCGCCTCGATGGCACCGGCCATACCGTGTTGCCCGATCGCATCGAGACCGGTACCTATGCCATGGCGGCGGCGATTACCGGCGGCGAGCTTTTCCTGTCGGGTGCGAGGCTTGATCTGATGACGGCGGTGGCCGAGGCGCTGGCAGGGGCCGGCGTGCTGCTCGAGGAATGCGACGGTGGCCTGTTGGCGCGCCGGGCCGACGGTATTGTCGCTGGCTGTGACGTGGTGACCCAGCCCTATCCGGGCTTTCCCACCGACATGCAGGCGCAGATGATGGCATTGATGGCGGTTGCCGACGGGGCATCCCAGATCACGGAGACCATATTCGAAAATCGCTTCATGCATGTGCCGGAGCTGAACCGCATGGGCGCCGACATCACTGTGCAAGGATCGACCGCCATGGTGCGCGGTGTCGAACATTTGACCGGCGCGCCGGTCATGGCCACCGATTTGCGCGCCAGCGTCTCGTTGGTGCTGGCCGGCCTGGCGGCGCGCGACGAGACCGTGGTGCAGCGGGTCTACCACCTCGATCGCGGCTACGATCATGTCGAGGCCAAGTTGGCGGCCTGCGGCGCCGATATCGCAAGGCTGAGTGGATGATGGGCTTGCGGCCGGCGACCTTGCGCCTGCGGGCCGAAGCGGCGGAGGATTATGCCGTCGTTGCCGCCTGCCTGCAGGACGCGCTGATGCCCCTGCGCGAAATGGCCTATCTGCCGCGCGAGAGCCGCTTCGTCGCCGTCTTCGACCGCTTCATGTGGGAGCATTGCGGCGGCGAAGGCTGCATCGGCCGGCCGCCTTTCGTCATCCAATCGGCCTTGCGTCTGGAGCATGTGCGCGCGGTTCGCTTGCGCGACATCGATCAGGCGGACAAGCGCCAGGTGCTTGAGCTGCTGACCGTGGCGCCGGCGGATGACGGTGCGGTGCATTTGACCTTTGCCGGCGGCGGCGTCATCGAGATCAGCGGCGAGCCGCCGGTTTGCCTGCTGGAAGACATTGGCGAGCCGGTGCCGACACCGCTCGCACCGGAACATGACGGCAGTCCTGCCACAGTGAAGGAGGGCGGGCAATGAGCGCGCGTGACGGATTGGTGATGGCGGTTCCCAAAGGCCGCATTCTCAAGGAGCTTGTGCCGCTGCTCAACCAGGCTGGCATCGAGCCGGAAGGAGCGTTCAACGATCCCGACGCGCGCCAGCTTTCCTTCGCCACCAACATTCCCGGACTGTCGCTGATCCGGGTGCGCAGTTTCGACGTTGCGACCTTCGTGGCCTTCGGTGCCGCGCAGCTTGGCGTTGCCGGTCGCGACGTGCTGCTGGAATTCGATTACCAAGAGGTCTACGCCCCCCTCGACCTCGGTATCGGTGGCTGCCATCTCTCGGTGGCGGAGCCGGTGGCGCTAGCCCATGGCGACGACCCGCGCAAATGGAGCCACGTGCGCGTGGCGACCAAATATCCAGAAACCACGCGCCGGCACTTCGCTGCCCGTGGCGTGCATGCGGAATGCATCAAGCTCAACGGTGCCCTCGAACTGGCACCCGGCCTGGGGCTTTGCCGGCGTATTGTCGATCTGGTGTCTACGGGGGCGACTTTGGAGGCGAACGGTTTGGTCGAGGTCGAGCGCATTGCCGATATCACCTCGCGGCTGATCGTCAATCGCGCTGCCTGGAAGACACGTCCGGGCGAGGTCGGCGGCTGGATCGAGAGCTTCCGGGAGGTGGTCAATGGCGCGGCGGCTTGATACGCGGGACGCGGGTTTCGTAGCCGCCTTCGCCCAGGCGCTGTCGGAGAAGCGCGAGACGGCGGCCGATGTCGGTGAGGTTGTCGCCAATATCATCGCCGATGTCCGTCGGCGAGGCGATGCGGCGCTGTTCGACTACACCGAGCGCTTCGATCGCCTGAGCCTGGACGCGACGAGCCTGCGCATCGGCGCCGACGAGATCGCAGCGGCGCGAGCCGAGATCAGCAGCGAGCTGCTGGCGGCGTTGGAGACCGCGCGTGAGCGCATTTCGGCCTATCACCGCCATCAGATGCCTGACGATCTCGCCTATCGAGATGACACCGGTGTCGAGCTTGGCGCCCGCTGGCGGCCCCTGGCCGCGGTCGGTCTGTATGTGCCCGGGGGCACGGCGGCCTATCCCAGTTCCGTGCTGATGAACGCGCTGCCGGCGATGGTTGCGGGCGTCGAGCGCCTGGCGATGGTAACGCCAACGCCGGATGGCAAGATCAACCCGCTGGTGCTGGCGGCCGCCTCGGCCTCCGGCATCGAAGAGATCTACCGCGTCGGTGGTGCCCAGGCGATCGCGGCCCTGACCTACGGCACCGAGAGCATCGCACCCGTGGACAAGGTGGTGGGGCCGGGCAACGCCTATGTCGCGGCTGCCAAGCGCCAGGTTTTCGGCACCGTCGGCATCGATCTGATCGCCGGGCCGTCCGAAGTGCTGGTGGTCGCCGATGCCGACAACGACCCGCGCTGGATCGCCCTCGATCTGCTGGCCCAGGCTGAGCATGACACCGCGTCGCAGTCGATCTTGATGACCGACGATGCGGCATTCGCCGACCGCGTCGAAGCTGCTGTGGCGCAAGAGCTTGCGGCTTTGCCCCGCGCCGAGATTGCAGGGGCGAGCTGGCGCGACCATGGCTTGGTCATCCTGGTGCCCGACCTGGCCGACACTCCGCCACTGATAGACAGGGTGGCGCCTGAGCATTTGGAGCTGGCCGTGGCCGATCCGGATGTGCTTGCCGCCGAGGTGCGACACGCTGGCGCGATCTTCCTCGGGCGCTATACGCCCGAGGCGGTCAGCGATTATGTCGCCGGCCCCAATCACGTGCTGCCGACGGCGCGCAGCGCGCGCTTCTCGTCGGGGCTGTCGGTGCTCGACTTCGTCAAGCGCTCCAGTATCGTGCGCTGCGATGCCACGAGCGTTGCCGCGCTGGCGCCCGCTGCCCGTGCCTTGGCCGAAGCCGAGGGGCTCGATGCCCACGCGCGCTCGATCGCGGTTCGCCTGGCCGACCCGAGGTGAGCGAGGACAGCCAACGCCTGGTCGCCGTCACCCTCGACGAGGGCAGCGTCGTACGCTGGAATCCAGAGATCGACCACGAGCGCGAGGTGGCGATATTCGACTTGCTCGAAGCCAACAGCTTCTCGCCGATCGGTGTGCCGGCCGGCCCTTATGCCTTGCACCTGTCGATCCAGGAAAGCCGCCTGATCTTCGAGATACGCGCAGCCGACGACGAGGCCGAGCTGGTCACGATCGGTCTGGCGACGACATCCTTGCGCCGCATCGTGCGCGACTATTTTACGGTCTGCGAGAGCTATTTCGATGCCATCAGGAACGCCGCGCCGTCGCGTATCGAGGCCTTGGATATGGGCCGGCGGGGCCTGCACGACGAAGGCTCGACCCTGTTGCGCGAGCGCCTCGACGGCAAGATCGATATTGATTTCGACACCTCGCGGCGCCTCTTCACCCTGTTCTGCGTCCTGCATCTGCGTCATTGATGGCTGGCCCTGAAAATCCGGGCAGCGTGCTGTTTTGCTGCACCAACAATTCGCTTCGTTCGCCGATGGCGGAGGCGATTACGAAATATCTCTTCGGCAAGTCCATCTATGTCGATTCCACAGGCGTGCGGGCAGGCGACCCGGACGGCTTCATGATCGAGGTGATGGACGAGCTCGGCATCGATGTCTCGCAGCACAAATCGAAGACCTTCGACGACCTGGAGGACACCTCGTTCGACGTCATCATCTCGCTGTCGCCGGAAGCGCAGCACGCTGCGGTAGAGCTGACGCGGACCATGGCCTGCGAGGTCGAGTTCTGGAATACCTTCGATCCTTCGTTGACGGAAGGCAACCGGGAGACGCGGCTGAATGCGTATCGCCTGGTGCGCGATGGCCTGATGGAGCGCCTGAAAGGTCGTTTCGTGCGTGCTGCCCGGCCAATATGAGCGGAGAGAGCGAAACAACGGTTGACCGATTGCCGGCCTCGGACCATTTTCTAGCGGCCGCGAGGCGGCCCAGTTGAACCCAGGGGGATCGATGCCGAAAGAAGAAATGATCGAGTTTCAGGGCGTGGTGAAGGAAATCCTTCCTAACGCCATGTTCCGCGTGGTCTTGGAGAACGACCACGAGATCCTGGCCCATACCTCTGGGCGCATGCGCAAGAATCGCATTCGCGTGCTTGCGGGCGACCGGGTCACGGTTGAGATGACACCGTACGACCTGACCAAGGGCCGCATCACTTTCCGCCATAAGTGAGCCGGACTGCCGCACCGCCTCTGGTGCTTGCCTCGGCCTCGCCGCGCCGCCGTGATTTGCTGGCGCGGATAGGGCTTGCGCCTGACACGCTCGACCCTGCCGATATCGACGAAGCGCCGCTTGCGAAAGAGCTGCCGCGCGACCTCGCCCGTCGCCTCGCTGCGGCCAAGGCTGCGGCGGTGGCGCCGCGCCATGCCGGCGCCTTTGTGCTTGGCGGCGATACGGTCGTCGCCTGCGGCCGGCGCATCCTGCCCAAGCCTGCCGACACCGATGCTGCCCGCGCCACGTTGCGTCTGCTCTCCGGTCGCCGCCACCGGGTCTATACCGCCGTCTCGGCCATCGCACCCGATGGGCGCTCGTCAACGCGCCTGGTGCTGACCCGGGTGCGCTTCAAATCCCTCAGCGACGCTGACATCGCGATCTATCTGGCCAGCGACGAGTGGCGCGGCAAGGCGGGCGGCTATGCCATTCAGGGCCTTGCCGGCGCCTTCGTCATTGCCATAGACGGCTCCAGCTCGAACGTCATCGGCCTGCCGCTCTACGAAACCCGCGCGCTGCTCGGGGGCCTCGGCTATCCGGTCGATGGTTTGCCCGCAGGCGAGGGCTGAGCCGTGCGCCGCACCTTGATCAGCCGTGGCGGCGGCGAGACCCGCATAGCCGTTCTCGTCGATGGCCGGCTGCAAAGCTATGAGGTCGAATACGATGCGGCGCGTAGTCACATAGGCGATATCCGCCTTGGCCGCGTCACCCGGGTGTTGCCGAAGATCGAGGCGGCTTTCGTGGCCTGCGGCCTAGCGCGGCCAGGCTATCTGCCGATTGCGGACATGCCGCTGCACGAGGGCCAGGCGTTGATCGTGCAGGTCGTCAAGGATGCCTATGCCGAAAAAGCTGCCAGGCTTACGGCAAAGCCGGTCCTGAGCGCCGGTGGCGTAACGTATCAGCCCGCATCCAGCGGTGTGCGCGTGGCAGGACAGACCGGCAATCGCGCTGAACGCCGTGGCCTTGCCGAGCGGGGCGAGGCGGCCATGGAGGATGTGCCCGGTGGGTTGGTCGTTGACGGCGAGTTTGCGGCGGACACCGTTACTGCTTTGGCCACGCGCTGGCGGAGTCTTGCAGCCGAGGCAGAGACGGCAAAGCCGCCCGCTCTGCTCGCCCGAGGCCCTGGCGCGGCGGAGCGCGCGCTGGTCGATGCCGGGGAGGTGGTCGTCGATGACCGGGCGCTGCTTGCCGGCGAGGCGCAACTGCATGCCGGTCCCCAGACCCTGTTTCAAGCCCATGGCATCGAAGCGGACATTGAAGCTCTCTCAGGGTCAGAGGTTCGCCTGCCGTCCGGCGGTCGCTTGACCATCGAGCAGACCCGCGCGCTTTGTGCCATCGATGTGGATAGCGGCGAGAACAGCGAGGGCCGAGGCGGGGACCTTGCGCTTGCAACGAATCTGGAAGCGGTGACGGAGATCGCGCGTCAGCTCGTGTTGCGCAACATCGCCGGGCTCGTTGCCGTCGATTTGATTGCCATGGCCAGTGACGCGGCACGGCAGAGCGTGACCGAGGCTCTTATGGGAGCGGTGGCGGCCGATCCTTTGCCCGTGCACCTCGCGCCGATATCGCGCTTCGGTGTCGTCGAGCTGACCCGCAAGCGCGTGCGCGCCAGCCTGCCGGACGTGTTGAGCGAGCCCTGCGCGCATTGCGCTGGGCTTGGGCACCTGCCAAGCCGGCGGATGATCGCTGCGGCGGTGCTGCGTGCTGCTCACCGGGAAGCAGCGACACGCCCCGGACGGCCTTTGGTCGTGCGCGCGGCGCCTGACGTCGCGGCGCTGTTCGAGGGTGAGCTGCATGACTCTTTCGAGGCATTGAAACGCGCTGTAGCCGCAGCAGTGACCATCGAAGACAATATCAATGGCGAGCGCGAGCAGTTCGAGGTGATAAGCCAATGAGCGATAAGCCAGGTCACAAACCCGCAACGGTCGAAGGCCGGGCCCGCGGCAGGGGGCGGCCATGCCCTGTGTGCGGTCAACCAGCCGCCGCCGCGCAGCACCCATTCTGCTCTCAGCGCTGTCGCGACGTGGATCTCGGGCGTTGGCTCAAAGGCAATTATGCCATTCCCGGCCGCGCCCCGGGCTTGGGCGAGGAAGACGATGACGAATATTGAGGAAATGCCATGTCGAGAGCCGTCAAACCCTGGACAGCCGCGACCGCATTCTCTATAACCGCCTCGCCCCGAACCGGGGCATTCCAAGGCCGCCCAGGTAGCTCAGTTGGTAGAGCAGCGGACTGAAAATCCGCGTGTCGCTAGTTCGATTCTAGCCCTGGGCACCAATTTCCATCAGACGAATTCGGCGACCTCGAAGCGATAGGCCCGAACGACTGGCGCCAGCGGCTGCGGCGGCAAGCCGGCCTTATCTTTGAGGCAGTCGAGAAACGCTCGGCTGTCGGGTAGGCTGCGCCAGACTTGCGGCAGGAACAGCGCGCGCCGCTCGTCGCATCGCAAGCACAGCCCGTCGCGCCCCGGCACGAGCCTTGCCGTGAGCGCGGCCTCGTCGGCGAAGGGGATCGGCTCGAGCGCGGTCAACACTGCGATCTCGATGCGCAACTCGGCGAACTCGGACGGCGCGAGCGGTTGAAACCGCGTATCGCAATATGCGGCACGGACGGCATTGCAGGCGACATCGTCGGCTAGCTGTCTGATCGCGTCGGCCGACCCGACGCAGCCGCGCAGGGCGCTGCGGTGACGCAAGGTTACGAAGCTCGCTCTGGGTTCCTTGAGCGCCGTCGAGCAACTGCGCCGCCGCGCCTCAGAAATGCCGTGGACGGTAGGCCCGAGCGCGATGGCCTGGCGCGCGATATCGTGCAGCGTGGTGGCGTGCGGCGCCAGCTTCGCGCGCAAATGCTCAGCGCAGGACATAGGCGCCATAGCCGACGACGCGCTCAAGCGTACCCGCCGTATCGCCCGAATTGCGTACGTCCAACACTCGCGCCGCGAGACCGTGCCGGCGCGCGGCGGTCAAGAGGCCGGATAGCGGCAGCCAACCGCACGCATCATGCGGGCCGATGCCGCGCTCGTCGAGGCGCTCGATGGCGGCAGTAGTCGCCGCATCCCTCTGCTGTGCCGTGCGGTAGTCCCGGTAATGGCTGAGGTCGGTGCTGACGACGATCAGCGTCTCGCCGCCGCCCCATACGGCCTCCAGCACCTCGGCGACGTCGCCGGCGCCGGCGTTGCCGACGAGCAGGGGTATGATCGAGAAGGGCCCCAGCACGGTTTGCAGAAACGGTAGTTGCACTTCGAGACTGTGCTCGCCCTCATGGGCTGCCGCCGAGACGCGAACTTGCGGCAAGCGCGCGAGCCGCGCCACGCCCTCAGCGTCGAGGGGCACGGTGCCGAGCGGCGTGCGCAAGGCGTCGGCCTGCGGCAACGCCAACCCCGTGAATGCCAGTCGATGCGCGGGGCCGAGCAGCACCACGCGGCCGATCCCTGCTGCGGTAGTAAGCAGGCGCGCATAGGCGCTGGCCGCGATCGGCCCGGAATAGACGTAGCCCGCATGGGGCGCGATGACCGCCTTCGGCAGGGCTTCGGACGCGGTCACGGTCTTAAGGGCTTGCTCGAGGTAAGCGCTCAGGTCTCGGCGCAGCGTATCGGCATCGTCGGGGTAGAATAGCCCCGCCACGGCCGGTTCGCTGATCGTGGTGGTCGCCGCGCTAGCCATGTCATGTCCTCCCGCGCTGCGTTGCATGAGGCGGCTGCCGTTCCCATGTGCCACACATGGGTATTGGGGATCGCGTCTTCCAGCTTAGCGCGGCGCCAGGCGCCGGCACAGAGGGCCGCTACTGGCACGCCCTCGAGGACGGACGCATCCAATGCGATCTTTGCCCGCGTCTCTGTCGCCTGCGCGATGGTCAGCGCGGCTTGTGCTTCGTGCGCGCGCGCCAGGGCGATCGCATGCGGCTGACCACCTACGGCCGCTCCAGCGGCTATTGCGTCGATCCCATCGAGAAGAAGCCGCTCAACCACTTTCTGCCGGGCACGCCCGTGCTATCCTTCGGCACGGCGGGCTGCAACCTGACCTGCAAGTTCTGTCAGAACTGGGACATCAGCAAGTCGCGGGATATAGATACCTTGGCCGACGCAGCGCCGCCGCAGACCATCGCGCGTGCCGCCGGGGCGCTCGGCTGTCGCAGCGTCGCCTTCACCTACAACGACCCGGTAATCTTTCTCGAATATGCCGTCGATACGGCAGCCGCGTGTCGCGCTGCGGGTATCAGGACGGTCGCGGTCAGCGCTGGCTACGTGTGCGCCGAGCCGCGCGCCGAGCTGTTCCGCCAGATCGACGCTGCCAATATCGATCTCAAGGCGTTCAGCGAGGAATTCTACCGCAAGATCTGCGGCGGCGCGCTGGCCCCGGTCCTGGAGACCTTGCAGTACCTGAGGCACGAGACGGATGTCTGGTTCGAGCTCACTACGCTGCTTATCCCGGGCGAGAACGACTCGAATGACGAGCTTGAACGCATGACGCAATGGGTCGTCGAACAGCTCGGCCCGGACGTGCCCATGCATTTTTCGGCCTTTCATCCCGACTGGAAGATGCGCGAGCATGCGCGGACGCCGCCTGGCACGTTGCGGCGTGCGCGGCGCATCGCCATGAAGAACGGCGTGCGCTACGCCTATGTCGGCAATGTGCACGATCGGCAGGCGGACAGCACCTATTGCCACGGCTGCGGCGAGATGTTGATTGGTCGCGACTGGTATGTGCTGTCCGACTGGAAACTCACTCCGGACGCGAATTGCGCGAGATGCGGTGCCGCCTGCGCCGGCGTCTTCGAAGAGCGCGCCGGCAATTGGGGCGCCAGACGCCAGCCCGTCCGCCTCGCGGCTTACGCCTGACGGCCTCGCCTCAGCGTGCGGCCAGTCTCACGGCACCGTCGAGGCGGATGGTTTCGCCGTTGAGCATGTTGTTCTCGAAGATGGTGCCGACCAGGCTGGCGAACTCCTCGGCCGTTCCGAGGCGCTGCGGAAAGGGCGTCGCGGCGGCCAGCGAGGCCTGGACGTCCTCGGGCAGGCCCGCCATCAGCGGTGTCAGGAACAACCCCGGCGCGATGGTCATCACACGGATGCCAAACTGCGCCAGATCGCGGGCCGCGGAAATCGTCAGGCCGACGATGCCGCCCTTGGACGAGGCATAGGCTGCCTGGCCGACCTGGCCTTCATAGGCGGCGACAGACGAGGTGCAGACCACCACGCCGCGCGAGCCGTCCTCGTCGGGCTCGTTCGACTGCATCGCGTCGGCGGCGGCCTTCATCGTATTGAAGGTGCCGATCAGGTTGACGTTGATGACATTGGCATAGGTCTCGAGCGGCAGCGGCCCTTTGCGGCTGAGGACCCGTCCCGGCGTGCCGATGCCGGCGCAGGCCACGGCCAGGCTCAGCGGGCCGAACGCCTCCACCGAGGCCGCGATGGCATCGACCATGCCCTGCTCGTCGGTCACATCCAGCTGGCTGAAGCGGGCGCTGTCGCCGAATTTTGCCGCGGTGGCCGGGCCGAGCTCGCCATCGCGGTCGAGCACGGTCACCTTGCCGCCGGATGCGACGATGTGGGCTACCGTCGCAGCGCCAAGCCCCGATGCGCCGCCGGTTACCACTGCGTGGCAGGTCGTGAAGTCCATTCTTGCCGTCTCCTTGGTCTAAGGCCGTCTAGGGAACGAATTGCTCGCGCAGGATTCGCTCTTCCAAATTGTGCTCCTGGTCGAACAGAAGGCGCAGTTGTCTGTCGGGATCTTGCCTGACCTCGACCCTAACGACGTCGCGGACTTCTGTAAAATCGGCGGTCGCGCTGACGGAGCGATGGTCTGCGCGCAAAATATCGACTACCACGGTCGCCGTCTCCGGTAACAGGGCGCCGTGCCAACGCCTTGGCCGAAAGGCACAAATCGGTGTCAATGCGAGCAAGTGCGAGCCGAGCGGCAGGATTGGCCCGTGCGCGGACAGGTTATAGGCGGTGCTGCCGGCGGGCGTTGCCACGATCACACCATCGCAGACAAGTTCTTCAAGCCGCGTTCGGCCGTCCACCGATACGGCCAGATGCGCGGCGTAGCGTTTTTGCCGCAGCAGCGATACCTCGTTGATGGCAAGAGCGTCGGCGACGTGACCTTCCGAATCCGTGGCGCGCATGTGCAACGGCTTCAGCACTGACTGCTCAGCCAAATTGATACGCTCGGGCAGGCCATCGGTCTCATAAACATTCATGAGGAAGCCGACGGTGCCGCGGTTCATGCCATAGATCGGCACGGAAAGGTCCATGAAGCGATGAAGCGTCTCGATCATGAAGCCATCGCCGCCCAGGGCGACAACGACCTCCGCCTGTTCCGGGGCGACATTTCCATAGGCGGCCGAGAGCTCGTCGAAAGCCGCCTGGGCCTCGGCGTTGTCGGTCGCGACGAATGCGATCTTGCAGGCGCTCAAGGGCAGGGGCCTACTCCGGCTAACCGCCCGTGAGGCTCATATGGCGCGACAATGCCGGCCGCTCTGTGCGCCGGTCGATGACGAAATCGTGTCCCTTGGGCTTGCGGTCGATGGCCTCGTGGATGGCGTCAATAAGCGGGCCGTTGGTCTCGCTGGCGCGCAACGGCGTTCGTAGGTCGACGGCGTCTTCCTGGCCAAGGCACATGAACAAGGTGCCGGTGCAGGTCAACCGCACCCTATTGCAGGATTCGCAGAAATTATGGGTCATCGGGGTTATGAAACCGAGGCGCCTTCCGGTTTCCTCGACGCGGACATATCTGGCAGGCCCTCCCGAGAGATAATCGGTTTCTGTCAGCGTCCAGGTCTTTCGCAGCCGTTTGCGAACCAGGGAAAGCGGCAGGTATTGGTCCGTGCGCTGGCAGGTGATGTCGCCGAGTGGCATGGTCTCGATGAGGGTCATGTCGTAGCCCTCGTCGCCACACCAGGCCACCATGTCGCCGATCTCGTGCTCGTTGACGGCTTTGAGAGCGACGGCATTGATCTTTATGGCCAGTCCGGCGGCTTTCGCCGCGGCCAGGCCCTCCATGACCTGTTCGATGCGGCCCCAACGGGTGATCTCGGCAAATTTCTCCGCATCCAGCGTATCGAGCGACACGTTGATGCGCCGGATGCCGCAGTCGTAGAGCTCATCGGCGAAGCGCGCGAGCTGGCTGCCGTTGGTGGTGAGCGTAAGCTCGTCAAGAGCGCCGGAATCCAAATGCCGTCCGAGATTGCGGATCAGGCCCATGACATTCTTGCGGACCAGTGGCTCGCCGCCTGTCAGGCGCAATTTGCGCACCCCAAGCTCCACGAAGGCACTGGCTACCCGGTCGAGTTCCTCGAGACTGAGAACCTCGGTCTTGGGCAGGAACGTCATGTCTTCCGCCATGCAGTAGAGGCAGCGGAAATCACATCGGTCGGTCACCGATATCCGTAAATATGTGACCTGACGCCCGAAGCCATCGATCATGCCTGACGTCTCCCTGCCAGCCGGCAATCGGCTATATATGACCGTATATAACAAGACGGAAACCGTCACAAGCGGGCAGGCGGATGAATTCCCATCGGTCTGGCTGTTGCTTACCCGCTCGCGTGGTCTAAATACAAGCATGAACGCCGAAGATGGCTGAGGACAATTCGTCGTGTGTCCCGGCAATTGTGGAGCGAGGGTGCCCGGCAAAATGGCCGGATGGTGCGGAGCGAAATTATGGATGATCTGCTAGTCGAATTTCTCACAGAGACTGGAGAAAGCTTGGATCAGCTCGACATGGAGCTGGTGAAGCTGGAGCAGGATCCCAATGATCCTGGACTGCTTGGCAACATATTCCGGCTGGTGCACACGATTAAGGGCACCTGCGGCTTTCTGGGGTTGCCCAGGCTTGAGTCGGTTGCCCATGCCGGCGAAAACATCCTCGGCAAGTTCAGGGACGGCGAGATAACCGTCAACGAAGATGGGGTGACGCTGATCCTGGAATGCCTTGACCAGATCAAGGAGCTTTTGGCGATCCTGGAAGACACGGAGGCCGAGCCCGAAGGCAACGATGCCGAGCTGATAAAGCGGCTGAACGCTTTTGCTGACAGTGGCGGCACCTCGATGAGCGATGCCGAGAGTGCTGCGCCAGAGCCCGAGCCCGAGCCCGAGCCGGAGCCCGCACCTGCTGCCAACGAACCGGATGAGTTCGGCTTCGTTCCCGTGCCCGCCGATCAGACAGGCGTGGATGTGGCACCGGAGCCGGCTGCGGAAGAAGACGAGCACGGTTTTGTGCCGGTCCCTGCCGGGCAAACCGGGCAAGAGGCTGAAGCGGTCGCACCCGAACCGGCGCCGCCACCTGAGCCCGCGCCGGCTGCGGCGGAAAAGAAGCCGGCGGCAAAGACGCCGGCCAAGCGTGCCGGCGGCGATGGTGACAAGCAAGGCGCCAAGGACGGAGGCGTCGCCAACCAGACCATCCGCGTCCATGTCGGGCTGCTGGAAGACTTGATGACCTCGGTCAGCGAGCTCGTGCTGTCGCGCAATCAATTGCTGCAGATGGTCCGCCATATGGAGGACAGCGAGTTCGCTGCACCTCTGCAGCGCCTCAACCACATCACTACCGAGCTTCAGGAAAGCGTCATGAAGACGCGGATGCAGCCCATTGGCAATGCCTGGGCGAAGCTGCCGCGGATCGTGCGCGACCTTGCTCTCGAGCTAGACAAGAAGATCGAGCTTAAGATGGTCGGCGCCGATACCGAGCTTGATCGCCAAGTGCTTGAGCTGATCAAGGATCCGCTCACGCATATGGTACGCAATTCGGCCGACCACGGCCTCGAAAGCCCAGCAGACAGGGTAGCGGCCGGCAAACCGGAAACCGGTGTTGTCACCCTTCGTGCCTTCCACGAGGGCGGACAGATCATCATTCAGATCAAGGACGACGGTAACGGCGTTTCGGTCGAGAGGGTACGCGCCAAAGTATTGGAAAATGGCTTAGCGACCGAATCCCAGCTCGACACCATGAGCGACGATCAGATCCAGCAATATATCTTCAATGCGGGGCTCTCGACCGCAACGGCAGTGACCAATGTTTCCGGTCGCGGTGTCGGCATGGACGTGGTCCGCACCAATATCGAAAAGATCGGTGGCACCGTGGAGATGAAGTCGATCGAAGGGACCGGCTCGACCTTCACGATCAAGATCCCGCTCACCCTGGCGATCGTTCAGGCGTTGATCGTCGAAGTTGGTGGTGAGCGGTTCGCCATGCCGCAGATCAGCGTTATCGAATTGGTGCGGGCCTCGCCTCGCAGCGAGCACAGGATCGAAAAGGTCAACGAAACGCCCGTGTTGCGGTTGCGTGACAGGCTGTTGCCGCTGATCACATTGAGCGCCGCGCTGAACCTGGACGACGGCAAGCCGATCGATGCCGATTCCGAGCTGTTCATCATTGTCGTGAATGTGGGCGCGCAGCGTTTCGGCGTGATCGTCGACCGTGTCTTCGATACAGAGGAGATCGTGGTCAAGCCGACCTCGCCCATTCTGCGGAACATCACCTTGTTCTCGGGCAATACCATCCTTGGTGACGGCAGTGTCGTGATGATCCTCGATCCCAACGGGCTGTCAGGCCTGGTTGGCGACATGCAAATGGGCGAAGACGCGGACACGGACGGCAAACAGTTGCAAAAGGATGTTGCCGGCGAGGACGTAGCGGTATCGATGCTGTTGTTCGAGGCCGCCGGGGACGAGCCGAAAGCCGTGCCGCTGAGCCTCATATCGCGGCTGGAAGAGGTCGACCTTGCCAAGGTCGAGTCTTCGTCGGGGCTGTCGGTGATCCAGTATCGCGGCGAGCTTATGCCTCTGGTCTTGGTAGACGGGTCCAACCCCTACGGTGGATCCGGCATCAAGCCGGTGCTCGTGTTCGCCGACGAGCAGCACAAGATGGGCCTCGTCGTCGATCAGATTAACGATATCGTCGAAGAAGTCCTCAACATCGAATATGCGACTGACAAGACGCCGGGCTTTATCGGCGGAGCGTTGCTCGATGGCCGCACCCACACGGTGCTGGATATCGCGCATTTCCTGAATTTGGCCTATGGCGACTGGTACGGCGCCCATGCCACGGCAAGCGAGAGCGCTACGAAGCCTAGCCCACGTGTCCTTCTCGTCGATGACAGCCAATTCTTCCGCAATCTCGTGCAGCCACTGCTCAGGATCGAAGGCTATGATGTCGAGGTTGCCGAGAACGTCAGTGAGGCGCTGGCGAGGCGCGACAGGGGCCAGGAATTCGACCTCATCATCAGCGATATCGAGATGCCCGGCGCCGACGGTTTCGAATTCGCTCGGGAATGCCGAGGCCGCGGGCCATGGCAGCGCACCCCGATGATAGCGCTTTCGGCTTACGCAACCCCTGAGAACTTCGACATGGGGCGTAGTGTGGGCTTTGACGATTTCGTCGCCAAATTCGATCGCGACACCCTGATGAGCGCCATCAGCAAGACGATCGCGTCCAAGGAGGAGGTTGCCGCATGAACGACGTACAGACATTGGAAAAGACACCATCATCCAGCAACGATCTGCATGAGCTGGACGCGGATCAGGTTGCCAGCAGCGATTTCGTGACCATGGCGGTCGCCGGTCAAAAAGTTGGCCTGCCCATTCTGTCGGTTCAGGATATTTTCCAACCTGATGCCATCACGAACATACCTTTGGCGCGGCCGGAGGTGGCGGGGTCGCTGAATTTGCGTGGCCGTATCGTCACGGCAATCGATATGCGCGTTCGTCTGGGATTGGAGCCGTTGGACAGCGACCAGAAGCCCATGAGTGTGGTGGTCGAATACGAAGGCGAACTCTACAGCTTGATATTCGATACCGTCGGCGACGTCATGAGTCTCCCGGACGATTGGATCGAGAGAAACCCATCCACCCTGGATCCGGTTTGGCGCGCGGTTTCCGTTGGGATATACAGACTCGACGCGGAGTTGCTGGCAGTGCTAGACGTGGGGAGAATACTGGACTTCGGCGACTAGACTGCTGCCGAGGCACGGTCCTGACGTTACCTTCGCGCGTAAGCTATACTCCCCTTTTTCTATGACGGTTGCCTCATGAAGACCTGTCTGGTCGTTGACGACTCCAAAGTGGTAAGGACGGTCGCTCGGCGTATCGTCGAAGAAATTGGTTTCGAGGTGATCGAAGCCGAGAATGGCGAGAAGGCAGTGGAGGCATGTGAGGCAGCGATGCCCGATGCCATCATGCTCGATTGGAACATGCCCGTCATGAACGGGCTGGAGTTCATAACCGCGTTGCGCAAGATGCCCGGCGGGGATGCGCCAAAGGTGATTTTTTGCACCACGGAAAATGACATGGCGCATATCGTCGAGGCCATGTCCATGGGTGCAAACGAGTACATCATGAAGCCCTTCGACGGCGACATCGTTCAGTCGAAGTTTGCCCAAGTCGGGCTGATTGACTGACGTGTCGAACTCCGCCGCGCCATCGGGTTCCATTCAGGTCCTAATTTGCGACGATTCGGCAGTGGTTCGCGGAATCTTGCGACGATTCCTCGAACAGGAAGACGACATTACCGTTGTCGATGCGGTGCCCAACGGCAAGGCTGCGGTAAATCGGATCGGCAAAGGCGATGTGGATATCGTCATCCTCGATATCGAGATGCCGGTGATGGATGGCTTGGAGGCGCTGCCGAAAATCCTCAAGGTCGATCCCTCCGTAAAAGTCATCATGGCCTCGACGCTGACCGATCGGAACGCTTCCATCAGCTTGAAGGCGCTTGACGACGGGGCGGCGGATTACGTGCCGAAACCGACCACCGGGCGGATCGGCGGCGCCTACGACTTTCAGCGTGAGGTCGTGGAAAAAGTGCGTGTGCACGGCCAGCATGGCGGTAAGGCGCGCAAACCCTCCGAGGGCGACGGCAAGTCTCGGGCTGGTAGCGGCCGAGCGGCGGCGACGGCGGCGGGCGCCAAAGAGACGGCGGCGGCGCCCAAGGCCGAGGGTGCCGTTAAGAAGTCTCTCTATGGCGGCGCGTCCATCGTTCTCACCAAGGCGCCGACGATCCCCCCTCAAATACTCGCGATCGGCTCTTCGACCGGCGGGCCGCAGGCCTTGTTGGATCTACTCAAGGATTTTCGCGGCTTCCGCTACCCCATCCTGATCACTCAGCACATGCCGCCGACATTCACGAAAATCTTTGCCGAACGGCTGCAGCGCGTGACCGGCATCCCGGCCGACGAGGCGGCCGACGGCGATGTGATCTCGGGCGGCCGCATTTATGTCGCACCAGGCGATTATCACATGATTGCCGAGACCGATGGCAAGGTCGGGCGCCTGCGCCTTACCCAGTCGCCGCCGGAGAATTTCTGCCGGCCCGCTGTCGATCCCATGTTGCGCAGCTTGGCCGAGGTCTATGGCAGCAAGGTGCTGACCCTCATCATGACAGGCATGGGGCATGACGGTTTGGAGGGCGTGCGTAAGCTGAGCGCACTGGGCGGCTGCACTGTGGCCCAGGACGAAGCGACCAGCATTGTTTGGGGGATGCCCGGAGCCGTGGCGACGGCGGGCTTGTGTTGCGCGGTGCTGCCGAAGGATGACATCGCTGCCTTTGTTCTAAAAGTGTTTGGGGCCAAGTAGTCATGTCACCCCAGGATTTCGAGTTCATCAGCACTCTGATCCGGGACAGGTCGGGACTGGTCCTGACCAAGGAAAAGACCTACCTGCTGGAATCGCGCCTGATGCCACTGACGCGGGGCCATGGTGTCGAATCGGTGGATCAGCTCATTACCAAGGTTCGCGGCAATGGCTCGGAAGCGCTGATCAACGACGTGGTCGAGGCGATGACCACGAACGAGACGTTTTTCTTCCGCGATACCCGTCCCTTTGAGGAGTTCAAGAACTTCGTGCTGCCGTCGCTGCGCGAGGCGCGGCACACACAAAAGAAGATGCGCATCTGGTGCGCGGCCTGCTCCACGGGCCAGGAGCCGTATTCCCTCGCCATGATCCTCAAGGATGCGGCCGCGGAGCTGCTTGGCTGGCGAAACGATATTGTGGCGACGGACCTGTCGAACGAAGCGTTGGGCAAAGCCAAGGTCGGATTATATTCTCAGTTCGAAGTGCAGCGCGGCTTGCCCGTCAAGATGTTGATGGACCACTTCAAACAGGTCAATGAGACCTGGCAGATCGATAGTGCCATTCGTGCCATGGTGACATTCCGAAATCTCAATTTGCTGCAAAGCTTCGACGCCTTGGGAAAATTCGATACGGTATTTTGCCGCAATGTCCTGATCTATTTCGATCCGGATACGAAAAAGCGCGTCCTGGACAATATTCGCAAGCGCATGACGGACGATGGCTATCTCTTCCTTGGCGGTTCGGAAACGGTGATCGGCGTTACCGAATCCTTCAAGCGCGTGGACGGGCATCGCGGCGTCTATCAGCCGGTATAAGAGCCGTTCACACGGCTGTATTGCTGCGCCCGAAAGCCGCTTCCATCTCGCGGCGAACGCGGACCGCCGCATCGCTATCGTCGATCGCAGCATCGGACCAGGTCAGCAATTCGCCTTCGGCGATGTCGCGGGTCAGGGCGACCTCGCCGGCAAGGCCCAGCGGCAGGCCGCCCATGGCAAGGGACTCCGACGCCGGCACCTGCTTGCCCCAGACCATGTAGCCGCCCTCGCCATCCAGCATCTCGCCTTTCTTGAGGGGGCGCTTGGCGCAGGCCACCACATCGGAGCGGAAGCCCGTCGGCGACCCCGTCGGCTCGCCCCGCAGCGCCGCCGAGGCGACGGATATGCCGAGTTCGAGACCGATCATGTGGGTGGGTCTGTATAGCGCGGCGTAGTGGAAGCTGGCGTCCGGCAGCATGCGGTATTCCTCGAAGCAGTGCCGCACATAATCGTTGTCTCCTTCGATGACCACATAAGTGCCCATCATCAAGTCGTTCTCGACCGGCGTCATGTCACGGTGGAGGGATGACACCACCTCCGTCGTGCCGGCATGGTTGGTGCAGCCGCCGGCGGCCTTGGGCTTGAGCACTTCGGCCAGCTCTCCCTGGGAGCAGGGCGGGAAGGACAGTCCATCGGGCTGCGGCGTCAGGCCCGTGGCGTTACATACCGCCGTCATCTCGATGCCGGACTTGGTGCCGTCGATGAACGAGTTGAACATCTTCGGATTCATGCCGCCGCGCTCCGCCGTCTCACGTCCGAAATGAAAGTTGTCCCAGACCGTGTCGGGTGTGGAGCGGTGGAAGTCCGGGTGATAGCGCGTGCCCTTGCCGGCACAGACCACGCTAAAGCCGCAAGCCCGCGCCCAGTCCACATGCTCGGCGATGAGGGCCGGCTGGTCGCCCCAGGCAAGGCTGTAGACGACACCGGCGCGCTCGGCGCGGCGCGCCAGCAGGGGCCCGGCCACCACGTCCGCCTCGACATTGACCATGATGACGTGCTTGCCGTTGTCGATGGCGGCCAGACAATGGCGAATGCCGATGCGCGCATCGCCTGTGGCCTCGATCAGCACCTCAAGCGCCGGGTGGGACAGCAAGGCCTGCGCGTCGCCGCCGACATGCGTTGCGCCTGTCTTCGCAGCGCTATCGAGGTCCGGCGCGGCGAGTTGCTCTTCGCTCCAACCGGCACCACGGCAATTGGTCTTTGCCTTTGCCACGTCGAGGTCTGCAATGCCGAGCACTTGCAGGCCGGTCGTCAGCCGGGCCTGGGCCAGAAACATGGTGCCGAACTTGCCGGCGCCAATAATGCCAGCTCGCACCGGCTCGCCGGCCTCGGCCCGCGCCGCCAACAGTCTGGACAGGTTCATTGTCGATCCCTCGTCATTGCCACGTAAGCAGAATAGGCTCTTATGCCCGGCCGCTCTAGTCGCAGGCCGCAGCCAGCCCGGCAAAAAAAGCTTCATCCATCTCCGGCGGCAACAGCGTCCCAATCGTCACCAGGCCGTTTCGGCCTTCGTCGACACGGTGCTGAAATTCCCATGCCAGCGAGCCATCCCGAAGGATTTCCAATATTCGTCCCTCTCGCGCCGAGACAACGAGAATATTGCCATTCTCCAGGCGCTGATGGGTCCCCATGATTGCCGTAGAGAACGCCGCATCTCCGTCAATATCGGATATGACCGTGGCCTCGCCGCTACGTGTATCCAATTCGAGTATTCGGCTGGCGGTCCAAGCCTGTCCCCGGGCGGGCAGCATAGTGCGATTGTCGAACAGCGATATTCGGTCGCCTGGGGCGAAATCCGGGTCGTGTTGACGGAGAAACTGTCCGGTTGCGCGAAATTTTACCTGGTGGGTCTCGGCATCTATCACGATCACCGTGTTTATGTTCCGCAGCGAGAACATGATGTCGCCGGGTGAGAAGATCTCGGATTGCAAGGCGGCGGGGAAGATATCGATATCGTTCAAGTGAAGCGTATCGCCGGAAACCACCGTCTCGTCATTCTCCAACGACGACAGGAACAGCAGCCCGTGCAGATCGTTCATCTCCAGGATATCTATGACATCGAGTGTTTCGAGTATCTCTCCTGCCGGTGATATCTTTTGCAAAGTCCAGGATCGCAACGGCGCCTCGTGGTTCCGCTGACCTGTCGGCTCTTGCTCGTAATAGGTCTCGGCAGGCACCCAGAGCATGCCATCTTCGGCGAGATGAACCGAATGATGACCTAGGTTCTCCAACTTCCATACCACCTCGCCGCATGGGTCCATGCGCACGGTGCTCAAATGCTCGAAGTTGAAAACGATATCGCCGGACGGCAGCATCTCGATGCCGTGAACGAACGAGCCAGGTTGCGAGCCTATCCAACGGGAGTCCGGGAATGCTCCCCTGTCGCCCCAGATTTCGAACCAGTCGGGCTGCCAATCATGGACCAGCGTTCCGTCGCGCGTGACGACACGTATGGTGTTGCGGCTTTTCGCGTCCATCCCCGCCAGCAATATCAGGCCTGCGTTCAAACGATCCGGAAAGATCGTCGTGATAGCCGGTTCATTGGCATCGACGTCCGAGAAGAGAATCTCGTCCCGCACATTCATGACATGGCGATAGGTAAGCTCCAGCGTCTTTTTGAGGGACAGAATGAGGTCGTAAACGGAATTATGACTGTGCCCGGAATGCATCCCGAACCCAAACGAAACAATCAATAGAATAAGGGCGGCGGAGACCAGAGATATCAAACGGGATGACTCGGGTTTAATTTTTTCGGAATTTCGCATATCCGTTTTCCCTGATTTCAAGGGGATTTTCGTTCGTCATAGGCTCTTGCCGAACCGTGAATTGGCGTTGATGATATTGGCTGAAAAGTCGTGCCGTAGGAATGCTGTTGCAGTGACCTTCAGTTGGGCTGAGTTAAAGTCCTGGTACGTGAACGTAATGCCTTCATTCATGAGGGGTCAGGTGGAAATGTCGGGATGTCCCCTCAGGCGAGATCTTCGATGATTCGCTCAACGGCTCTGGCAGCCGCAATCGTATTCATGTCGCCTGCCACGGCGTTCGCTTATCTCGGCCCCGGCCTCGGGCTGGGGGCGGTCGGCACCGTGATAGGCATTTTGGCTGCCGTCGTGTTGCTCACCGTGGGACTCGTCTGGTACCCCGTCAAACGCATGTTGAAGAAGATGTCGAAGTCCGTGAAGTCGGCGGAGGACAAGCTTGACGCCGACTGATCTGCTTCTGGATGGCCTGGCTGCCGTCGCCGGGCTGGCAGCCGCGATCTCGCTGCTCCGCCTCCTGCCGCTCCGTCCCGCCGTCCTTTCACTACGGCGAACCCTCCGCAAGTCGATTGCCACAATCACATCTCGGCGAATATCGGATCATTGGAAGGAGCGGGTGCTGCCGTCCTATGCGGGCAGTGTATTTCTCGAAAGCTCGCGGATTCTCGTTTTCTTACTCATTTTGCTTGTGGCATTCGGCGCTGCAAGTTTTGTCGTTTTGTGGCCGTTTCTCGGCGATCCGGCAAAGGTGCTATCTCGCATGTTGCACTGGCAACTAAATCTCTGTGCCCTGTTGCTTGGCTGCCTGTACTTCGCATGGGATGGACGGCAAAACAAGACCGGCAGCGCCTATAATTTCCTGGAGAGAGCGTTTCACGCATTTGCACTGGACAGCCCCTTTCTGCGCCGCGTTGCGCTGGACATCGATATCAGCCTCGGCAAGGGCAAAGCGGCTCCGTCCCCTAGACCCGTTTTCGTCGCTGGCCTGGCGCGCTCGGGCACGACCATCGTCTTGGAAGCGTTGTATTCGACGGGGGCGTTTTCCAGTTTGACCTATCGGAACATGCCGTTCGTGCATGCGCCGCTGCTTTGGTCGCGCCTGTCGTCGGGGCTTCGCTCAGGCGACATTCGCAAGGAGCGGGCTCATGGCGACGGCATAGAAGTGGGCTATGACAGTCCGGAGGCGTTCGAGGAGGTTTTCTGGCTAACGGCGGGGCGGCAGGACTTCTTGCGGAAGGCCGGATCGTGCCCGCATGCGCCCGACGACGAGACGATCAGCGAATTCCGCCATTACGTTCGAAACGTAGTCGCCGCTTCCGACACGTCGGGTGAGAGCAGGTACCTGTCGAAGAACAACAACAATGTCCTGCGCATCGGCGCGCTCAAGAAGGCTTTTCCAGATGCCATTGTGCTGGTGCCGTTCCGCAACCCGGTCGATCACGCTCAATCGCTGTTGCGGCAACATCTGAACTTTTTGGAGCTGCATGCCCGGGATCCGTTTAGCCTGCGATATATGACCTGGCTCGGGCATTTCGAGTTTGGTGCGAACATGCGGCCGTTTCTCCTCGGCGATTCCGAACCGGGAGGCGGAGATTCGCCCCTAACCGTGGACTACTGGCTGCATTACTGGGCGGATGTCTACGGATATATCTTGCGCCACCATCGCAGTGATGTCGTGTTCTTCGATCATGACCTGTTGTGCCGCGATCCTGCCATCGGCTTACGCAATTTGGCCCAGGCAGTGAATCTGGAACCGTCGCGGTTGGAAGCGTTTGCGCAGAGAATTCAATCGGCGGACAAGCCATCCTTGAAGCCACCTGCCGAGGCCCAGGTGGTCTATAAAGCGCTTCAGGCGGCGGACGCCAGCCGAAATGCGAACAGCGGCCCGTCTTCGTAACGCAACACTACCGCTTCGACGGCGGTGTCCAGCGGAATGGGCGTATCTCCGATCAAGCGGGCGGCCGCGCGCAGGCCTTCGTCGAGATCGACAATGCCGTTGTGCAACGGTGCCTCTTCTGCAAAATCCGCTGGGACCACATGGATCACGGTGCGCGAATAGAGCCGGCCATGTCCGGATAGCGCTATCCAGCGCATGTTCTGCGACCAGCATGAAGGGCAGTAGGGCTTGGGCGGGAATGTCGGCAGCTCGCAGGCCGTGCAGCGCGTCGTGGTGAGCCGGCTATCGCTAAGCGCTTGCCAAAACGGCTCGGTAAAGGCCGTGATGCGCGGTGGCCAAGGTCGCTTGCGCGCCACTTCAAGACTTGGCAGGCTGTTGCTCATCGCACCGCCTCCAGGATCTGCACCAGGGCGGCGTTGTAATTGCCGAGCTCGCAGCAGGTCAGCGCCAGCGCCGCGTCTTTGACTTGGCGCTTGCCTGCATCTCCGCGCAGCTGTTCGAGGCATTCATAGGTGTCGTAGAGCGGTGTGACAAAAGGGGGGTGGCCGCGCGACAGACAGCCGCCCGAGGGGCAAATGGGAATGCGACCGCCGAGCGTCGTCTCGCCAGCCTCCGCCTGCGCCGCGCCACGGCCGCGGTCGCAGAAGCCGAGCGCTTCGCTGACCAGCACCTCGGTGATGGTGCAGGGGGCGTAGAGCTCGGCGAAATCGATATCATCCATGGCGATGCCCGCCGCCTCGCAGGCAGCGTTGCCCGCGCGGGTTGCCGCCGCGAAGGCCGTCATGTCGTTGGGCAACTCGCTGATCTGGTGGACGCCCTCGTGGTGGAATCCACGCCCGCGCAGCCTCGCGTAGGGCCGGCCGCTGGCCTTGGCGACAGCCTCGCTTGCCACCACCAGGCAGACCGCGCCGTCGTCGCGCGCCGGCACGTCGTAAAGCCCGAGCGGCTCGACGATCGGGCGTTGGGCGACGACATCCTCGACAGTGATGGGTTTGCGGAAGTGGGCGAGAGGGTTGAGGGAGGCATGGCGGCGGTTCTTGACCGCGACGCTCGCCAATTGTTCGCGGGTGGCGCCGAAGTCGTGCATGTAGCGCATGGCATCCAGGGCGTACCAGGAGATCGGCGTGAAGCCGAACGGCGTGTGGAAATCCACATCCCCCGTCATGCGCATGGTCTCGTTCGATTGCTCGCCGGCAGTCATGGCGGATTCCATGTTGATGCCGAGCGCCAGCGCCACCTCGGCATGGCCGAGCCGCACTTCCTTGACCGCCTGGTCGAAGGCGAGGCCGCCGGTCATGCCGTTGCCCAGCACTTCCATCACCGCACCATCCATAGGCAGGCGCAGCAGGTCCGCCATGAAGGTGGCGAAATACTTCTGCACAGTGCCCGAGCGACATTGCGCCAGCACCAATGCGTCGATCTGCTCCTTGGTCACGCCGGCATCGGCCACCGCATCGAGCACCAAGCCGGTCAGGATTTCGTGCTCGACGACCTGGATGGGATCCTCGGGGCGTGACTGCAGGCGGCCCACCGGACAGGCGGCGGCGCCGATCAGGGCGACGCTATTGCTCATACGCCGTCAGGTGGCGGCATTGACAGGGATGTCGGTATCGAAGAGCCAGGCGTTGTCCGAGGCGTTGCCGGCTATCGTGGTGCGCACCATGCGGCGCAGCTCGTCCGCCGGCCAGCTGTGTCCGCGATGCAGGACGCTGCGATTGTCCCACAGTACCGCGTCGCCTTCGCGCCATTGGTGCTTGTACGTGCGCTGCGCCTGGCAGGCCTCGTCGCAGAGACGGCGGAGCAGGGCGCGGCCTTCGTCTTCGTCCTCGCCGACGATGTGACTGGCGTGTCGCCCGAGATACAGCGCCTTGCGCCCGCTGATGGGGTGAGTGAGCACCAGGGGGTGCTCGACAGGCGGCAACAGCGAAAAATCCACCACCAATTCGGTGCCGCCGACCGGGCTCTGGCTGTAGGCGTAGGAGTGGATCGCGGTCTTGTCCTCCAGCCAGGCCTGCATATCAGGATCGAGTGCGTCATAGGCGGCACGCATGTCCGCATATTCGGTCTCGCCTCCCTGCGATGGCACCGCGCGTGCGGACAGCAGCGAGGCCTTCGCGGGCACAGCTTTGAAAGAGCTGTCGGAATGCCAGAAGGTATTGCCGTCGAGCAGCTTTTTCTCGGAGGTGCCCGGCGCGACCAGCCCGCCGTCGCTGCCTCGGTTGGTGAGGTCGGCGAATTCCAGGCGCTCGCCATTCGGCGTATCGGCCCCTTGAAACTTGAAGATCGATACATTTTCGAGCGGCCCGATGCGGCGGCTGAAGGCGGCCTGGGTCTCGTTGTCGAAGTGCTGGTTCGGGAAGACCAGCACGGCATGCTCGTGCCATGCCGCCATGATGGCGTCGAAGGCCGTTTCCGCCAGCGTGCCGGACAACGCGACGCCGTGGACCACGGCCCCCGGCGTCGCGTCGAGCGGTTCGATTTCCAAAGACATGGCACAGCTCCCTCAATCCCCGGGGCGATGATAGGAGCGCGCCGGCAGGCGATCAAGTTGGCCGCTAATTCCCCGTTTGGAGAGCCGCGATCACCGCATCGGCGACCTGATCGGTCGTCGCCTCGCCGCCGAGGTCAGGGGGCAGCACGCTGCCTTCGCGGGCCACACGCTCGATGGCACCATGCAAACGCGTTGCCGACTCGGCTTCACCGAGATGGTCGAGCATCATGGCGCCGCTGGCAACCGCTGCGAGCGGATTGGCGATGCCCTTGCCGACGATATCCGGCGCCGAGCCGTGCACGGGCTCGAACATCGACGGGCCGCGGCGTTCGGGATCCAGATTTGCGCTCGCCGCCATGCCCAGGCTGCCGCTCAGGGCCCCGGCGAGGTCCGAGAGAATGTCCGCATGCAGGTTGGTGGCGACCACCACGTCGAAGGCAGCTGGATTGAGCACCATCAGCGCGGCGCAGGCGTCGACCAGCACGCTTCCGGTCTCGATGTCGGGATAATCAGCCGAAACTTCGCGGAAGATCTCGTCCCACATCACCATACCGTGCTTTTGGGCATTGGATTTTGTCACGCAGGTCAAATGCTTGCGCGGCCTCTTTCGAGCAGTATCGAATGCAAAGCGGAAGATACGCTCGACGCCCGTACGGGTGAAGACCGTGCTCTCCATGGCGGTCTCGATGGGCGTGCCGCGGTGGCTGCGCCCGCCGATGCCGGCATATTCGCCTTCGCTGTTTTCGCGCACGATGAGCCAGTCCACATGCTGGCCGAGCTCCGGGCGCAAAGGCCCGTCGAGGCCGGGCAGCAGCCGTGCCGGGCGCAGATTGGCGTATTGGTCCAGGCCCTGGCAGATGGCCAGGCGCAGGCCCCAAAGGGTCACGTCGTCGGGGATGCTACGATCGCCCACGGCGCCGAAATAGATGGCATCGAAGGCGCGCAGGGCATCGACGCCGTCGGCCGGCATCATCACGCCGTTCTTGTGCCAGTAGTCCGAGCCCCAGGGGAAGTCCTCGGTCTCCAGGGCAAAGCCGTCGAGGCCCGCCACCGCTTGCAAGACGCGCATGCCCGCGCTTGCCACTTCAGGTCCGATTCCATCACCGCCGATAACGGCGATCTTGTGCGTGCGCGTCACTCGCGCCTCCTTATGTCTGCTTTAGGCCCCCGGAGGCTGGCAGACAGCATAAAGCCGCACGCTGCGCAAGCGCTTCTCGTGATAGTCTCTCGGCGTATGCGATTCCTGACCGCCATTGCCGTTTTGATCGCCGCATATCCTGTCCTGGCGCAGGAGGAGGACGCGCCGCAGCTGCTGCAACCCGGCGAGTCGGACCTAACCGCGCCTGCCCCCCCGGGCTTGGCCAGCCGGCTCGGCGTGATCCACGGCGATTGCCTGGAAGGTTTCGATATCGCTGTCCATCCGACCTCGCGCAAGCGCTATTTCTGCCGCAGCTGGGGGGCCAGTGGTGCCGACGGCTGCAACGTGCCCCTTCGCGCCAGGGAGGGCTCGCATCGGATAGAGCAGGATCAGGCGATCTATGTTTGCGAGTCGCGCCGCGAGGTGAGGGTACCGCGGACAGGTGTCTGCCGGTTGCCGTTTGCGTACCGGCAGATCCCTGGCCATCTTATTGCCGAGGGAATCGCCTACGACTGCGTCAGTGCGCCGCTTGCCTGTGCCGAGGGCTTTGCCTATGTCGAGGGATCGGCGCGCTTCGACAAACGCTTCGAGCAATTCGAGTATCTTTGCGGCAGGTAATACGAGGCGTTTCTGACGGTTCCCATAGGTCAAAAAAGCCTCTAGGTTCGCGCCCCATGAAACCTCTTGGAATCACCATGGGAGACCCCAGCGGGGTCGGCCCTGAGATCATTTGCAAGGCCCTGGCGGCATTGCCGGCGGAGACGCGCGCCGGCATCGTCGTCATCGGCAATCCCCGGATACTCGCCCGCGCCAACGAAGTGACGGGCGCCGGGGTGCGCTTCGACGATGGCGACGGCGTGCGTGTCATTGCCGTCGATACGCCGGAGCAAGATAGCATCCGCGACGGCGAGATTTCTCCCGGTGGCGGCCATGCGGCCTATGGCTATGTGGTCAAGGCGGTGGAGATGGCGAAGGCGGACGAGATATCGGTGATCGTCACGGCGCCTCTCAACAAGGCGGCGCTGCACCGGGCCGGGCACGAATATGACGGCCACACCGGATTGATCCAGCATCTCTGCGGCGCGCCGTCGTCTTTCATGCTGCTCTATTCCGAGACCTTGTCCTGCATTCATGTCTCGACCCATGTCTCCCTCGCCGAGGCCATCAGGCGCACACGCAAGGAGCGCGTGCTGGAGACCATCCGGGCGGGCAATGCCCATTTCCAGAGGCTTGGAATCGCCAAGCCGCGCATTGCCTGTGCCGGGCTCAATCCCCATTGCGGCGAGGGCGGCCTGTTCGGCGACGAGGACACGCGCGAGATCGTCCCGGCGATCGAGGCGGCCCGGGCCGAGGGCATCGAGGCGAGCGGACCCTATCCGCCCGATACGGTGTTTTCCCGTGCTCATCGCGGCGAGTTCGATCTGGTGGTGGCGAACTATCACGACCAGGGCCATATCCCGACCAAGCTCATCGCTTTCGAGACGACGGTGAACGTTTCCCTGGGCCTGCCCATCCAGCGTGCCTCGGTCGACCACGGCACGGCCTTCGATATCGCTTGGACCGGCAAGGCGGATCACACCAATATGCTGGCCGCGCTCGCCTATGGCCGGCGGATTGCCGTGGCGCCGCCGCTGGAGACCGTTTGACGCAAGTCGCTATCGTCGCCGACGACCTGACCGGCGCCTTCGACGCCGCGGCACCGTTTGCCGCGCACGGCATGGCGACCGCGGTCGCGACCACGCCGGCGGCGCTCGATCTGGTAGGCACCGACATCGAGGTCGTTTCGCTCAGCACGGCCTCGCGGCATCTTGGCGCGGCTGAGGCGACTGCGGCGGTGAGGGTAGCGAGCACTGCCGTGGCCAAGCTGTCGCCAAGACTCTGGTTCAAGAAGATAGATTCGACTTTGCGCGGCAATGTCGCTGCCGAACTCGTGGCCGAGCTCGCCGCCAGTGGGCGGCAAGAGCTGGTCGTCGCGTCCGCGATTCCGGCGCAAGGTCGTACCGTGGTCGGTGGCAAGGTCCACGTCAACGGTGTGCCGTTGGAGCAGACCGAGTTCGTTCATGACGCGGTATCGGCGGCATCGAGCCAGCCGCTGGCGGCCCAGCTCGCTGCAGCGGATCCGTCCCTTGTCTGTCAGGTGGTCAATAGCGAGCCGCCCGCGGGCGGCCGTGGCGCCTGGATTGCCGATGCCGCTGACGATGCCGATCTTGCGGACATCGCCGAATGGGCCATGCGGCGGGCGGACACCGCTCTGCTGGCGGGTGCGGCCGGGCTCGGTAATGCCATAGCCGGTGCGTTGGCGCCGGCCGCCGTCTCGATGCCCCTGCCGGGCCCTGTGGCGGGGCCGATTCTGACCGTACTGGGCTCGCGTGCCGCTGTCGGCCGGCGTCAGGCCAAGTTTCTGCTGGCGCGTGGCGATTGCGAAGATTGGTTGGCGCCCGCTGGCCGGTTTGATCCGGAGTCTCTAGGGGCGGGAACCGGCGACGCTTTGCTCCATGTCCCCAGTGGCGAAAACGACCCGCCGGCGGAAGACGTTGCCGCCGCCCTTGGTGCCAGCGTTGCCGCCGTAATGGAGCGGCGCCGGTTCGGCACGCTTCTGCTGACCGGTGGCGACACGGCGGCTGCGGTACTGGCTGCGCTGGGCACGCCGCTTGTCACTCTCATTGGCGAGGTGGCGCCTGGCGTGCCCTTGTCCCGCCTCTGTTACCGGGGCTGCACGTTATGGCTTGTTACCAAGGCTGGCGGATTCGGCAGCGAAGATCTTTTCGCCCGATTGCCCGACCTACTCGGCGCCAAGGGCGTACCAATCTAGATTCCGGGTCAACAGCATGGTCAGGGCGAGGCTGGCGAAGAGCAGTCCCGAGCCCAGCAGAAGCGCGTGTGCTTCGGATTGCAAGACCACGAAGAGGGCGCCATAGACCGTGCCGAGCAGTCCGGCAAGGACAGCGCCTCGGGCACGGCTGCGGGCGATGGCGGAGACGTAGTGCCCGAGCAGGATAACGGTCGCAGTCGCGGCGAGCCCATATCCGGCGGCGAAGCCAACCACCTCCGACAGCGATATCAAGAGTAGGAAAAACAGGCAGAGTGCCGCCACCACCATCGCGTATTGCACCGGGTGGAAGCGCAGACCCGATACGGTTTCGAAAACGAACAATGAGCAGGCGATGAGAATGACGAACAGCACGCCGTATTTTACCGAGCGCTCGCCCTTCAGGTAATGATCCACGGGGTCGACCAGGCGCGTGACCACGGCGCTGCCGGCAAGCTCGCGGCGCAAGGTTTCGGCGGCGGCGACGTCGCTGGTCCAGGCTTGCGGCAAAGCTCGGGCGAAGCGCGATATCTGCCAGGTGGCGCTGAACCCGTCATCGGTAATGGTCATGCTGTCCGGCAGATGGGGCGCGGCGAAGCTCGGATGGGGCCAGTCGGCCGCAAGTGTCACATCCGTGCGCGCGCCGATGGGCAGAAAGCCGATCGAGCCGCTGCCGCGAATGTCGAGCGTCAGAGAGAAATCGAGCGGCCAGGCGCTCTCGTCGCCGGGCAAAGCCGGCAGGGTTGCCGATATCGTATCGCGAGCCGCGTGGGGAACGTGGAAGGTGAGTGCGCTGTCGCTCCATCGGGCCTCGCGCACGTCCACGATATTGGCGAGGTCGCTGACCAGGATATCCAGGCGCGCCTCGTCCCACCTCAACGTGTCCTCGGCGATGCCCAGTTCCGCCAGGTTGGGGAACGCCAATTGGCCGCTCAGAGTCGCGTCGGCACCGTAGACCACGGTCTCGTAAATCGAACGATGGCGGGTTTGGGTTTGCGAGACGGCTTCCACGCGCAACGTCTCCGGCAGCACGAGCAGATATTTCTGCGCATCTGTCGGCACCCATCCTTGCTCCACATGCCAGGCACTGACGGTGTAGGGGACGACCAGAACCGGGCCGATCACCCGTTGCTCGCCACCCCAGGCCTGGGCGATTTCTTCGGCTGCGGCGGCACCGTTCTGCTGGCGCTCGGCGATCAATGCCCGAATGCTTTGCAACGGCACCAGGCTCGCCAGGCACAAGGCGGCGATGACCGCAAGCTTGATATAGGCATATGAGCGGGGATCGCTGAATAGGGTGCGCGTGTCCATGACCTGCCTCTGTCGGGGAAGGGATGGGCATTACGCCAGCGCTATTCGGCGACACTATGTCCCGCTCAAGGCGATCCCGAGACAGACACTAGGTTCCAACGGTGAGCGTGCCGGTCAGCCGGCGCAGCGTGGCCAGCAGGCTCAGCGCGGTGATGCGGCCCGTGCGCGGGTTCTCTTCGCTTGGAATATTCTCGATGGTCATGGAGAAGCGCGCACTATCGGCTTCGACCTCGATGTGGTGCGTATTGCGGCTGAGGGCGGGGTCGGCCCAGATTTCCAAGTGCGTGCGCTCGGGCCCGATTCCGGCCAGGCTCAGCGCTGCCGCGACATTGACGTTGGCAGGGAAACCCCGCGCGCCATCGCGGGCATTGCCGTCGAATATCTTTGTCGGCGCCGTCAGGCCATCGAGACGAATATCGTGCTCGGTCAGATACGGTGCGCCCGCCAAGGAGGCCGGTGGCTTGCGTGTGGTCATGCGCACGGAGGCGATTTCGCCCTCGGCCGCGGCACGAACCGCGTCAAGACCGATCAAGGCGCCTGTCGGCGCGATGATTCGCCCGCCGTTACGCTCTGCCAGCCCGATCAGGTCTTCATGGGCAAGCAAGGCGCCGATGCTGGCGGGAATCAGCGTACGCCCGCCTGAGAGGGCGGGCTCGGCGATATCGCGAAAAGCGCTGGCCGGCGCACATTCGACGACAATATCGGCGAGCGCGGCGAGGCGCGCCGACTCCACCACTTGCAGAGGACCAGCGAATCCCCTCATTCGCTTGCCGGCCCGTTCGAGATCCCGAGCGGCGACGGCCGAGAGCGTGAGGCCTGGGATGCCCCGATCGAGACCTCGTGCCACGGCCATGCCTATGGCACCAAGGCCTGCCACGCCGACCCGCAAAGTTGCTGCGCTGTCAGTCAATGATTCCCCTGGTTCGGATAGGTTTCCCACGATTGTTTGCATTCTTGCAGCATGGTCCTGGCGGTCAACATAAGGCCTCCCCATGCGCTAGCCAATTCGAGCTATTTGCGCAAGCCTCTCGACAAATGCATTCCACGCCCTACAATTTTAGTATTCGGGCTCAGCCGTCTTTGTGGTAGTTGCCTGGATGGGGAAAGATTGAAGTTGACGGTCGAGAGCAGGCGCGCATGTATCGCTCAAGCGACATAATCAGGCCCAAGACCAAGATACGCGTCGAGCTGCAACAAGGCGACGGCACGGCCCTTGACGGCTATGTCTTCGTGGCGGGGCACGAACGCGTGCTCGATCTGTTGAACGGCAAGGAGCCGTTCTTGCCCTTCGAGCACTCGGATGGCCGCTACGTGATGATCAACAAACAGGTTATCGCTTTCGTCTGGCCCCAGGACGAGAATTGGATGGGCGCGACATACAAGCCCGCACCATTGGACCCCGGCGCCGTTGGTCATAGGGCGTCGGGCGGTTAGCCAGCAGGCCTGACATGCACCGCATCGCGTGGCTCAAAGCGACACGGCTTCCGGCATGGGCGGTCGTAGGCGCAATGCTTGCCGCGGTGCCTGCCCAGGCGGATTTCGAACACGCCCTGGCGGCCTATGACCGTGGTGACTACGTCACGGCGTTGCGCGAGTTCACCCCCTTGGGCGAAAACGGCGATCCCCAGGCGCAATTCAACCTCGGTCTGATCTACGATAACGGCCTTGGCACCGATGAGGACGATTCCGAGGCGGCGCGCTGGTACCGCATGGCGGCCGGCCACGGCCATGTGCGGGCGCAGACCAATCTCGGTGTGCTCTATCAGTCGGGCAGCGGTGTCGGGCAGGATTTCGGCCAGGCGCTCGCCTGGTACCTGATGGCGGCCGACAAGGGCTATGCCCTGGCGCAATACAATCTCGGAGTGCTGTACGAGCGCGGTCTTGGCGTCGGCACGGACCGCGAGACGGCGCAGCAGTGGTATCGCAGGGCTGGCGAGGCGGGCGATGCGGAGGCTGCGGCCAGGCTCGGCCTGATGCTGGCCGACGGCAGCGATCCGACAGGCTATGCCGAGGCCCGGCAGTGGCTGGCGCAAGCGGCGGAGGCGGGTTTCGCGTCGGCCCAGACCCGGCTTGGCGAGCTGTTGGACGACGGGCTCGGCGGCGCTGAGGACTCCGAGGCGGCACGGGTCTATTTCCTCGCTGCCGCCGACCAGGGCGACAGCAACGCTCTCGCCGATCTTGGCTTGCTTTATTACCTCGGGCGCGGAGTCGACCAGGACCATGCCGCGGCTCTGCGCTATTTCCGGCTCTCGGCGCAGGCCGGCAATGTCGCGGCGCAATTCAATGTCGGCGGCATGTACGAATACGGCGAGGGCGTGCTGGCCAATGCCGCTATCGCCGCCGAATGGTATCTCCTTGCGGCCGAGGCCGGCGATGCCGATGCTCAGGTGGCCTTGGGACGGCTCTACGAATCCGGAGCCGGCGTCGCACGCAATCCCGGCAAGGCGGAGGAATGGTACCTGCGCGCCGCCATGGCCGATCATCCGGAAGGGCAATTCCGCTATGGCTATGTGACATATCGCAGGGGCGGCGAGCTGCGTTACCAGGAGGCCATGGCCTGGTTCCTCAAGGCTGCCGCCGGCGGCGATATCCGCGCCCAGTACAATCTCGGTGTCATGCACGAGAGCGGCCATGGCACGGGCATCGACCCGGCCCAGGCGAAGGACTGGTACCAGACCGCGGCGACGGGCGGGCACCTCGGCGCCCAGTTCCGTCTCGGCGTCCTGCATAGCGGCGCGCGCGCCAGTGCTGCCGAGCTGCAAACCGCTCTCGACTGGTATCGCGCGGCCGGCGAGGCGGGGCATGCGCTGGCGCAGGTCAATCTCGGCGTGCTCTATCTGCGCGGCCGCGGCGTCGAGGCCAACCCCCGCCAGGCGGCGGCCTGGTTCCGCCAGGCGGCGGCGGCTGGCGAGCCGGCAGGCCAGTACAATCTCGGCCTGCTGCTGTCCGAGGGTAGGGGCGAGGAGCCGAGCGTGGTGCGGGGGGTGATGTGGCTGATGCTGGCGTCGGACGGCGGCTACGCCCCGGCGGACGACGCCTTGGCGAAGCTGGAGGCGACGACCAGCCAGGCCGAGCGCGATGCGGCGCGGCGCCTCGCAGACAACTGGCGCGCCCCGGCGGAGTCCTAGACCTCCGGCACGGTTATCTCGACACTCTCCAGCGACACGGACTTGAGCTTGGCCCGGTGGTGCACCGCCTCGAAGGGGAAGCGCCGGGTGGCGTCGAAGCCGACCTTGGCGCCGAGATAGTCGGGGAAGCTCGGGTTGAGGCCGTGGCCGAAAGTCTTGTCCACGGTGAGAATGCCGTGCGCCGGGTCGAGGCGCGTTGCCATGGCCCACTCCACATCTGCGGGATCGCGGATATCCACGTCGTCGTCGACCACGGTGACCATCTTCAGCGGCGGGAAGGCGGCGAAGGTGGCGAGGATGGCCTGTTTGCTCCAGCCGGCCCGGGTTTGCGTCATCTGCACCACGGCGTGATAGAAGCCGCAGCCGCCATGGCTGAAATAGACGTCGCGCACCCCCGGCACCTGGCGTTGCACCAGCGCCAGCACGTTGGCCTCACCGAGCAGGCCGACGGAGTTGAACACCTCGGCGCCCGAGATGATGGTCTGGAAGACCGGGGTGTCGCGATGGTGCACGGCTTTGACATGCACCACCGGGCGCGGCTCGCGCAGGGCGTAGTAGCCGGTGACTTCGGCGAAGGGGCCTTCGTCGGCCAGCTCGCCGGGCACCATCTCGCATTCGAGCGCGAACATGGCGTGCGCCACCAGCTCGACGCCCGGGCGAGTGCCGGCCACGAGCTCGAGCGGCTTGCCGTGGAACTCGCTGGCGATGCCGAGCTCGTCGCTGTCGATGGGGGCCGCCTCGGCCGGTGTGGCGGCCGCGAAATGCAGGCCGGGCCCGACCCCGATATTGATAGATAAGGGCAAGGTTTCCCCCCGCGCCGCGGCGCTCGCCAGATAGGCCTCGAGGTGGCGGCCGGCATCGATGTTGACCACCAGGGTATTGCGATTTGCAACCATGAAGCGCTGAATGGAGGCGTTTCGCACGCCGGTTTCGGGGTCGCGGGCGATGACCACGCCGGCATCGAGATAGGGCCCGCCGTCCTCCAGCGCGTGGGTGGGGATGGGCAGCTTGGCCAAATTTACCCGCTTCTGGCGCCTGGCGAGCACCGGGCCGTCGTCGCGGACGACCGGCGGGCGCGGGCGCTTCTGCCAGCGCGCGATGCGCTCGCCGACATAGCCCGGCAGCGCGCCTTCGTCCTGGCCCATGAGCGCGCCGAGCAGGTCGCGCGACCAGTAAAGCCCCGTAAAGACGGGATAATCGCTGCCCGCCACCGACTCGAACAGCACCGCCCGCGGCCCGCCTTCATAAGCCGCCGCGATGGCCGCCAAGTCATGCACGGGATCGACGGTGCTGTGAACCCGCGCCAGCCGGCCCAGCGTGTCGAGGCGGGCGATGATGCTATCGAGATCGTGTATACGCGCGCGCGGCATCGTGATGTCTCCTTGTCCCCTCAAGCTATAGGCACAAACGCGCCGCCGCGCTATCCTCGCAGACACGGGGGTGCGAATTGGAGAGGAGACGGCCATGATCTTCACCGGCCTCAATCATCTGGCGTTCATCACGCCCGATATGGACAAGACCATCCGCTTCTATCGCGACCTGCTGGAGATGCCGCTTGTCGCCGGCATCGGCCATGACGGCTACCGCCACTATTTCTTCCAGGTCGGCGATGGCGCGGTCGCCTTCTTCGAATATGACGGCGCCAAGACCATGGCCTACGACAAGTTCCACGGCGCCATGACCGAGGAGCCCATCGGCTACGACCACGTCTCGTTCACGGTGCCGGACCGCCAGGCCCTGTTCGCCCTCAAGGACCGCCTCGAAGCCGCCGGCATAGAGGTCACCGGCGCCGTCGACCACGGCACCATCTGGTCGATCTATTTCTTCGATCCCAACAACATCCCCCTGGAGGCGAGCTGGAACTGCGTCGATGTCGCCAAGGTGCCGGTGATCGAGGACGATGACCCGCTCGCCATCGCCGCCGAAGGCCCCGACCCCCAGCCCGGCCACTGGCCGGCGGTGACCAACCCGACCCCGCCCGCGGAGATGGTCGCCCATTCCGGCAACGGCAACCCCATGCGCGATAACATGGTCCGCAACGGCCTGGGCCGGAACAGCCGAGACCTGGAGATAGCGCTGGCGCAGATGGCGGAGAACGCGGCGCGCGACGCGGCGGAATAGGGGCGGGGGCTTAGGCTGCCTCCAGCGCCTGCAACAGCGCCTTGGCTTCCTTCAGGTCGGCTGTATCGAAGCCTTCCGTGAACCAGCCGTAGACGGGGGCGAGGAGGTCGTGGGCTTCCCGGCTCTTGCCCTGGGACTGCCAGAGGCGGGCGAGGGAGGTGGCGGCGCGCAGCTCCCAGCCTTTGTTGGACTGGCCCTGAGCCACTTCAACGGCCTTGCGGAAACAGCGCTCTCCCTCTTCGAGACAAGGATCAGGAAGAATGAGCAACAGCTCTCCGCTTATTCGGTTCGTCTCCGCCTCGAACCAACGCTCGTTCGTATCCTCGATATATGCCAGGGCATCACCCATAGCAGCGACCGCATCCTCCACCTCGCCCATCTCCGCCAGCGCGAGAGACATTACCGACCGCATGAAGGGAACTTGAATACGACCTTGCATGGCCTCCCACTCGTCTGCTGCCTGCTTGGCTGCCTCGTAGGCTTCGCGAGCGCGTCCCGCCTGCAACAATGCCCAGCAGCCCCATTCACGGGCGGTAAACTCGAAGATAGGCAAGTCGTGCTCGCGCGCCAGGACCAAGGCTTCTTCTGTCCGTCGGAGCACCATCTCTGGCTCGCGTCGGTAAATATAGGCGCCGCAGGCCGTTGTCAGAGCCATGCCGCGCATGAAGACATGATCCAATTCGTGAGCATATTCCAACGCATCATCGCTCGCCCGTGCGGCTTGGTCAGGATAGCCGAGCGCCCAAAGAAAATGACTTTCCCAAAGCAACGCAAATATTCGTGGGTCATGGTTTATTACGCTTACCACACTGCCATGGCGGTCTGGGTCGTATTCCGCTATGGCTCGGTCACCGTGATATCGCGCCAGGGCATTATCTCCCTTCATGAAATACAGGCCGCTGCCCATGCTATGCCCAGTGATGGCAAGGCTTGATATAGGATCGGACTGTGTGTCCATCACCATATTCGAAATCCAACCGTGCGCCGTATCGAAGTTTGCTTGACATGTATCCTTCAATGCCAATCCCCAAAGGAGCGGCAGCAAAGCCTCGGAATCGTTGAGGCGCTTTGCGATCGATACGGCCGGGCTCAAGCTTTCGAATATCTTTTCCGACGCCCACCCGTTGACTGCGGTATGAGCCACCCCCAGCGCGTTACGTATTTCCAGCTCCTGCCGGTCGTTCCTCGAATTGGGAGATAGGCTTTCATTGATGGCCAATGCGCGCTCGAGATGTGCCAGAGCCTCGACCATTGCCATGCGTTCGATGGCAATCTTGCCTGCTGCGATCCACCAGCTGATGGCATCCGAGCCGGAACCGGCCTCTGTGTAATGCTGTGCGACGAGTTCGGGCTCGATGTCACGGATATCGGAAAACAGATCTTGCAGAGCCTCAGCGATGACCCCGTGAATCTGCTGGCGTTTGCTCCTCAGCAGGCTGTTGTAGGCGGCGTCTTGGACAAGTGCATGCTTAAAAACGTAGTTGGCGTCGGCGCGGAATATCAGCTCGGCGGTCACGAGCTGTTGGATGGCGTCTTCAAGGGCAGCAGTGTCGAGGGGGGAAACGGCTACGATAAGCTCTTGGGAGAACTCTCGGCCTATGCAAGCCGCTGTTTGGGCAACGTCTTTGACTGTCATCAGGCGGTCGAGGCGTGCCATCAAGCTGTCTTGGAGAGTTTCGGGAATCGAGTCGGCTGTTTGGATACCTCCTTCGACAACAGTTTTGGTTAACTCTTCGACGAACAGCGGCACGCCGTCGGTCTTGGCGACGATCTGATCGAGCACGTCGTCTGGCAGCGGCTTGTCCGACACACGCGCGACCATCGCCGCGGCCTCGGCGCGGCCCAAGCGCGTGAGCGCCAGCGGTGCCACATGGCCCCGGCCGGTCCAGGGCGGGGTGTATTCGGGACGGTGGGTGATCACAGCGAGCACGCGATGAGCCGCGACCATCGGCACCACCAGGTCGAGCAATTCCTGGCTGGTCGGGTCGATCCAGTGAGCGTCCTCGAAAATCAGCAGCACAGGCGTGTCAGCTGCCAGCGCCGTCACCTGTTCCGCCAGCATCCGCAGTGTCTCTTCCTTCTGCTTCTGCGGGCTCATCGCCAGCGCGGCATAGCGCTCGACCGGCAGCGACAAGAGAGACGCGATGAGCGCGCGGCCCGCGCCATTCGGGATGAGCTGTTCCAGCTTGTCGAGCTTGTTGAGCTTGTTGTCCGGCTCGTCGTCGCGGGTAAAGCCGGCCGCCCGCTCGATCTGCTCGATGACCGGATGCAAAGCCGAGTTGGTGTGATACGGGCTGCACTGATAGCGCAGGCGCGTGTGGGGTTCATCTTCGACACGCTCGCGGAATGCCTGCGTAATCCGGCTCTTGCCAATGCCCGGCTCGCCGCCGAGCACGATGACTTGGCCTTCGCCGGCGCATGCCTGCTCCCAGCGCGCCATCACCATGGCCATCTCGGCCTCGCGCCCGACCAGCGGCGTGAGGTACTGGTGCTGCGCCTCGAAACGCCCCTCGGTGGCGGCGATTCCCGTAACCCGGTGCGCCGGCACCGGCTCGACGATGCCCTTCAGCGCCTGCTCGCCCAGATCGTCCAGCTCGAACGTGCCACCCAGCAGCCGCCGCGTGGAGGGCCCGACGACGATCTCGTCCGCCGACGCCAGCCCCTGCAGTCGCGCGGCCAGGTTCGGTGTTTCGCCGACAGCAAGCTTCGGCACGGACGCGTCGCCGGCGCCGGTCTCGCCGACCACCACCGGGCCAGTGGCGACGCCGATGCGCACCTGCAGCTCCATCGTGCCCACGGCCTCGACGATCTCCAGGCTCGCCCTGACCGCCCGTTCGGCGTCGTCCTCATGCGCCCTGGGCCAGCCGAAGTAGGTCATCAGGCCATCGCCGAGATATTGCGCGACGTGGCCCTCGTAGCGCTCTATGACGCCGCCGCAGGCCTTCTGGTAGTCCTGCATAAGGCTACGGAGGTCTTCCGGGTCGAGCTTTTCGGAGAGTGCCGTCGAGCCCACCAGATCGCAGAACATCACTGTGATCTGCCGCCGCTCGGCTTCCTGCGGTCGGGCGGGCGCGGGCGCTGTCTGGGCTGCTGTTCCCAGTTCCGCGATCGCCCTGAGGATCTTGCGGCGCGGGCCGATGGGAATGCCCATCTCCTTGAGGTCGCCTTCGGTGACGTCCGCCAGGGCGTCGAGATCGATCTCCTGGGCTTCGAAGGCCTCAGCATGCTGACCGAGGCCCAGGCCTTCCAGCCAGCCCCTGATTGCCCCTGGTGCCTCAGCCATGGTGTTGATGGCTCCTGCTGTCCCTCCCCAAACCCGGGCGAGAGAGACCGTCAGCTTACACTGTGCGACCCTGCCTTGCGCAAGCCCCCGCCAAGCCGCAGGCGCACGACCTCGGAGAAATGCACCCCGGCCGCCGGCTGCCGGCAAAGCGAGATCGTGCCGATGTGCACGCTCTGCCCGGCGAGCGGCGCGAAATGCCGCCGCGCCCGCGCATGCCAGGCCGCATCCGGTCGGCCCGCAAAAGGCCCGGCCAGGGTCATGTGAAAGCGGTATTCGCGCCCGACCCAGGGATAACCCCATTGCCGGGCATTGTGGCGCTGGCGCGGCGTCAGCCCGGTCCAGTGCCGCCGGGCGGGGGCGCGAAAGGAGCTGAGACCGACCACCAGCCTTTGCGCCAGCTCGGCGATGGCCGGGCAGGGGCGTTCGGGCATCAGAGCCAGATAGCGGCCCATGACGGCCACCTGCAGGCCCGGCAGCGCCACGGGCTCGATACGCATTGCCAGTCGCCGGGCGCTGAGCCGCAGGCCGTCCGCCGTCGCGTCTGCCCGCAAATGGAACGGCGCCTTCAGGGTGGCATGGAAGCCGTAGCGCTGGGGCGAGGCCAGATATGGCGTGCGGTCATAGGCCGCGAACCAGGCCTGGCCGAGCTGTGCCAGCTGCCCGTCCGGCTCGGGCACGAAGTAGACCGCCCAGCGCTCGTCCGATCGTCGTGTCATGGCGGGCATGCTAACCGCTTTGCATTGCGCCGTCGGTGGGTATGATGCGCCAACTGCCAAGGGGAGGACTTAATGGCCAAGATCGAGCGTTTCATGGTTCCCGGTCAGCACGAGCCGGTGAGCCATTACTGCCACGCCACGCGCGCGGGCGACCGCATCTGGATATCCGGCACCGTGGGCATTGCCGAGGACGGCAGCATTCCCGCCGACACGGTCGGCCAGTTCGAGGTCGCCATGCAAAACCTCGATACGGTGCTGCGGGCGGCCGGCGGCGCGCCGGACCAGGTCACCAAGGTCGTGGTCTATCTCACCGACATCACCGAACGCGAGAGCATCAATCCCATCCGTCAGCGCTATTTCGGCGATGCGCGGCCGGCCTCGACCCTGGTCGAGATCAGCGCCCTGGTGCTGCCCGAGCTGACAGTCGAGATCGAGGCCGAAGCGGTCGTGGAGGACTGAGACATGAAAGCCCTGATTCTCACCTTCGTCGCGGCAATGCTCGCGGCATCGCCTGTTCTGGCGCAAGTCTCGCCTGAGGTGCAGGCCGCGTACGACGAGGGGCGTTTCCTCGAAGCCGCCGACCTGGGTGAGGCGGTCGCGACCTCCGCCTCCCTGGCCATGGCGGCGGAATCCCTTGCCCTGCACGGCTATTACCTGGCCGCCGAGGACGACAAGCAGGCGCTGTTCGTGCGCGCGGTCGAACTTGCCGAGCGCGCCGTGGCCGAGGATGCGGCCAATCCCCAGGCCCACTTGCAGCATTCCCATGCCATGGGCCGCTACGCCCAGACCATCGGCGTGGTGGACGCCCTCAGCGAGGGCTATGCCGGGTTGACCCGCGACGCCATGGACAAGGCCCTGGCGCTGGATCCGAACATGGTGCCGGCGCTGTTGAGCATCGGCGCCTGGAACGCCGAGATCGTCGCCGCCGCCGGCAGCCTCATGGCCAGCATGCTCTACGACGCCGACGAGGAGGGGGCGCTGGCCGCCTTCGAGAAGGCCTACGCCCTGGCCCCGGAGCATAATGGCGTCAATCTCGAATACGCCATCGGCCTGACCCTGCTCGACGACGACTACTGCCCCCGGGCCCGCGACCTGCTCACCGCCGCCGCGACGTTGCCGGCCAACAACGCCTACGAAAACATCGTCACAGAGCAGGCCGAGATGCGTCTGGCGGAGCTGGAGTGCGACGACTGAGGGTGTCCCCTTGAATCCATGTAGAAAACGTATTCTCACGAGATAGTGCTGCCTCGCTCCGCGTCCGAGGCGTTCCCGTTGTTCACGCCAAAGGGCGAAGAGGCATGGCTGCCGGGCTGGAGCCCCACCTATATCCGGCCCGAGAGCGGCGAAGCCTGCGAGGAGATGCTCTTCATCACCGGAGAGGGTGACGAGAAGACGTTCTGGACCTGCCTCTTGTGGCAGCCCGAGCAATGGCATGTGCGCTATCTGAGGCTGACGCCCGCCTCCCGAGTGGCCTTCGTCGATGTGCAGTGCACGCCGGATGGCCCGCAGCGGACCCGCGTTGGCGTCGCCTGTCACGTGCACGCGATTTCGGATCATGGGCAGGCCTATTTGGAAGGCCTCACGACGCGTGCGTTCGCAAAATCGATCGATGAGTGGACCGACATAATTCAGGCCATGGCCTGATAGCGCCTGAAGTCGGTCAGCGAAAGTGCTGACAGCGTCCCTCGCTATCCGCTACCGTGATGGCCGCCGTTATCGATCTCCCACGATATCGCAAAGCCTAGAAGGATATGCGCATGCGATTGCCTGATCCGCGGCCTCTGGCTTCCAACATCGGCCTTGGCGCCAGTGCCGTCATTGTGCTGGCGGTCTTTGTGTTGTCGGTGATAGCGCTCGGCTTCATGGTCGGCAGCGTGGTGAATGTGGTGCTCGCTCTCGTCGTCGCCATCGTGGTGCCGTACGGGATCAAGCCGCCGGCGGCGGACGCTGACACGCCCCTTCCGGAGATGCCGCGGCCATGGCTCGGCGCGCTGTCGTTGGCGACGGTAGCGTGCTCCGCCTTCGCCTTGACGGTCGTTACCTTTGTCGGCGTGGTCGCCATCGCCAACCTTGCCCACCCGGTGCTGTGGGGCGCGATCAGAACCCTGGAGTTGCGCGACGAGATGATCCAAACGGTGATCATCCTGGTGATCGTGCTGCCCGCCGGCTGCTTTGCGCTCGCCACCCTGGTATTCGCGCTTTTTCCCCGCTCCAGGATGCTGCGGCGGCTGGCCACCTGGCCGGGCTTGCGCGGCCGGCCGCCGATGCTTGTGTGGGATTTCCTGTTTGGATTCGTGCCAATATTTGCTTCCCTGGTAGGCACCCTTTCTCTGATCGCTGTCGGCGATATCGTCGGCGAGCTGGCGTTGGAGAGCAATCTCTCCTGGGGCGATAGTGCCTATGGTGTGCTCATCAACTATCCCAACACCTTGCTCGTGCTCGTCGGAGCGGCTCTGGCTCTGGCGACCCTGCCGGCAATGAGAGCTCAGTATTGCCGGCTTTACGAGGCGCGTACGCGCGCGGCTGGCGATACTGCGGCGGACAAGGGTCGCCCGACGAATGGCTGGCTGGCTGTGTCGGTGGCACTCCCGGGGCTGGCAATGGTCGCGGCGGGATTGGGCGGAATTCTTGCTACCGGAGTCGTAATGAGCCTTTCGGGGGTATCGTCGATCGGCGTGTTCTCGGAGGCCGACGAAGGGATCTCGGGCTGGCTGGCGCAGGCCGAGAGCGAAGGCCTTGCCCCCGAGGCCGCGGCGGAGCGGCTGAACGCGGTCGGCCACTGGCGCTCCGATGCCCCGGAGCAGGGCCTGGTGGCGCTGTTTCCCGACAACGCCGACGCCCACAGCGAAGAGAGCGATCTCGCCTGTACCGCCAGCCTGGCGGCGGCGCCGCTCGGCGACGACGAGAGAGCCGCCTTGGCCGCTGACAGCGGAGAGCAGCGGCTGGTGAAATTCTGCTACCGCCTGGAATGCCGCTGGACCGGCTTCGCCGAGCCCCACGGCGCCGTGACCTGGCTGATATCGAGCCGCGAGAGCAGCAATCCCGGTTGGGTGGACACTCTGCGCTCCATAGCAACGTCGGAGTTTGCGGGCTCTCCGGGTCCGGGCGGCTATTGCGCGGCGAACGGCGACCTGGCCATGGACTACCAGGGCTGAGTCTTCGGAATTCTCAGCGGATCTTGTAGACGATGCGCACGTCGAACTGGCGTTGGCCTCCTCCGAGGTCGGTGCCGAAGGCGGGGAAGGGGGCGGCCCTTTGCACGGCCTTGACGGCGGCTTTGACGAGGCTCGAATGGGCCTGGCTGTCGTCGAGCACTTGCACCGAAAGCAGGGCGCCGTCGGCGTCGATGGTCAGGCGCACCGGTACTGTGCCTTGACGGTTGCGCTGTAGCGCCCGGGTCGGGTAATTGCGCGCTGCCGTGGTGTTGATGGCCTGGAACAGGCTGCCGCCATAGGCCGCAATGGCTTCCGGCGACGGGCCGGCAGGCGGGGCTGGTTGTGGCACTGGCGCCGGCAGGCTGGCGACTTGGCGCGGTGGCGGCGGAGTCTCCTCGACCGGCGGCGGCCTGCGCTCGGGCTGCGCCACCGGCAGCGGCACCGGCGGCGGCGCTGTCTCGACGCGGCGCACCGGCGGCTCGGGCTTGGGTCGCGGCCGCGGCAGCTCGGCCAGCTCGTCGCGCCGCGGCGGTGGCGGCGGCAAGGTCTCGGGCAGCGCCTGAGGCGGTGGTGGCGGTGTCATCTCGGGCAAGGGCTCGAGCTCTGGCGGCAGCGCCGCCAGCTCCAACGGCGGCGGCTCGGGACGGTCGAGCGGAATGGGCTCGGGCAGCGGCGCACGCTCAGGCGGCGGTGGCGCCAAATCCGGCAGTGGCGGCTCAGCCAGATCCTCGGGCGGTACGACCTCGGCCAGCTCCTGTAGCGGCGGCGGCACCAGATCGGGCATCCGCAGCACCTCAGGCGGCGGCGTCAGCTCTGGCGGCGGTGGCTCGTCAAGATCGTCCGACGAAACCACATCGATCAGCTCGTGCAGGGGCGGCGGTGCCAGATCCGGCAAGCGCAACACCTCGGGTGGTGGCGGTGCGAGGTCGGGCGGCGGCGGCTCGCTCAAGTCCGCCGGCGGTAGGATCTCGGCCAGCTCGGGCGGTGGCGGCGCCAGCTCGGGCATCGGCGCTTCTTCCGGCGGTGGCGGTGTCAGCTCCGGCGGCGGCGGCTCGGCGAGATCTTCGGGCGGTGTGATCTCGGCCAGCTCAGGCGGTGGCGGTGGCGGCAGCGGCACAGGTGCCATGGCATCGGGCGGCAGCGGCTCGGCGGTCTCGTCGAGCGGATCGGGCGCTGGCGCCATGGCAGGATCGCCGGGCCCTTCGGCTGAGGCATCGGCGTCGAGCGCGGCCAGCTCGAGATAGACCATCGGCGCCGGCACTTCCTCGTCGGGCGCCACCCGATAGAGCATGACGCCCGCCATGGCGGCCACATGCACCACGCCGGAAAGCACGGCCGCAGCGACGAATTCGTACGAGCGAACGCCGCTCATGGGGCGGGCTCCTCAGGCCCGGGCTCGCGCGTGGCCAGCGCGATGCGCTCGATGCCGGCGCCCTTGGCGGCGTGCAGGAAAGTGCCAAGATCGGCATATGTCGCATCCGCATCGGCCTTGATCACCAGGCCCGCCCCGACATGGGCCTCGGCCAACCCCGCCAGGCGTCCGGCAACCTCTTCAGCGCGGACGTCCCGATTGTTGATGGCGATGCGGCCCTCGCTGTCGACGATGAGCACAATGGGCTGGCTCTCGGCCGCGCGCGCGCTCTCGGACTCGGGCAGCGTGACATCGAGGCTGTCGGGGGTGACCAGGGTGCTCGACAGCATGAAGAAGATCAGCAGCAGAAAGACGATGTTGATCAGCGGCACCATGTTGATGCCGCCGTCCAGGCGTTTCCTGCCGCTGAATTCCATCGCCCTACGAGCCCGGTGGTGCCAGGCGGATATTGTGGAAGCCGGCGCCGGTGATGCGATCCATCACCGAGACCAGGCTCTGCACCGCCACGGCGTCGGCGGCCCGCAAGGTCACCTTGCGCTCGGCATCGCCCTCGGCTCGTCCAAGCAGCTCGCTGCCCAGCGCATCGAGGCTGAGCACAAGGCCGTTTAGGGTGATGTTGCCGTCGCCGGCGACCTTGACCAAGAGAGGGCCGGCGCTCTCGGCCGTCGCCTGGGCGGGCAGGGGGCGTTGGCCCATGGCAAGGTCGAGCGCGGTCTGGCGGATGAACGAGCCGGCGAGCATGAAGAAGACCAGCAGCAGGAACACCACGTCGATCAGCGGCGCGATGCTGAGCTGGGGCTTGGCGCGTTCCTGCTCGCCGAAATCCATGCTCTAGCGCCTTGCCACCGTGCTGCCGAGTATGCGTGTCACGGCATCTTTCATGGCCGCGCGCACGTTCTCCACGCGGCCTTCCAGGACGTAGTAGGCGGCCAGCGCCGGGATGGCGATGACGAGGCCGAAGGCCGTGGTCAGAAGTGCCTCCCAGATGCCGCCGGCAAGCAGCGCCGGGTCGACCTTGGAGCCGGCGTCCTCAAGCTTGGCAAAGGCGCCGATCATGCCCATCACCGTGCCCAGCAGGCCGAGCAGGGGGCTGAGATTGGCGATCACTTCGAGGCCGCGCAGGTGGCTTTCGAGGCCGCGGATCTGGGCGCTGCCGACGCGGCTGATCTCCGCATCCCGATCCGCAGCGGCGAGGCGAAAGTCGGTACTGCTGGCGATGGCGCTTTCCATCACCCGTGCCACAGGGTGCTTGCGCTTGGCCAGCAGCGCGATCGCCGCTTTCGGCTCGCTGCCGTCAAGCGCTTTCATGGCGGGATCGACGAAGCGCAAGTCGCCCAGGCTGAGGCGGGCGAATTGCAGCATCTTGGCGATGATGATGAGGGCTGCCAGGCCCGAGACGGCAAGCAGCACCATCATCACCGGCCCGCCCTTGGCGAGCATCTCGAAGGCGCTCGCGAACATGCCGGCCTCGGCCATCAGTTGAGCCTAATGCGCACGCCGACATAGGCGGCAAATGGCTGCCCCGGCGACAGGTAGCGCGGGTCCGTGATGCCGTTGGGCAGCTCGTAGACCGGTGTCTCGTTGCCGACCTCGCCGAGCACGCCGAAGGTCTCGTAATTGAAGTCGAACATGTTCTCGATGCGCCCGAACAGCTCCACATAGTCGCCAAGGGCGTAAGTGGTGTGGGCGTTGAACACCGCATAGCCGTTGGTGCGCGGCAGCAGATTGCCCTCGTCGCCACGCAGGTAGACGCCGGAGCGGGCGACCATGGTGCTGCCCAGGATCCATTCCTCGGTGAGGGCATAATCGACGCCGAGGTTCAAAGTGTGGTCGGGCACGCCGGGAATGTTGTCGCCCTTGGAGACCGGAATGCTCTGGCCGGCGCCGAGCGATGCCGCCATGGGGTGGTTGGCCGATGCCACCGTGAACTCGGATTCAAACGTCGCTTCGATGAAGCTGTAATTGGCATAAAAGCCGAGCCGGCCCCAGCGCCCGTTGGCACTGGCTTCGATGCCGCGGCGGCGCGTGTCGCCGACGTTCTTGAAGAAGCCGGCGCCGAGACCGGTGCCGGCCGAAACGAACAGGATGTCGTCGAAATTGGTCGTGGTGTAGAGGCTGAAATTCCAGTTCACGTCGAGGTCGTCGGGAAGGCCGGGTATGGCGCCGCGCACGCCCGCCTCGAAGGTCCGCGAGACCACCTGATTGAGCGGCGGATCCGAGAGGAAGGCGTTGGGGAAGCGACACGGCGCGGCCGGGTCCGAGCAGCCGAGCTCGGCCGGGGTCGGCGCGCGCGTGTTCTCGCTGGCGCCGCCATAGACGGTGGCACCGAGGGGAGCGACCGCATAGGTGAACCCGAGCGCCGGATTGAAGCGGCTGAAGATGCTCGAGCTTTGCAGGGTGCCGGCGCGCACCACGTTATAGACGAACTCGTCGCTGGTATCGCTGGTGGTGCGGTTGAAGCGCCCGGCGAACATGACGCTGAGGTCGTCGGTGACGTCCAGCGTATCGGTGGCGTAGATGCCGAGGCTGGCCGTGGTGTTCTTGATCTGCGTTGGCGTGCCTTGCCCGGCCACCAGCGAGCCGCCGGCAACTGCAGCGGTATAGCCCTGAAGATTGAGGATCGGCGAGCCCGTATCGACGATGGCGCGTGCCAAGTTGATCGAGACAACGTGTTGCTCGTTGTGGAAGCGGGTCTGCGAGAAATCGAGCGCGGTGCCGAATATCAGCGTGTTGTCCATGCCCAGCAGCGTATCCTCGAGCACGCCCTGCACGGCACCACCGTATGTGAGGGTCTGCGTCGAGGTCGTATTCTTGGCGCCAGGGGTAGTGGCCGGGGCGCCGACCGCATTGCCGAACTGGTCGATCAACAGCGTCGGGTCGTCTTCCTCGACGCAAAGATAGTCGCCCGGTGCCGCGGCCACGGCGGCACCGTTGCCGACCGTGGCGGCCAGATTGCCGTCGCCGGCGAAGGTGGCGCCCAAGGCGGCGGCATCGCATTCCTCACCGGCGATCTCGTCGCCGTTCAGGGTCGAGCGCGTGATGCGGCGGTAATAGGCGTTGGCCTGCACCGAGCTGGTGTCGTTGATGTCGTAGCTGCCGTTGCCCTGGAAGAAGAAGATCTCGTTCTCCGTCACGTCGGGCGTGGTGAACACGGCACGCCGATTGGCTTCCAGAATTTCCGCTGGCGCCGGGCCGTTTCCGATCAGGTCGGTGTCGGCGTAGGTGAAATTGAAGTTGATCTGGAACTCGTCGCCGGCCATCGCGAGGTCGCCATATAGGCGCGAGAGGTCGGACTTGGATGCGTTGCGCCAGCCGCCGTCGTTCTGGTGGTCGGCCGCGACGTAAGCGGCGAAATTCTCGCCGGCCCAGCCGGCCTGCATCTCGGTGCCCCAGCGCTCCCAATAGCCGCCATGGGCCTCGGCCTCCATGCCCTGGAAGCTGAAGCCGTCATGCATGTCGATGGCGATGGCACCGCCCAGCGCGTTGAGGCCGAAGGCGGGATTGTTGTTGACCAGGTTCATGCTGCGGATGGCCGGCTCCGGAATCAGGTCCCACTGCACCGTGTCGCCGAAAGCCTCGTTGATGCGCACGCCGTTCTGGAACACGGCTATGCCTTGGGACTCGCCGAGCAGCGGCGAAGCCGCAAAGCCGCGATAGCGGATGTCCTTCTGATAGGTGCTGTTCTGCACATCGACCACGGTGACGCTGTTGAGCTGGCTGTGCAGCTGGTCGATCAGCTGATTGCTGGGGTAGCGCTCGATCTCGTCCTCGGAGAGGGTCTGCGGGTTGCCCGGCACCTTATCGACCGGCGTGCCCGTGCCCAGCAAAGGCGTGGTGCCGATGACCTCGATGTCCGGCAGCACGGACACAGGGGCGTCCTGGCTCCAAGCTGGGGTGGTGGCGACAAGAAAGACTGTGGCGGCGGCAAGCGGCCGGCCCGCCCGGTGGGCCCGAAGTGGCATGGATATCCCTCCCGAGGATACATCGTCATTATTGTCCGATGGGTGTAATGGCGATCGGAGGGGTGGTCAAACAATAATGTTAAAATTTTATCGTAACTTATTGTTCTTAAAGGATATATATTGGCTTAAATGAACCAATTGGAGCCGCGTTTTGGCTGATATGAACCAGTACCGGCTGCGTTCGGATGTCAAAGACCATATTTGCCCATGCGATAGCGCATGGTCATGCGCGTGATGCCCAGCGCCCGGGCGGCGGCGGAGACATTGCCGCCGGCTTCGCCAAGTGCCTGTTCGAGGGCGCCGCGCTCGGTGTCGGCGAGAGAGCTCAAGGGCTCGGCCCGTTCTGCTGCCACGGTTTGCGCCAACGGCAGCGCGGACGGCTCCAATCTTCCGTTGCGGTCGAGCAGCACGGCGCGCTCTATGACATGGGCAAGCTCGCGCACATTGCCGGGCCAGTCGTAGCGTTCCAGCGCCGCTGCCGCCGCTTTGGAGAGCTTCGGCGCCTCGCGGCCGTAGCGCCGCGCGGTCTCGGCAATGAAATGTTCGGCCAGCCTGGCCGCATCGCCGGGGCAGTCGCGCAAGGCCGGCAAGCGGATATGCAACACATCCAAACGGTAATAGAGATCGGCACGGAAGTGCCCGCCGCGCGCCTCTGCCGCCAAGTCGCGGTTGCTGGCGGCAATGATACGGGATCGCAACGGTACGTCGCGACTGTCGTTGGTATGGCGTAACGAGCGGTTTTCCAAGACTGTCAGCAGCTTGGCCTGCAGCTCGTCGGAAAGCTCGCAGACCTCGTCGAGGAAGAGGCTGCCATCCTCTGCCGCTTCGAGAAGTCCCGGCCCGCCGCCGCCGCCGAACAGCTCGCGGTTCGCATCGAGATGGCGCAGGGCGACACAATCGATGCGCACGAAAGGACGGCCTGCGCGCGGGCCCAGGTCGTGCACCAGACGCGCCGCGACCGACTTGCCGGTTCCCGTCTCGCCCAGCAGCAGCAGGTTGGGGGCCTCGCCGTCGTGGTCAACCGTGGCGATGGTCTCGATCTCGTGGCGGGCCGCGCGCATGGCAGGACTTTCGCCCAACAGCGCCGTGGCATCGCTGGCATGCGCTTCGCGTTCGGCCGAATAGTCGAGGCGCCGGCGCAACTCGCGGGATTCCAGCACCCGTTCGACGACCAGCGCCAGCTCGTCGAGGTCGAGGGGCTTGCGCAGATAATCGACCGCGCCGCGCTTCATGGCTTCGACCGCATTGTCGAGATCGCCGAAGGCCGTCACAGCGACCACCGACACGCCGGCTATCTCGCCCAGCAGGTCGAGGCCGGTGCCGTCTGGCAGGCGCATGTCGAGCAGCACGAGATCGGTCTCCGCCCCGGCCAGATGCGCGCGCGCCGCGCCGAGCGTGCCGGCGACATGGGCCGTGTGGCCGTCGCGCCCGAGCCGCATCGCCACCGCCTCGGCGAACGGGATCTCGTCATCGACGACAAGGATGGCTGCGCCGCTCATGGGGACACCGCCGGCAGCGAGATGGTGGCGCGGGTGCCACCGCCTTCGACCTCGTCGAAGCGCAGTGTGCCGTCATGCAGCTCGCAGATCTTGTAGGCAAACGGGATGCCCAGGCCGCTGCCCCATGTTTTGGTAGTGGGGCCGGGAATGGCGCCGTCGGCGCTCGGAGCGAAAGGCAAGCCGCCGCCATGGTCGCTGATCGAGAGCCAGCTTGTGGCATCGTCGCCGCCCGCCGCCAGTTCCAGCCGCCCGCCCTGCGGTGAGGCCTCGGCCGCATTGACGAGCAGGCCGTAGATGGCCTGTTCCATGAGGTTGGCATCCAGCGATACCTTGCTGCCGTCTTCCCAGTCCTGACGCGTCACCGTGACGCCTTTTTCGCCGAGCTTGGCGGCCAGCAGGGAGAGCGCGGTATCGGCGCAGTCGGCCAGTCTGCCCGCCTTGCGGTGGGCGCCGCCGGGATCGAGATAGGAGAGCAGGGAGGTCAGCCAGGCATTGAGCCTGTCGACGGCGCTGATGATGTCCTTGGTGGCCTTGCTCTTGGCGGCCTCGTCCGGCGCGTCGGGGAGCACCTGCGCGGTGGCGCGAATGCTGGCCAGGGGGTTGCGGATGTTATGCGCGATCACCGGCACCAGGGCGCCCAACGCCGCCTGCTTCTCGCTGCGCACCAGGGCCGCGCGGCTATCCGCCACTTCCTCGGTCATGGCGTTGATGGCCTGTTGCAAGGTGACCATTTCCGCCGCGCCGCGCTCCTCGACGGGGTTTTCCAGGCGCCCGGCGCCGAAGGCGGCCAGCGCGCGCAAGAGGTCGGACAGGGGTGCGACGAAGGCACGCTGCAGGAAGCCCTGGGCGAACAGCAGCAGCGCTGCCGCGGCGATAACCGGAACCAGCAAGACGATCAGGGCAATGTTCGACAGCCGCGAGACCCGCCGCGCAAGGTCGTTGCGCGCCCTAATGAACTCGGCAGCCGCTGCGTCCAGGGCGGCATCGACGGCGGCGAGGCTGCCGACCTCGAGCTCGGTGTCGAACAGCGCCAGCTTCTCCGCCTCGCCGAAACTGCCGGCCTCGCGCGCCATGATGGCATCGGCATCGAGGCGCGCCGCCGCCTGGGCCGAGAGCAGGCCGGCGACCACAGTCTTTTCCGCCGGCTCCCGGGCCAGGCGATCGAGTTCGGTCAGCTTAGCCGCCAGGGCCTCGCCATAGACGCGGTACTCGTCGGAAGCATCGGGATCGCCAAGAAAGTGGTAGTCGAACACCTCTTTCGTCTGGCGATAAAGATCGCCGCGCGCCTCCTCGGCAAGGCGCAGCAGGCTGTCGATACGCAAGGCCTCAGCGGTCCAGCGCTCGCTCAACACCAGCCCCACCGTGCCCGCGACACCCGTGATGCCCACAAGCAGCACCAGCGCCAGGCCGTGGATCAGCTGCAAACTGCGAAGCGAGCGAATGGCGGTCATTGTTGCCTCGGTAGCGTGTCACCGGTAGGCTGGTTCATATGAACCAATAAAGTCAAGCTGCGGATTGGGGGCAGGTGGTGACGGATATGGCTGTTACGGAACATGTCGTCCGCACGGGCGATCATCAGACGTTCTATTTGGCGGCTGGGCCTTCGGACGGGCCGCCGATCATCTTTGTCCATGGTTGGCCCGAGCTTGCCATCAGTTGGCGGCACCAATTGCCTTGCTTCGGTTCGCTTGGCTTTCGTGCGCTGGCGCCGGACATGCGCGGCTACGGGCGCTCGAGCGTTCATGCGCGCCACGAAGACTACGCACTGGAGCGGGTGGTCGGGGATATGATCGGCCTGCTCGATGCGCTTGGCGCCGAGCGTGCCGTTTGGGTCGGGCACGACTGGGGCGCGGCTGTCGTCTGGAGCCTTGCCAGCCATTTCCCCGAACGTTGCCATGGCGCCGCCAATCTCTGTGTGCCGTGCGGCCTGGAACGCGGCCTCGACTCGTTCTTGCCGCTGATCGACCGAAAGCTCTACCCGGAGGACGAATTTCCCGCCGGGCAATGGGAATATATGCGTTTCTACGAAGAGAATTTTGCCACCGCCATCGCCCCCTTCGACGCCGCTCCGGCCAAGGCGATCAAGGCACTGTTTCGCCGCGGCGATCCGGCCGCCATGTCGAAACCGTCGCGCACCGCCTTCGTGCGCCGCGACGGCGGCTGGTTCGGCGGCGCTGCCGAGCCGCCCGACGTGCCGCGCGACGATGCGGTGCTGAGCGAGGCGGAGTTGTGCGCCTATGCCGCGGCGCTCGGTCGCAACGGCTTCTTCGGACCCGGCTCGTATTACATGAACCACGCCGCCAATGCCGCCTATGCCGAGCGCGCGGTGAATGGCGGCGTATTGGAGATGCCGACGCTCTTCGTTGCCGGCGAATACGACGCCACTTGCGAATGCATGACCTCGCGCCTGGCCGAGCCGATGCTCGATACTTGCCGCGAACTGACGACACGAGTGGTGGCGAGCGGCCATTGGATGGCGCAGGAAAAGCCGGCCGAAGTCAACGCAACCCTGGCGGCCTGGCTGGCGACAGCGGTGCCGGACGGCTGGCCAGCGGGAGGTATGAGACAATGGCGAGCATAGACGCGAACCACGAAGCGCTCGCCGCAATGGCCGAGGGCGATCTCGACGAGCCTGTTGTGATGCTCAACCTGTTGCGCTATCGCGAGCGTGCCGCGGACGGCTTTGGCGTCGACGGGCTCAGCGGCCGCGACGCTTATGCCGTCTATGGCCGGCGCTTTGCCGAGGAGATGCATCCGCGCTATGGCGGCGAGCCGATCTGGATGGGCCGTGCCCTGCACAGCATCGTCGGCCCGGAGGACTGGGACGTCGTGATCCTGGTGCGCTACCCGACGCGGCGCCAGTTCATCGCCATGCTCAACGATCCCGACTATCGCGTCATGGCGCCGATCCGCGCCGCCGCGCTGGCCGACAGCCGCCTTGTCGAGATGAGCCAACTCCTGCCCAAGGGTGCCTAGCGCCGGAAAGGGAATCGCCTATGTCTTTGCTCCGCAGCTCCCCCGATACCGTCGCACCGCCAATCAGCGGCGCCAAATACAGCCATTGCGTCGCCGTGCCCGCCAATGCCCGCTGGCTCTATCAGCCCGTTGACGAAGTCTGCTCTGGACGCGTGTCGCTGTGTCTGATT
>CAYPAX010000010.1:0-66333 GCA_964408735.1 uncultured Rhodospirillaceae bacterium | reverse complement strand
GCCACCGACATCTACATCAACTACATCGTGCTCGGGCTGGCGCTGGTTTTCGAGGCGTGCGCCTGGTGGGTGGCCTTTCGCGAGTTCAGACGAAGCAAGGGAAAGCTCGGCTGGCTCAAGGCCGTGCAACAAAGCAAGGACCCGGCCGTCTTTACCGTGCTGTTCGAGGACACCGCCGCGGTGCTTGGTCTGCTGGTGGCGGGCATCGGCATCTATCTCGCCGACACCCTGCAAATGCCGGTGCTCGATGGCGTCGCCTCGATCGTGATCGGCCTCATCCTTGCCGCGACCGCGGCCATGCTGGCCTATGAGTGCAAAAGCCTGCTGACCGGCGAAGCGAGCCTGCCGGAGGTGGTCGAGTCCATCAATGCACTGGCCAAGGCGGAGCCGCATGCCGAGTCGGTCAACGAGCTGCTGACCATGCATATGGGGCCGAGCGACGTGTTGCTGACCATGAGCGTCGACGTTCCCAATGCCCTGCCGGCGGGCGAGGTGGAGCACCTGATTTCACGCCTCGAAGGCGCCATCAAGGAACGCCACGAGGATATCACCCGTGTCTTCATAGAGGTGCAGGAGGGCACGCAAGCGCAAGGGCTCGGCGGCGACAACGGAGAGCCGGCCCCATGAGCGACACCGACGGCCTGGTCTGCGCCTTCGTCCTCGACGGCAAGGGCGGCGCCCGCGCCTTGGACTGGGACGGCGTGCGGTCCTGGCAGCCGGATGACGGCGTGTTGTGGCTGCATCTCGACCGCCACGGTGAGATGGCGCAAGCCTGGCTGCGCCAGGAAAGCGGCATAGACCCCGTCTCCTGCCAGACCCTGTTGACGGCCGAGGTGCGCCCGCGGCTGTTGCGTCTCAGCGATGCCGTGCTGTTGTTGCTGCGCGGGGTCAACCTCAATCCAGGCGCCAATCCCGAAGACATGGTGGGCCTGCGCATCTGGGCCGAGAGCAGTCGCATCGTCACGCTGCGCCACCGCCAAGTGATGGCGGTCAACGACCTGCGCCTGCAAATCGGCGACGGTGGCGGCCCACGCGATGCCGCGGAGTTCGTCGCCACGCTCGCCGACCGCATGATCGAGCGCATGGCACCGGTCATCGACGGCATCGAGGATTCGGTCGATGCCCTGGAGGATGCCGTGCTCAGCGCCTGGAACCCGGAACAGCGCGCGCGCCTCAACGATTTGCGGCGGACGGCGATTTCCCTGCGCCGCTATCTGGCGCCGCAACGCGATGTGGCGCAACGCCTGCCGCAGGACATGCCCGACTGGGTCGATGCGATGTCGCGCGCGCGCCTGCGCGAGACCGCGGACCGCCTGCTGCGCTATGTCGAAGACCTGGACGCGGCGCGAGATCGGGCCCAGGTGACCCAGGACGAGCTGGCCAGCGCCCAGGCCGAACAAACCAACCGCCACGCCTATCATCTCACCGTCATCGCCGCGCTGTTCCTGCCCCCCAGCTTTATCGCCGGATTGTTGGGCATGAACCTCGGCGGCATGCCGGGCCAGGAGGCGCCCTGGGCCTTTGCCGCCATGATCGCCGCCATGGTGCTGATGGGGCTGGCCGAGATCTGGTTGCTGCGAAAGCTGAAATGGATCTGACGTCCCTCGTCCTCACCCTCGCCCTGGCACTCCCGGCAGCCGCCGAAGAGCGTCTGGGCACGCTGACGGCGATGATCGAGAACGATCGCGTCGCCAATACCGACCGCCATTACACCCATGGCACCCGCATCGCCTGGATCTCGCCGGCAGGGCATGCGCCGGGCTGGGGCGATGCCGTGATCGAGGCAGTGCCGCTGTTCGACGCCACCGGCGCACGCCGCATCGGCTATGGCGCCGGCCAGCTCATTTTCACGCCTGACGATATTGCGCGCGCCAGCCTCGACGCGGGTGACCGTCCCTATGCGGGTTGGCTTTACGGCACGGTGTCGCTGCATACCAGCGGCAAGACCCGCCGCGACAGCATCGAACTGGCGCTCGGTGTCGTCGGCCCGGGCGCCGCCGCCGAGCAGGTGCAGACCGTGGTGCACGAGATCATCGGCTCGACCCGGCCCATGGGCTGGCGCCACCAGGTCGGCAACGAGCCAAGCCTTGCACTGACCTTCGAGCGCCAATGGCGCCTGCGCAAGCCCCTGCCACTAGGCGGGCTGGGCTTCGACGTGATTCCCACCGTCGGCGCCAGTCTCGGAAATGTGCGCACCATGGCTGCGGCAGGCGCCACCTTTCGCCTCGGCCAGAACCTGCCGCACGACTTCGGCCCGCCGCGTATCCGCCCCAGCCTGCCCGGCTCGCAAGCCTTCGACAGCGAGCACGGCTGGGGCTGGTATGCCTTTGCCGGCGCCGAGGTGCGCTATATGGCGCGCAGCATCTTCCTCGACGGCGGCATCCTCGGCCACAGCCCCCGGGTCAAGAAGCGCCGCCTGGTCGGCGATTTTCAGCTCGGCCTGGCATTGCTTTTCGACAGCTTTCGCCTGACCTACACCCATGTCTTCCGCACGCACGAATTCGAAGGCCAGCCGAGCGGCGACCGCTTTGGCGCCATCAGCCTGTCCTGGCGGTATTGAGCTGATATGTGACGAGCACACTTGAGAAATCGCCCAACCGCCACATAGTTCTTACTGCAACCGGCGCTATGGCGCCTGAGGGGTGAATGGACGACAGCGGACCGATCCTGGTTACCGGCGGCGCCGGTTATATCGGCAGCCATGTCTGCAAGGCATTGGCGGCATCGGGCTATTTGCCGGTGGCGTTCGACAATTTGAGCAGCGGCCACCGCGATCATGTCAAGTGGGGGCCGCTCGAATTCGGCGACATCACCGACCGCCAAAGCCTGGCCGAAGCGTTTCTCAATGTGCGTCCCACGGCCGTCATCCACCTGGCGGCCTTCCAGGGCGGCGACGGGGCCGACCCGGATGCCTATTACGAGACCAATGTGGCAGGCAGCGTCACGCTGTTGCGGGCGATGGCCGAAGCGCAGGTGACGAACCTGGTCTTCTGCAGCACCGCCGAGGTCTACGGCATGCCGGAGCACCTGCCCGTCGCCGAGGATCAGGAGCTCGATGCCATAACCCCCTTCGGCACCAGCCAGCTGATGGCAGAGCGCGCGATACCCGACTTTGCCGAGGCCCACGAGCTCAACTGGGCAATTTTGCGTGTCTTCAACGCCGCCGGCGCCGATCCGGATGGCGAAGCCGGCGCCTGGAACGGCGATCACGGGCGCCTGTTGCCAACCGCAATCCAATCGGCTCGCGGCAAGCGCGGCTCGCTGCCCGTCTTCGGCACCGCCTATGACACACAGGACGGCACGGCCATCCGCGATTTCGTGCATGTCTCCGATGTCGCGGACGCCCATGTGCTGGCGCTTGGCAAGGTCCTGGCCGGCCAATCCGGGATCATCGCCAATATCGGCAGCGGCATCGGCCATTCGGTAATCGACGTGATCCACGGTATCGAGCGCATCTCCGGCCTTATGGTGCCGGCGCGGGAGGCGCCGCCTCGGCCCGGCGATCCGGCCATCATGATCGCCAATCGGGTGCTGGCGGATTCGGCGCTGTCGTGGCGCCCGCGGCGCTCCTCGCTCGACGAGATACTGGCCACGGCGTGGCAATGGCATAACCGCGAGGCAACGTAGCGCTGCTTGCGCCAAGGCCTGCCTGCGCGTTAGGCTTCAGGACATATTCATTGGAGGGGCGAGACCATGGCGGTACGGGGATTCAATGCGAGCAGTTTCGCGATCCGCTGGGTGGCGGCAATGGTGCTGGTGTTCGGCACCTTCAATCCCAGTGAGACCTCGTTCTATCACTGGGCCACCTCCGAGGGCGGCAGCATTCCCTTCAAGATCCTCGTCGGCCTGGCCCTGCTGATCGTCTATATCGTTTTCCTGCGCGCCACCTGGCGCTCGATAGGCGCCGTCGGTACGGCGCTCGCCATTGCGTTCTTTGGCGTGATGGTCTGGCTGATGATCGATAACGGCATGCTCGATGTCGAGAATGTCAGCGCCATGACCTATGTCGGCCTTATCGTCCTGGCGACAATCCTCGCGGTCGGCATGTCCTGGTCGCACATCCGCCGGCGCATCAGCGGCCAGATGGATACCGACGTCGTCGACGAATAGGCGCTGCCATGTGGCCACGCCATGACCTGAGCGAGCTTCTGGGCGTCAGCCACCCGATCATCCAGGCGCCGATGGCCGGCGCCTCGACAGCCGAGATGGCCGCGGCAGTGGCCAATGCTGGCGGTCTCGGCTCGCTCGGCTGCGCCAGGATGTCGGCGGACATGCTGCGCGAACAGGTGGGCAAGACGCGGGCCGCCACCAACGGCACCATCAACCTCAATTTCTTCTGCCACCCGGCGCCCGTCATCGACGAGGCGGTGGCGGCGCGCATGCGCGAGCGCCTGGCACCTTACTATGCGGAGTTCGAGCTTGGGCCAGTGCCGCACGTGAAACCGGAGGGCCCGGGCTTCGACGATGCCAAGCTCGAGGTGGTGCTGGAACTGGCACCCCGCGTCGTAAGCTTTCATTTCGGCCTGCCCGAGGCGGACGCGGTAGCCGCCCTCAAGGCAGCCGGATCGGTAGTGCTCTCGTCGGCGACGACTGTCGTGGAAGCGGTGTGGCTGGAAGAGGCCGGTGCCGACGCGATCATCGCCCAGGGCTTCGAGGCCGGCGGCCATCGCGGCACCTTTGCCGGGCCCATGTCTTCGGGCGAGATCGGCACCATGGCGCTGGTGCCGCGCGTGGTGGATGCGGTGGACGTGCCAGTGATTGCGGCGGGCGGCATCGCTGACGGACGCGGTATCGCGGCCTCGTTCGCGCTCGGCGCCGCCGGCGTCCAGATAGGCACCGCCTTCATGTCGACGCCAGAGGCCGGTATCAACCCACGCCATCGCGCAGCCCTGACCGAGGGTCGCGAAACACGCCTGACCCGAGCCACCAGCGGCCGGCCGGCGCGCGGCATCGTCAATCGCTATCTCGACGAGATGGCCGATTCCGAGCCCGTCGCCTTTCCTGCCCAACTGCAAATGTCGGGGCCGCTGTCCGTCGCCGCCGCAAAGGCCGGCAGCAGCGAGTTCCATGCGCTCTGGTCGGGTCAGGCCGGCGCCTTGAACCGATCCCTGCCGGCCGGCGATCTGGTCGCGCTGCTGGTCGAGGAAACGAAAGCGATTTTCGAGGCCCGCTCATGAGTGAAGACCGCGTACCGCCGCCAAGCCCAGGCCGTTTCGTGCCGGCCGGCAGCGTGCCAATGGATCCAGTGCGAAGCCTGGAGGGTGCTGCGCAGCCGCAAGGCCTTGCCGTCGCGCCGCTGTTGGTGGGCGACGACATGCTGCTGATGCGCCTCGAGCGCAAGCAGGGACTGGTCGACCCGCTGCACAGCCACGCGGACCACGAATCGATATGCTACCTGATCAGCGGCCAGCTGCGGGTCGAGATCGACGGCGAGAGCTTCGTTGCCGAAGCTGGCGATTCCTGGATTCATCCGGCCGGCGTGCCGCACCGCCACGAAGCGCTCGAAGATAGCGTACAAATCGAAATCAAATCGCCCCCGCGCAAGACCTGGGACTGAGGTTGGTCATGACAAAAAGACTCCTACTCATACTGGCCTTCGTCTGGGCCCTCCCTGCCGTCGCCGAGAGCCTGTCGCCTGTCTCGCCGGAATCCGTCGGCCTTTCCGGCGAGCGCCTGGCGCGCATCGGCGAGACCCTTCAAGCCGGCGTCGATGCCGGCGAGATTCCCGGCGCCGTAGTACTGGTGGCCAGGCGTGGCGGCATCGCCTATTACGAGGCCTTCGGCTACCGCGACAAGGCGGCCGGAGAGCCGATGCCGAAGGACGCCATCTTCCGCATCTATTCCATGACCAAGCCTATCGTCAGCGTCGCCGCCATGACCCTGCACGAAGAGGCGAAGCTGTACCTGTCGCAGCCGATCTCGGTTCACCTGCCGGCCTTCAAGGGCATGCGCGTCGGCCCGGACTTCGCACCCGCGGCACGCGCCATCACGGTGCAGGACCTGCTGCGCCACACCTCCGGCCTTACCTATGCCTTCATCGGTTCGGGCGCGGTCAAGGACCTCTACAAACAGGCGGGCATGGCCGAATTCGAGCACGACATGAGCATTGCCGAATACGCTGACCGAATGGCGCAGCTGCCCCTGCTCTACCAGCCGGGCACGGTATGGGACTACGGGCGCTCCACCGACGTGCTCGGCGCCCTGGTCGAGGCGGCATCCGGCAGTGCGCTCGATGCCTATGTGCACGAGCGCGTGCTGGCGCCGCTCGGCATGACCGATAGCGGCTTCTGGGTGCCGGAAAGCGAGCGCCATCGCGTTGCCGAGCCGCTCAGCGGCACGCTGATCGACATCACGGCACCGCCGCCTATGCTGGCCGGCGGCCACGGCATGGTCTCGACGGTGATGGACTATGCCCGCTTCTGCCAGATGATGCTCGAAGGCGGCAGCCTCGACGGCGCCCGCGTTCTCGGCCCCGAGACGGTGGCCTATATGAGCAGCGACCACCTCGGCGATATCAGCCGTGGCGGCACGGTCTACCTGCCCGGCCCAGGCTATGGCTTCGGCCTCGGCTTCGCCGTGCGCACCGACGCCGGTCTGTCACGCTGGCCGGGCTCGGTCGGCGATTATTTCTGGGGCGGTTACGCCGGCACCTATTTCTGGATCGATCCGGCCAACGAGATGGTGGTGGTCTACATGATGCAAAGCGTCGCCCAGCGCAGCCACTACCGCATGATGCTGCGCAACTTGGTGAGCCAAGCTATCATGAAATGAGGACGTCCCAAACGACGACCAATTCTGGGAGAAAGGCCGCCGTCCGGGACGTTTCCCGATGCGCAACCGGATGGGGTCGGTCGCCGCAACGTCATAAGAACATTAGTGCCGGCTGGCGGCTGTGAAGTGGTTCACAACCCCTAAAACAATCTCAACGCCAGATGCCGACCTTTGCCGAGCGGGCGCGGGCCTCGGCCTCGCGTAGCGCGTCCGGCGCGTCCGCGCTGGCACGACCACCACCGTTGTAGAGGACCACCTGCGAGAGATCGAAGTCGCCCATGCGGCAGCGATAGCGCTCACCCGCAGGCAGGCAGAAGACGGTGCGGGAGCCGATATAGCCACGCAGGCCTATCGCCGGTGCACCATCCTCGCCTTCGACCCCTAGCAGACGAATGACTTGTCCCGCAATGACCAGAGTGCCGGTATCCAGCACTTCCGGCAGCCCTTCGAGGGCCACGGACACGGGCTCCGGTTCCGGCTCAGGCATCGGCGCCACGATCGCCGCCAGTCCGCTTACGGCGGCGGGAAATCCAGGCTCCAATGCCAGCGCCTGCCGGTAGGCGGCCTCGGCGGCATCGAGGTGTCCCGCGGCGAACAGAGCATCGCCATGGCGGGCATGGAGGTCTGCGCGTTGGTTGTCGACGGAAACGGCACGGGCGAGATAGTCGGCCGCCTTGGCCGCGTTGCCGCGCGCGAGATTCGTTTCCGCCCAGCCGGCATAAGTATCGGCGATGCGCCGCAGGCCCGCCAACGCCTGGGCGTTGCCGGGTTGCAACGCGAGCACGGCGCGGAAACGATCGACCGCCGCCTCGCCCTCGGGCGTGGTGAGCTTCTGCGCAGCGAACAATGCCACGCCTTCGCGCAGCAGAGCGGCCACCTGCGCCTCCGTCACGGCATCGGGCTCCGCCGGCGGCACCACCACCGCGACCGGCTCGGGCTCAGGCGCGGCCAAGGGCACGACGTCGCGGGCGACGCCGATGCGCGTGCCCTCCTTGTCGAGGGTGAGGCGCGTTTCCTGATCCGGCAGCACCGCGACATCGGCGATCTCGAGCGGCGGCGCAACTGCCAGGGCGACCTGATAAAGGCCCTCAGGCAATCGCAGTGCGGGCTCGCCGACGCGGCCTTCGGCGACCAGGCTGCCGGCACTGTCGGCCACTTCGAACTCCGCCCGCACCGCCTCTTCCAAAGCTTCGGCCAGGCCGCCGGCATCCGAAGCGTCGAAATAGAGCCCGCCGCCGGTATCGGCGATCTGGCGCAGGAACTCCCGTGTCTCGCTTTCGCCAATGTCGAAGCCGATGACGTCGACCTTTATCTCCAGCCCGGAATCGAGCAGCGATTGCACGACCGTCGGCGGATAGAGCGGATCGTCTGGCTCGGTGTTGCAGGTCTCCTTGCCGTCGGTGACCAGGATCACCACCTTTCGCCCCTCGCTGCCGGCGAAGTCCTCGCCCAAAGCGGCCAGAGAGCGGCCGATCGGCGTGTGGCCCTTCGGTGCGATGGCGTCGACCGCGCCAAGCAGACGCTCGCGGTCGAGCGGCCCGAACGGAACCACCAGCTCGCTGTCCGTGCAACTGCGCGCCTTGGGTTCCTGCGGCAGACGATGGCCGTAGACGCGCAAGCCCACGCGCGTCTGCTCCGGCAACTGCCCGATCAGCGCCCGCATGGTTTGCTTGGCGACGCCCATCTTGCGCTCGCCCTGACTATCACGCCCGCGCATGGAGCCCGAGGCATCGAGGATAAGCGCGATCTGCGAGGGCACCGCCACGCCGCCGACGCTCTCGCCGACCTCACTCACGCTCAAGCCTCCCTCGCCTTGCGGCACGCTTGCCACAAGCCGGTAGTGGCTGACCTTGCGCAGGGCGTTGCCGATCTGCGCCGTCACTTCGTTGATAGCGCTGCCCGAGGGCGCCTCGTAATAGGCACCGCCGGAGGCGTGCGACCAGGAGCGCAAGAGCTGGCGCCCGTTCATGCCGTCAAGGCGGCCGTCAAGCGCGCCGCCATAGCCGATGGCATAGACGCGCACGTCGCTGTCGAGCAGCTTGGCCCAGACCCCTTCCAGAGCGCCACTATTGTTGGCACTGTCCTCGCCGTCGGTGACGATGAGGATGGCGCGCAGGCCGCGGCGCTCGTTGAGCCAGTCCATGCCCTGGTCCATGGCGCGGTAGAGCCCGGTGCCGTTGCAGCCGCCGAAGAGCTGCCAGGCGGCCTCGCGCAGCTCGTCCTTGTCCTGGCTCATCTCGGCCGCCACGGTCAGATAGCTGCAGAACCCGACCATCGAGACATATTCGTAGGGCGTCGATTGCTCGGCAAAGGCAAGCAGCGACCTGGTGATGTCGCCGCGCACGGAATCGGTAGAGCCGCTGAGATCGGAGAGCACGACAATCGCGCTCAGCGGGCGCGAGACCGTCAGGTAATAGACACCCTGCGGCACCTGCCAGGTCAGCCGTGCCTCGCCGCGGCCAAGGTCGTAGAGCGGTTGTTCGTCGATCAGCACGCCATTCTCGTCGAGAAGCTCGAGATCGACGTTGAGCACGGGTGACTCTTCGACGATGACGTTGAGACCCGGCAACTCGGCGTCCGACGTGTCGACACGATAGATGTCGACATCGTCAGCCGGGTCGATGCGACCCTCGATGGGCCTGGCCAGGGGCAGGGCCGTGGCATGGCCAAGCTCACCGTTGGGCTCGATCTCGGCACGCTCGGCCAGTCGCCCGCCGCCAACCTCAGCCGTCTCCTCTGCCTCGGGATCGCCCGGCGCGCCGGTGAGAATGGTGCCGAGGCCGGGCCGGCGCACTTCCGGCATGCCGACCTCGCCAAGCTCGAAGCCGTAACCGGAGCCGCCGTGGTTCTCCAGCAGGCTCAGCTTGACGTAGCGCGCCGTGGTCTCGGGAAAGCGGAAGACCTGGTCGCGCAGCTCCGGCGCCAGCTCATACTCGCCGACCAGGCGCCAGCCGTCGACCGGGCTGTCGTCGGACAGATAGAGCTTGAATCGTTTGACCCAGCCTTCGCTGCCGCGCCCTTCGGCACCGGGATTTATCACCAGCCGATCGACGTGCGCGGCGCGATGGCGGTAAAAGCCAAAGACGAGATCTATCGGTGGCGGTACGTCGAGCCCCCAAATCCCAGTCTCCGTGCCGCCGTCGATCAGGCCTTCGCGAAACCAGCCCTTCTGCATCACCACGTGGCCGCCGAAGCGCAGGTCGAGCAGGTCGATATCGCGATCGGCAAGGATCGATTCTGCACCCGGCTGAACCGCCTCCAACACCTCGATCTCGCCCAGCGCCACCTGGCCGCCGCCATGGTTGGCGAGCACGCGCAGCTTGACGAAACTTGCCGCCACGGGCGGGAAGGAAAACACCTGGCGGCTGAAATCGAGATCGACGTTGAAGACCCCGATCGAGGTGAAGTCGCTCGTCGCACTGGTCTCGGACACCAGGACCTCTATGCGCCGGGCGACCACGGTGATGGGGCGAAAAGTATTGAAATGGGCATAGGGGTGAAAGGCGACGCCGCCAATGGTGGCCATGCGATTGCGGTGGAACGACAGCACGAACTCCATCGGCATTGCGACGTCGGTGCTGTACCAGCCCCAGTCGTAGACGCCTCCGTCGATCAGGGCCAGGGCCGCAAACTCGGACTCGACATTGCTGGCCGAGACCATGGTGCCGCCAAACGCATCGCGGGCGAGGTTATACCCCAGCGCCGCGGTCTCGCCGCCGAAGGGCAGGATCGACTGGCCGGGATCCTCGACGGCTTCGAAAACAGCGATCTCGGCCAGGGCAAAGCTGTAAGGCGGCAGATAGCTGCCTTCGAAGGTGAGGCGCACGCGGTCGGCGAGGACCGGGCCGAAGGCAATCTTCTGCCAGTGCCCGCCTTCGAAGGTGCCGTAGCGGCCGATCTCGACCCACTCGCCGGCGGGCGTGCGCACGGCAATGGCGACGCTGCGCGGCGCGTGCCTGCCATAGCTCCCTGGGTCGGCGCGGAAAGCGACCGAGTCGATTGTCGTGGCGCGGTCGTCGCGGAAGGCCACCACGACGTGCTGCGGACCGACAGGCACGCCCGGATACCAGGTCGCCCCGCCGGGCACGCTTTCGATCAGCCTTTGTGCGGTGCGCCGGCCAGGACCCTGGGAGCTGGTCTCGACGATGCGCCCGCCATGAATTTCTGCGGCAACGTCGTTGCGGCGACTGAGGTGCTGGATGTTGACGGCGCTGGCGACACCGTTCAGCGGTGCCGGGTCGCGCGTATAGGCTTCCAGCTCCAGCACCGTGAAATGGCTACCGAGGGTGTGCTCGACAGGAACGATCCTGAGCCCGCCCAGGACTTGGCCACTCAGTGCAATCTCCTGCACGCCGCGATAGGGGCGATCGGTGCGCTCGGCGACCAGCTCCCAGGTCTCGCCGCCATCGCGTGTGCCCTCAAGGCGGTACTTGTAGAAGCCGTTGCTCGGCTGCGGATAGGTAATGCGCACATGCTCGATACTATAGGGCCGGGCAAAAGTGACCGTGATCGGCGCTTCCTCCCCCATCGGCCCGTAGGCGCCGCCGGCGACGGTGGTATCCCCGTCGATCATGCGAATGCCGCTGCCGCTGTAGCCGCCGGACGCCTGGTTGCCGAAGGGATAGGGTGCGATGTTCAGCAGCCCTTCATGGCCAATCTCGGCCGGCACCGGTGCCGGCCGATCGACCGGCGCCACGACGCTGAAGGGGATGACAGCCAGCTCGGCGCCGTCCGTGTTGTTGGCGAGCAGCCGCAATTCGTAGCGCCCCGGCCTGTTCGGCGCGGGAAAGGCGCGAGTGCCTTGGAGATGGCCGCCGAGATATTCGTAGTCCAGGTCGTGCTGATCGGCGACCGAGGAATCGCCATGCGGCGCCTCCGCGTCCATCAGCCCGAACCAGGCGCCGTCGGCAACCTCGGCCACGCGATAGGCGAGCAGCACCTGCCAGCCCGGCTCGAAGGTCGCGCGCGCCAGCGACAGCTCTATGCCGCGCTCGGCATCGCGCACGAATTGTTGCTGATCGTCGGGCCCGCCGATCACCAGCACATCGCCTTCCCTCGGGCTCAAAGGAATCGGCTCCGCCACTGCCTCCGCGGCCACAGGCAGCTCGATCAGCGAGCCGACGATGCCGACCTCGAGGACCAGGCTTTCAAGCGCCACGGTGTCTGGCACGGCAAACCCAAGCCTGCCTCGGTTGGGCAGGGACGGCCACAGCTCGCCGGATCGCAGGGCCCGCGGCATGGCCTGCGCCTCGACCGGATAGACGCTACCACCTTCGCCCGATAGCACGATTTGGTCCGCCGGCCGCAATATTGCGACTTGCCGCGCATCGTCGCCGAACAGGGCCAGCGAAATGTCGAGAGTCAGCAGGTCTTCGTCGCGCTCGACCCCAAACAACGCCACTGTCAGGCTGGTGTTGCCAGCGCTGGCCAGGGGCTCCGGCGGCGTGGCGGCTTCGCCCCTGAAGGGCAAGGTCAACAGCCCGTCCGCGGCAACGAAGACGAGCGACAGCGCCTCTGCGTCCTCGGGCACCGGGAAGGCGAGCTGTCCCGACACCGCGACGCCCGGGTCGTAGCGTTGCTGGCTGAAGAAATGCGGGCTCAGCGACCCGCTCAAGTCGTTGGGTGCATAGACATATTGCCCGTCCTCCACCAGAACCGCATAGTCGGCGAGGCTCAACAGCATCGACTCAGCACCCAAGCGCTCGACGGTCAGGGAAACCAGCACAACACCTTGCTCCGCGGCGAACTCGAAACCACTCACGGCCAGGTGCAGGTCTGCGTTCTCCGCCTCCGCCAGTGGTGGCGCCGTCGGCACGGATAGCTCGCCGATTATGGGCACTGCCAGGGCCTTTGCCGTAGTGCCCGAAAGTATCAGCGTGGCTGTCTCAGGCAGAGGGTCGGGCACCGCGAATACCAGCGTGAAAGGCCACAGATCATAGGGCTCTATGACTTTCGCACCCGTAAACGGATAGGCGCCCAAGCGATTTACCTCATGCGGGCGCGACAGGCCTTGCAGCCCGAGCGACAGCGAGACTATCCCTTCGACCTCGGGCAGGGAAAGCGCCTCATCCTGTGACAGGTTTTCGACCGAGCCGCGCAGCACCAGGAAGATCTCGCCCGCCGGCGCAGCCTGTCCGAGATAGTCCGGCACGGTCCGGTAGCCGTGCACGCCGAGCCGCATGAGTGCGTTTTCGGCCGAGCGGTAGAAGGGCTCGGCGGTATCGTCTTCCGGGACCTCCACCGCCTCCGCTTCAGGCGGTTGGCCGAATAACGCCACCTCGCCAATGGCCGGCCGTCCCGAGCCGTGTACGGACAGAATCCGCAGCTTCACCTGGCGCGTGGCCGGCGCCTCGATCGCCAAGCGCTGCCAGCCCCGGGCATCGGCGAGCCGGAATGTGCCGGCGGAAACGAATTCGCCGGCACTATCGGCAATCAATATCTCCACTGTCGCGGGCGCCTGAAAGCCACGCTGCCAATGGCGCGGCTGAAACAGAATGTGGCTCACCGCCGCTGCGGGTTCGAGCCCGATAACCAGCTCGACCGGCGCCGCCTCGTCGAATGGCGCCGAGCCCGTCCAGCCATCCGCTGGCTTGCGGTCGATCAGGCGGCCGGCATCGGCGCCACTGCCAGACTCGAGTGCAGTCGCGGCGAGGTTCGCGCTTTCGTGTATGAGCGGCTCACCATCGAACGGCTCCGCATCGAGGAGCTGTGCGGCGGCCGCCGAAGCGCCCAGCGCCAGGCAGATCGAGGCCGCCAGCCAGCGCCTGGCGATCGCGCCCATGTCGGCGATCCCTCTACCCCCGCATCCAAATCCGATTTGTCGAGGCGATGAAGGCAGCGATCATCGCCCCGGCGATGGCCATGCGGCGGGCATGACTAGCCGGCGAATATATGCCGACCGTAACAACGACGCCGAGTGCGATACAGGCAATCATATCTGCGACCTGCGCCTCGCCTGGCGAGCTGGTGTCTGACGCATCGCTGTCGATAATGCAGGTGAGGCCCACCATCATCCCGATCATCATGTCGCCAAAAAATATCGCTGCGTCCATGTTGGCCAGCGAATTTATGATAATGGTGATGATGTCTTCGGCACTGGATGAGCCGCCACCGCCGGGCACCATTCCCAAGGTCGCATCGGCATCCGGATCGATCCGCCACCAGGCGATTTCCGCCTTGCCATCCACATCGGGCGCCCGCGCCGGTACGATTACCGCGTAGCCGCGCGCCAGGTCGCCGGCAATATCCGCCTTGACGCCTTCGGGGATGGCGAGGGCGGCGAGCTCGGCATGCGCCGTGGCCGCCCGCAACAGCACCAAGTCGACGCTCTGCTGGACTGCCGCCTCGAAGACCTCGGCCGTTCCAAGCGGCTTCGGCAAGGGCACATCCGCGAGCGGGCGCAGCAGCTCCGATTCCAGCAATGTCTCGACCACGCCCGCCAGGCGGGCCACCTCCGGTACGAAGCGGCCGTCCGCTCCGGCCAGCGCGCGCTGTCGGCTGTGGATGATGTCGTAGCCGCGACGGCCGACCACCTGGCCTTCGCTCAAGCCATAGCCGGTCTCGAAGGCGATCAAGGCCGGCTCGGCACGATAGAGGGTCACGTCAGGAAACCGATTAGCAAGAAGCATCGCCAAAAGCCCTTGGGCCTCGATTGCCAGGCCAAGCGCAGCAAGCGGTGCACCGGGGCGCGTCGATTCCTCAGCCGGCATGGCGGGTGTGGTTCGGGTACGCGCAGCCTCCATGATCGCGGCCAGCAGGTCGCGCTTGGCGCGCAAGGTATCGATCTCCTGCGCAGCCAGAAAAGCCGAGGTCATGCGCCCGGCGACCGGCGTGAGCTCGACCCGCGTAAGCAGGTCGGCGACCATTGACACTCGCTCACGTTCGGCGACGGCGAGCTGCGGCCCTGCCGGGTCCCACTTCTCGACCCTGTGCGGTGACGCCAAATCTCTCGAGTAGCGGGTCACGGACGGCTCGGCTGCGTCTGGCGTCGGCAGCAAGAGCGAATAGGTGATGCGTTGGCCGACCAACCGCGGGCCGTCGTCGATGGGCGTCTCGCCATCCATCAGGTTGATGATGTCGCCGAGCGCGTCTCCGGCCCCGCCAAGCGCACGATCGGATATGCTTGCCGGGGAGTCGTAAACGTTGCCTTGCATATCGAAGGTCATGCCGGGGATAGACTCATCGCCAACCGTCAGGGTGGCGGTGAGTTCGGCAATCCCCCCGATCCAGGAAGCAAAATCCGCCGCGTTCGGCGCGTCCGACCTGTCGGGAATATTGCGGAAAACGATACCGCGGCCCACGAGATCGGCGATGCGCAGCTCATGCTCGAGAACCACGTGCTCCACGATCGCATCTTCCTCATCAGTGGCGAAGATGGACGACGTCACGCTCAGGCGATGCCAGAGCGCCTCCGGCAGCTCTTCGTATTGCATCTCGGCGATGGCCCCGGTGCCGCCGAAGCCCGCATCGGGCAGGCTCGGGTCGAGGTCGAACCAGGTGCCCGTCTCGTCGAGATAGCGCACCCAATAATGCCGGCGCGACTCGGCCCGCAGATCCGGCGCGCCCACCTGTTCAGCTGTCGGCATGACCCTGTCGAGCAAAGCCTGATGGAAATCCACGCGCTCCCAGAACCGCACCGAAGCCTCGTCGAGAGAGGTCTCCTGCTGCGCCAAGGCAGGCGTAACATCCTCGCCCATCCCGTCCAGGCGGGCCATAAAGTCCTGCCACTCCGCTTCGGTCCAGGGCTCTTCGAGCGGTTCCTGATGGGTGGCGAAGAACGCGCCAAGCAAGCTCTCGATTCCGGGATCGGACAAGCTGCCGGCGGCGATCTTCGTCTCATAGCCCGCCTGCCGCAAAAGCGCGGCCAGGAGCAGGCTTTGGTCGAGCGCATTGCCGGCACCCGCTTGCAGGGTTCCGGCAGCCCCGCGAAGCACCCCGACATAGGGCTCGAAGGTCACCTCGTCATGAACGAAAGCGAATATGCGCCGCGCATCCAAGGACAGCGCGCGCGCCTTGAGGGAGACATCGAAGGCGCTGCGGTCGAGACGCGCATCGAGCACGTCCATCTCGGCGAAAACCCGATCGAGGTTTTGCTCGATCTGGTTCGCGCCGCCTTCGCTGGTCGCGTCGTCAGCTTGTGCGAGTCGTATCGGTTCGTCAGCCATTGCCGGAAGCGATGGCATGACCGTCGAAAGCGTGAAGCTGGCCATAACCACGTATGTAGTAAGGCGTCTGATCGATTGTTGCTGGCGCATGCGACGATCTCCAAAGATATAGGCGTGCGATCCAGCATGCCACAACCGCTTGGCAATGACGAATGGGACAATCTCATATCGTGTAATATATTGATTTCAATTGCCTTAAGGTTGATACGACCTTAAGATTTCCTGCAACGACAGGATACGGCCATGATCTTGGCGCCTCTGAGAGTATCGTACCCGGCGCCGGCTTTGCTGCTCGCGGCCTGTGCCCAGCCAAGCCTGAAAACGGTCGAAGTGGATCCCGCCTTGGCCGCACGGGAATCACAGCTGCAGCGGGAGATGTTCGCCCGCGATTACGTCAGCGACCTCATGCGCCTGAGCCGCGTCGCCTTTCGTATCGGGTCCGGCGCGACCGATTTTTGCGCCGACGCCTTCGGTTGGCGGGCCGGATTTTTCGCCATCAACGCACCTGCCGTTCCCAGCGGGTTGCGGCGGCCCGTGAGCACCGCCTTCAATCTGGGAACGGCAGTCACCGTGTTGGACGTGGCCCCCGGCTCGCCTGCCGAGGCCGCCGGCCTGCGCAAGCGCGACGAGCTGGTCAGCCTTGCCGGTGTCTCGATTCCGGAGAGTGCAAGAGGCTTGGAGCGCTTTACCAGCGTGCTCACATCCAACGCCTACGACAAGGCCGGTGTGCCGATGGTCGTCCGTCGTGGCGGTCAGGAGGTAACGCTAACCGTTCACCCACAAAAGGCCTGCCGCTTTCCCATCCACCTCGAGGTGGCGGATTCGATCAACGCGTTCGCTGACGGCGAGAGGTTGATATTCACGACCGGCATGCTGGATTTCATCAGGACCGATGACGAACTGGCCCTGGTCTACGGGCACGAGCTTTCGCACAACCTGCTAGACCACATCGAGAAGAAGAAAGAGAACGCGATGGCGGGTGCCGCGGTGGGATTGATCTTTGACATTCTCGCTGCCGCCGCCGGCGTCAGTACCTATGGCGATTTCAGCCGCATGGGTGCCGAACAGGGCGCGCTTGCCTACTCGCCGGATTTCGAGGCTGAGGCAGATTACCTGGCGCTCTACATGGTGGCGCGTGGCGACTATGACACGCGCATGGCGCCGAACTTCTGGCGCCGCATGGCAACCCGCAATCCACAGGGCATCGACTATACCAACACCCACCCCGCCAGCAGTCTCCGCAGCGCCGCATTGATGCAGATCGCAGACGAGATCGAACGCAAGGAGGTCGCCGGCCTCGCCCTGGTTCCCGATCTCGCCGAAGACGCCGAGATTCCCGATTCCATGGTCGCCGCGCTGCAGCGCCCGCAGCCCCCCGCTGGCGGGAATGCGTCGACCATGGCCGCTGTGGCGCCGTCCGTGGTGTCGGCGCCACAGCCCATCGCCATCGGCGGCAACGACAATGGGACCTGGCGGGCGGAAAGCGCCAGCGATGCCTGCGGAAAGCCCTACGCCATAGCTCTGACCGTCAACGGCGAGCAGATTGGTGGCGCGCTGGTGCGTGGCGGCGCTAAATACGACATTACTGGCACTTTGGCCGAGGCAAGCGTCGGCAAAAGCCTGGGCTCAGCCGCCAGGCCCGGGCCGCGGCGGCTTGGCCTCGAGGCCAGCCTGGACGGGAACGCGCTAGCCAGCTTTTGGATAATGCGCGGCGGTGAGCGCGAATGCGAAACCACTGTCACCTTAAGGCGGGACGGCTGAGCGCCGGGATACTTGATACGGGCATCATGCCTAGCATACACCTGGACTCCCTTCCGCGAGCTTCCAGGAGTGCCTGATGCCCCGTTTTGCCGCCGATGCCTTGCGTGCCATGTGCACAGCCACGTTCGAGTCCGTGGGCTTTGCACCGGACGATGCAGGGGTCATCGCGCGCCTAATGGTGGAAGCCAACCTGGTCGGCCATGACAGCCATGGCGTGCGCCATATTCCAGTCTACGTAGAGCGCGTGCGCAGCGGCCTGATCGTGCCGGGCGCCACGCTGTCCGTGACGCAGGAGACGGCGGCCACGGCCGTGCTCGAAGGCGGCAACATCCTTGGCCATGTCGCCGCGACCAGGGGCATGGAAATGGCCATGGAGAAGGCCCGCAACGGTTACATCGCCGCGGTCGCCGTGCGCCATCAAGAGCATGTCGGTCGGGTCGGCGCCTACCCTGAGATGGCGGCGCAAGGCGGATTGGTCGGCCTGACCTTCTGCAATGGCCAAGGCCGCGGCGTGCAGATCGCGCCCTTTGGCGGCATCAGCCGGCGCATGGGCGCCAATCCCATTGCCGCCGCCTTCCCCAATCCGGACGGCCATCCGGTGCTGCTCGACGTCTCGACCTCGCAGGTTGCGGTCAACAAGGTGCGCCAGGCGCGCGACCGCGAGGCGCTGCTGCCCGAGGGCACGCTGATCAGCCCCGGCGGCGAGCCGAGCAGCGACCCCGAGACCTTTTTGCGCGACGGCGGCGCCGTATTGCCTCTGGGCGGCATGCTGTTCGGCCACAAGGGCTTCGGCCTGGCGGTGATGGTCGATCTCTTCGCCGGCCTGCTCGGCGGCTCCGGCACGGCGATCAATCACGACCCCGAGCGCCTCAACAACGGCACCTTCCACATCGCCATCGACCCAGGCGCATTCGTCGCCGAGGCCGATTACGGCAAGGCGTTGTCACAGTTCGTCGACTACCTGCACGACAGCCCCGTAGCCGAGGGCGAGCCCGCCGTACAGATGCCCGGCGATTTCGAAGCCGCCAACCGCGCCGAGCGCAAGGCGCGCGGTATTGCCGTCGACGAGGCGGTCTGGGAGCGTATCGGCGCCACCCTCGCCGAGCTCGGCGTGGCTGCGCCGGAGCCGATCTAAAGCCCGGTGAAGGGCTGCTCCCTGACCGAGCCCACAAAGCCATAGAATATTTCGTTCACCGAATCCCAGTTCGCCCGGCTTTTCATGTTGCCGATCCAACGGCCGACATTGGGATAAGCGGAAAGATCGCAGCGCACCACCTCGCCGAGCGAGAAGATGCCCATGCCAAAATAGTCGGCGATGGTGACCTCGTCGCCGCAGAGATAGACTTGGCTCGGCCCGATCCAGTCCTGGTCGAGAATATCCAGGCGGCCGCGCGAGCGCTCGCGCGCCCAGTCCATGGTGGCGGTCTGCGCCTCATCGCTCTGGCGCTTGTGGTGGGGAAATATCTGCGGATAGATCAGGCCATAGCCCCAATCGCGATAGAAGTCGGCATTGAGCCAATCCATCATGGCATTGACCTTGGCGCGGGCCTGCAAGTCTTTCGGATAGGCCGGCGAATCCACCTTGTCGGCAAGATATTTGAGGATCGCCGAGCTTTCGGTCAGCCGAAAGTCGCCATCCTCCAAGACCGGCACAAGGTGATTGGGATTGATCTCGCCGAAGGCCTCGGCCATGTGTTCGCCGGTCATCAGGTCGACCACGACATTCTCTGCTTCAATAGTGTTGTCGGCCATGAAAAGCACGATCGGACGAGAGGTCGTGGACACGGGATGCATATAGAGCTTCATTGGTCTCCTCCCTCGCTGTCGTTTTCATCGAGCGCCGCCAGTGCCTCTCGCGCGACACCTATCAGCGCATGGTCGGGCGGCAGGACCGCCTCGCGGATGGCCAGCGCGCGCGCGTAGAGCGCCCGCGCTTCGTCGCCTTTGCCCTCGCTATGCCGTGCCGCCGCCAAATTGGCCAAGGCGGTGGCGACATCGGCATGCTCGGATCCCAGCGCATCTTCCAGGATCTTCGCGGCGCGCGCCTGCAAGGCCGCCGCCTCACTGAAACGCTCCTGGCGCATATGCACCATGGCTAGGCCGGACAATGCCCGCGCCACCGCCGGATGCTGCGGGTCGAGCGCACTTTCCCAGATGGCCAGCGCGCGGGTCAGCAAATCCTCGGCCTCGGCCAGGCGGGAGTCGGCGATGTAGAGCTCCGCCAGCCTGCCGAGGGTGCCGGCGACCGCCCGGGTCTCCGGGCCCATGGCCGTCTCGAACAGCGCCACGGCCTGGTTGAGCAGTTCCTCGGCCCTGTCGCGATTGCCCGCCTCGAGCTCAAGGCGCCCGAGGTCGCGCAAGGTCACGCCGACTTCCGGATGCGCCTCGCCCAGCGCCGCACGCTTGGCCGCCAAAGCACGGTCGTAATAGGTGCGCGCGCGCTCGATGTCCTGCCTGTCGTGGTAGAGTGCCGCCAAGTTGCCGAGCGCCCGCGCGGTCGGAACCGACACCTGGCCATACGCCGCCTCGACGATGGTGAAGGCGCGCAAATAATAGGATTCGGCTTTATCATAGGCGCGCGCGTTGTGGTGGATCAGGCCCAGCTCTCGCAGCCGGTCCGCGACCAGGGGGTGGCTCGGGCCGAGATTGACCTCGAAGGCGCGCAGCGCCACCAGCTCGTGCGCCTCGGCCTCGGCGAAGCGGTCCTGCACGCGGTAGAGTCGTGCGAGCTCGTCATGCACCTGGGCGATGGGAAAGCTGTTGGTCTCGTGCAAGACCTCGCGGATGGCCAAGGCATCGAGTATCTGGGCCTCGGCATCGCCGTAGTGGCCGCGGTTGCGGTTCATCTGTCCGAGGGCGAGCAGGCTGTCTGCCACCAACTCTTCCCCGCCCGGCAAGGCACGCCGGGCGCTGAGCGCGCTTTCGTGAAGCTGCTCCGCTTCCTCGTAGGCGGCGGTCAGCGACAGCACCATGGCTAGGTTGAAGCGCGCCGCCGCGGTTTGCTCGTGGCCATCGCCAAGCGCCACGGCATTGGCCCGTTCGGCCTCGCGGGCCGCCATTAGCGTGGCCTCCATATCGCCGGTGTCGAAGAGTTGCAGCGTGGTCATATTGCGTGCCTGGGCCAGCATCTCGGCCGGGCTGGGCGACGCGTCCTCGGCCTGGCCGCCGCCGATAGCGGCGAAGGCGAACAGGGCAAGCGCAAGTGCGATAGATTTGGCCATGGTCTAGCCTCCCACGAATCGCCGGTCACGCCAAGGCCGGACGCATGGCAAAGCCATTTACAATCCAAGGCATATCGCTACAGTGCGCGCCGCTTTCACCCGAGGGAACCGAGCACAGTGAGCGACACGGTCGAAACCCATAGCATTGCCTGCATCGTCGACAACGAGTCCGGCGTGCTGGCGCGCGTCGTCGGGCTGTTCTCCGGGCGCGGCTACAATATCGAAAGCCTGACCGTGGCCGAGGTGGACCCGCAGGAGAGCCGCTCGCGCATCACCCTGGTGACATCGGGCACGCCCATGGTGATCGAGCAGATCAAGGCCCAGCTCGACCGCCTGGTGCCGGTCCACTCGGTGACCGACCTCACTGCCGAGGGGCCGCATGTCGCGCGCGAGCTGGCCCTGGTCAAGATGGTGGGCACCGGCGAGCCCCGTGTCGAGAGCCTGCGCACGGCAGACATCTTCCGGGCCCGCGTGGTCGACAGCACCACCGAGTCCTTCGTATTCGAGATCACCGGCTCGACCGACAAGATCGATGCCTTCATCGCCCTGATGAAGCCGCTCGGCCTGGCCGAGGTCTCGCGAACCGGCGCCGCGGCGATCGCCCGCGGACCCGGCGGCCTCACTTAAGCTTTAGCAATCCGGCGCCGGGCCTCGCCCAGTGCGCCATCAGCAGTCGAAGGGAAGACGACAATGCGTGTCTATTACGATCGCGATGCGGATGTGAATCTGATCAAGTCGCGGCAAGTCGTGGTCATCGGTTACGGCAGCCAGGGCCACGCCCATGCCGCCAATATGCGCGACTCCGGTGTCGAGAATGTGATCATCGCGCTGCGCCCCGGCTCTGCCTCCGCCGCCAAGGCGGAAGCCGCCGGCTTCAAGGTCATGACCGTGCCCGAAGCAGCCGCCCTGGCCGACGTGATGATGATGGCAACGCCCGACGAATTGCAGGGCCAGATCTACCGCGACGAGCTGCACGGCAACATGAAAGAGGGCGCGGCGCTGGCTTTCGCGCACGGCCTCAACATCCACTTCAAGCTCATCGAGCCGCGCGAGGATCTCGACATCTTCATGATCGCGCCCAAGGGCCCCGGCCACACGGTGCGCTCGGAATATGTCCGCGGCGGCGGCGTGCCGACCCTAGTCGCCGTGGATCAGAACGCCTCGGGCAACGCGCTCGAGATCGCCTTGTCCTACGCCTCGGCCATCGGCGGCGGCCGTGCCGGCGTCATCGAGACCACCTTCCAGGAAGAGTGCGAGACCGACCTGTTCGGCGAGCAAGTGGTGCTTTGCGGCGGCATGACCTCGCTGATTACCGCCGGCTTCGAGACCCTGGTCGAGGCGGGCTACGCGCCCGAGATGGCCTATTTCGAGTGCCTGCACGAGGTCAAGCTGATCGTCGACCTGATCTACGAAGGCGGCATCGCCAACATGCGCTACTCGATCTCCAACACGGCCGAATATGGCGACTATGTCAGCGGCCCGCGCATCATCAACGACGAAGTGCGCGCCGAGATGAAGCGCGTGCTGGCCGACATCCAGACGGGCCGCTTCACCCGCGACTGGATGCTCGAATGCGGCGCCAACCAGCCCAGCTTCAAGGCACTGCGGCGGCGCTCCGGCGAGCACCAGATCGAGGAAGTCGGCGAAAAGCTGCGCGCCATGATGCCATGGATCGCCGAGAACAAGTTGGTCGACAAGACCAAGAACTAGACCTAAGCGATACCGCCCCTGGCCGGAGCACGCAGGCTCCGGCCAGGCGGCGTGTTCGATCGCTCGCAATCCTATCTTCGTTGTGCTGCGTGTACGACGGCGACAATATCGACGAAGGCCTCTCTCGTCACATAGACCACGATGTGCGGCATGCCCGGCACGATAAGCTCACGTGTCCCGCGCACATGGCCAAGACGGCCAGAATCATAGCTCTAATCTATCAACCGAGCGAATGACGCGGGCAACGACCGCCTGAGCGGCTCTGCCATCATGTTGCGCGATATAATCTCTGATGTTGGCCAAGTCGTTGACGGCGACGCTACGCCATCGAATCCTCATCCGCCCTGTGTCTGGAAGAACGCCCGAACGGCGGCATGGTCGGCATAGACAGGCGCCTCGGATAGCCGTCGCTCAACCTCAGCGATCTGCTCGGGCGTCAGCGCCAGCGCATCGCCGTCCTGTTCCACCATGGCGAGAAGCTCGGCCGCGACCTCTTCCTGCCGCCCCTGAGGAAGCTCTCGGAGCTTCGCAAGGGCCTTGTCAAGCGACTGTGTCATGGGCGGACTATAGCACATCACATAGGGATCGCGTTTGCCTCCCCGAAAGCGCCTCATGCAATGTCCGGGTGACAACGCAAAAGCGTCACGCCGGAATCGGTGCCGGCACCACATCCCATTCCCAAGTCCTGCCACATGCGGCGCTATCGCAGGAATGCGCGATCGCCCTGCCCAGGTCACGCGGCATGTCGCTGCTATTGCCCAGCCCCACCTTCGCCGCTACCACGGCCACCGCCCTCGCCTTCGCCCCTGCCTTGACCATTGGTGATGTCGAGACTATCGGCCACAGTTTGGAAGACGTCCCGCAACTCGATGCCAAGGCTGGAAAGGACCGCGATAAGCACGATCGCGATGCCGGCTGCGATGATCCCGTATTCGATCGCAGTGACGCCGCTTTCCGACCTTGCAAAACGGTTCAGTATCTCGCCAAACAATCAACACCCCCATCGATCGCGCCGGACCGATTATACGCGCGTGACCGGCAAGGCGTCTATCGAGCCTATGGCCTCCTTAGTACGGACATTGGCAACCTTGAGCACGTCGTGCTCTAGCGACCGGGTACCGGCAGCGGCACGAAATCGTACTCGCCGGGGCCTTGCACCAGCACGAAGCGGCTGGGGCCGTCGGCGGCGTTGGCGGCGCGGTGGGCGCGGCCGATGGGCACCAGGCACGACTCGCCGGGAACCAGACGCGTTTCCGCATCGGGTTTGCGCGTGACCACGGCGATGCTGCCGGCGAGGCAATAGAAGTGGTCGTCGACGTGGCGATGGAGGTGCCATGGCACCGCCTCGCCGGCGTCGAGGGTGATCTCCAGGACTCGCAAATCCGCACTCTCGGCGACGATTTTCGTCTCCGCGACCCGGTATTGTGTTTCCCAGGGCCGTTTGTCGCTATCGGTCATCGTATTCTCCCGCTGTGACGGACGCGTCGTTTAGGCTATATTACAGTTGCTTGCGTCCCGGGATTGGGCGTAAAGATGAGCTTGTCCCGTTCGTTGCGCAAAAATTTGGCGCGATTGGCGGAGCACGGGGCACGGCGAAGCCGCCATGATCGGCGTATCGTCGGGGGCCAAGGGTTTGATTCGGAAAGGGCTTTCCGGAGCCATGAGCAAGTGTCGCCAGAACCGTGAGCGGGTTGCAACCCGTATCCGGCCGACCAGCGCAAATGCCGCTGGCCGGGCTTTGGCGTTCGCGCATGTGCTCCCGAACGGCGGGGGTCTGCGACTTATTTGCCCCTGAGCAGCCGTTCCGCGCGTGCTCAGGGGTGATCGATTCGTAGATCCAACCCTGCCCGTTTCAGGAGAGCAGACCGATGACACAGACAGAAGCAAAAGCTGACGAGCGAGAGCGCGTCGTCATTTTCGACACCACCATGCGCGATGGCGAGCAATCGCCGGGCGCCTCCATGACCCTCGAGGAAAAGCTGGAAATCGCCAAGCTGCTCGAGGACATGGGCGTCGACGTCATCGAGGCCGGCTTCGCCATTGCCTCGAACGGCGACTTCGAGGCCGTGAACGAGGTCGCCAAGGTTGTCACCGAGTCCGTGGTGTGCAGCCTGGCGCGCTCGGGCCACAAGGACGTCGAGCGCGCCGGCGAGGCGCTAAAGCCGGCCAAGCGCAAGCGCATTCACACCTTCATCGCCACCAGCCCGCTGCACATGAAGGTCAAGCTGCAGATGTCGGCCGAGGAAGTGCATCAGGCCGTTATCGACAGCGTCACTCATGCACGCAATCTCTGCGACGACGTCGAGTGGAGTGCCGAGGACGGCACGCGCACGGAGCCGGACTTTCTCTGCCGCACGGTGGAGAGCGCCATCAAGGCAGGCGCCGGCACCATCAACATTCCCGATACCGTGGGCTATACGGCGCCGGACGAGTTCACGGCCCTGATCGCGATGCTGTTCAACCGCGTGCCCAATATCGACAAGGCGGTGCTCTCGGTGCATTGCCACAACGATCTGGGCTTGGCCGTCGCCAACTCCCTGGCCGCCGTACAGGCCGGGGCGCGGCAGGTCGAGTGCACCATCAACGGCCTCGGCGAACGTGCCGGCAATGCCTCGATGGAAGAGATCGTCATGGCGATCCGCACCCGCAACGACCTCTTCCCCTATCAGACCGGCATTCGCACCGAGAACATCATGAAGGCCTCGCGGCTGGTCTCGGCCGTGACCGGATTCACGGTGCAGCCCAACAAGGCCATCGTCGGCGCCAATGCCTTCGCCCACGAGGCGGGCATCCACCAGGACGGCATGCTCAAGGATTCCGGCACCTACGAGATCATGACGCCGGAATCAGTCGGCCTCGTGCAGTCGACGCTGGTGATGGGCAAGCATTCCGGCCGCCACGCCTTCAAGGCCAAGCTGCATGAGCTGGGCTACGAGCTGGGCGACAACGCGCTCAACAATGCCTTTGGCCGCTTCAAGGACCTGGCGGACAAGAAGAAAGACGTCTTCGACGAGGACCTGGTGGCCCTGGTCGACGACACGGTCAGCCATCAGCACGAGCGCATTCAGTTGGCCTCGCTGGCGGTCCACTGCGGCACCGAGACCCACCCCAGCGCCGAGCTGACGCTGATGATCGACGGCGAATCCGCCTCGACCACGGCCGAGGGCGACGGACCGGTGGATGCGGTATTCCGGGCCATCGGCGAGATCTTCCCCCACGAGGCGCATTTGCAGGTGTTTCAGATCAATGCTGTCACCGAAGGCACGGATGCCCAGGCCGAAGTTTCGGTGCGTCTCGAGGAGAACGGGCGCAGCGTCAACGGCCAAGGCGCCGACACCGATATCATGGTAGCCAGCGCCAGGGCCTATGTGAACGCGCTGAACAAGCTGCTGGTCAAGCGCGAGAAGACGGCGCCCGCGGCGCTTTACGCCCAGGCTTGACCCGCACCTGCACCAGACGAGCGATATCCTCCGTCGAGCCGCAAGGCTCGGCGGGCGGTGCTCGCTTGACGACAATCCCCCCAGCGACGGAGAGCAATTAGGACATGTTGTCACGCGTGATGGGCATGATGTCCAACGACATGGCGATCGACCTCGGGACCGCCAACACGCTCGTCTACGTCGCCGGCCGCGGCATCGTCCTCAACGAGCCTTCGGTGGTCGCCATCATCGACCAAAAGGGCAGGAAGCAGGTGCTCGCCGTCGGTCAGGAGGCCAAGGAGATGCTCGGCCGCACGCCCGGCAATATCGAGGCTATCCGGCCCTTGCGCGACGGCGTCATCGCCGACTTCGAAGTCGCCGAGGAGATGATCAAGCACTTCATCAACAAAGTGCACAACAGGCGCAGCTTCGCCCATCCGCAGATCATCGTCTGCGTGCCCTCGGGCTCGACGGCGGTGGAGCAGCGCGCCATCCAGGAATCCGCCGAAAGCGCGGGCGCCAGGCGCGTCTTCCTCATCGAGGAGCCGATGGCGGCGGCGATCGGCGCCGGCCTGCCGGTGACAGAAGCCACGGGCTCCATGGTGGTCGATGTCGGCGGCGGCACCACGGAAGTGGCCGTGCTTTCGCTCGGCGGCATCGTCTATGCCAAGTCGGTGCGCGTCGGCGGCGACAAAATGGACGAGGCCATCATCGGCTATATCCGCCGCAACCATAATCTGCTCATAGGCGAGTCCTCTGCGGAAAAGATCAAGATGGTCATCGGCAGCGCCATGCCGCCGGAAGACGGCAACGGCCAGGTCATGGAGATCAAGGGCCGCGACTTGATGAACGGCGTGCCCAAGGAGATCGTCATCAGCGAGCGCCAGATCGCCGAAAGCCTCGCCGAGCCCGTCGGTGCGATCATCGAGACGGTCAAGGTGGCGCTGGAGAACACGCCGCCCGAGCTTGCCGCGGACATCGTCGACAAGGGCATCATGCTGACCGGCGGCGGCGGCCTGTTGAGCAATGTCGATCACGTGCTGCGCCATGCCACGGGCCTGCCCGTCTCCATCGCCGAGGAAGCGCTCACCTGCGTAGCGCTGGGCACCGGCCGCGCGCTTGAGGAGATGAAGACCCTCAAGCACGTGCTGCACAACGCCTATTAGGGCAGAAACCCTTGGCTTTTTGCGGGTATCGAGTCTATAAATAGCGTGGAAATCATCAGCGGGACGTAGGGATAGAAAGGGGTCATGGCGAGGCGGAATGCGGGAAGCCTCATTAGCGTGGCGGTGCCTGTCAGGGCGCTGGCGCATCGCTTCGGCCTGTTTCTCCTGCTGATGACCGCGATAGCCCTGATGATCGTCGGCAAGGTCGACCCGGATAGCGCGGTTGCTTTGCGCAACGGTGTCGTCGACACGGCCGAGCCCGTCCTCGACGCGCTTTCCCGCCCGGTGGAATCCGGCAACCGCATCGTTGCCGAGATCGACGGCATGCTGGCCCTGCGCGAGGAGAACGCGGCGCTGCACCAGGCCATCGACCGCCTCAAGCGCTGGGAACTTGTGGCACGGCGCATGGAGGCCGAGAACGCAGCCTTGCGAGGCCTGCTCAATCTGCGCGTCGAATCCCGCCCGAGCTTTGTCACCGCACGCGTCATCGGCGACTCCGGCAACGCCTATGTGCGCACCCTGCTGGCCAATGTCGGTGCCGTCGACGGCATCGTGCAGGGCCAGGCCGCCATCACCGGCCAAGGCATGGTCGGGCGCGTCGTCGAGGTCGGCCGGCGGGCCTCGCGCGTGCTACTGGTGACCGACCTCAATTCGCGCATTCCGGTGGTTATCGAGGCGACGCGCCAGCGTGCCGTTCTCACCGGCGACAACACCGAGACCGCGCGCCTCACCTTCCTGCCGCGCGACGCCCAGGTCACCGTCGGCGCCCGTGTCGTGACCTCGGGCCATGGCGGCGTGCTGATGCCCGGCCTGCCCGTGGGCGTGGTCTCCTCGATCACCGACGGCGTCGTCCGCGTGCAGCCCCTCGCCGATCTCGGGCGCATAGAATATGTCCGCCTGATCGCCTGGGAGGGACCGCGTTTCGAAGCCATGACCGAGCCAGCGGCGCCTGCGGCCGAGGAGAGCCCACGGTGAGGGCCGAGCCCGACCTCTGGCATCGTGCGGAATCGGGCCTGCGCGCGGCCCTGCCGGTAACCCTGGCGTTGCTGCTGACGCTGGTTTGCGCCTTGCCGCTCGGCCCGCCCGGCCTCGGCCAGATCATGCCCACCCTGCCGATGATCTGCATCTTCTACTGGACGGTTTATCGCGGCGACCTGATGCCGCTGCTGGCGACCTTCGTCATCGGCATCGTGCACGATTCCCTGAGCGGCGCGCCGCTCGGCGGTGGCGCCATCCTGCTGCTCGCGCTTCAGGGGCTTGCCGCCAGCCAGCGCCGCTTCTTCCACGGCAAGACCATCGCCGTGGTCTGGGCCGGGTTTGCCGCCCTCGTGGCCATCGCTCAGGCCTTCGGCTGGCTGGTCGCCTCGCTCTATCATCTGCAAGCCCTGCCCCTGGCGCCGGCCATCTTCCAGGCGCTGCTGACCATCGCCCTCTATCCGGTGATTGCGCTGCCCTTTGGCGTTATCCTGCGCGAGCTGCTGCAGCCCCTGCCGGCAGCGCCGCGATGAAACGCGAGGACGCCGACAGGCGCCGCCGCTTCAGCCGCCGCGCCGCCATGCTCGGCGCCGGCAAGCTGGCCCTGATGGGCCTGCTCGGCGGCCGGCTCTATTACCTGCAAGTGGTCGAGGCGCCGAAATATCGGGTGCTGGCCGACGAGAACCGCATGAACCTGCGCCTGCTGGCGCCGCCGCGCGGGCGCATCCTCGACCGCTTCGGCATCGAGCTGGCGGGCAACAGGCAGAACTACCGTCTGGTCATGGTGCCCGAGCAGGCCCGCGAGACCGCCGCCGTGCTCGATTCCCTGGCCAACTTTGTGCCGCTGGAGGCCGGCGAGCGCGACCGCATATTGCAGGAGATCGCCCGCAAGAGGCCCTTCGTGCCGATCACCGTGCGCGAGCACCTGTCGTGGTGGCAAGTGGCGGAGATCGAGGTCAACGCGCCCTATCTGCCCGGCGTCTCGATCGACGAGGGACGCCTGCGGCAATATCCCCAGGCCGCCTCGTTGGCCCATGTGCTGGGCTATGTGGCGGCAGTAGCGCCGGAAGAGCTGACCGGCGACCCCTTGCTCGAGCTGCCCGACTTCCGCATCGGCAAGAACGGCGTCGAGAAGATGCACGACCTCAACTTGCGTGGCCGCGCGGGCAGCCAGCAGGTCGAGGTCAACGCCCATGGCCGCATCATACGCGAGCTCGACCGCCGTGAGGGCAGCGCCGGGGCCGACGTGCAGCTCACCCTCGACCAGGGCCTGCAGGCCTTCGCCGCCGATCGCCTGGCCGCCGAGAGCGCCTCGGCCGTGGTTCTCGACGTCAGCGACGGCGCCGTGCTGGCACTCGCTTCGACGCCGTCCTTCGACCCTAACCTGTTCAACCAGGGCCTGACCCACGGGCAATGGCGCGAGCTGGTCGACAATCCTCGCGCCCCGCTCATCAACAAGGCCATCAGCGGGCAATACCCGCCGGGCTCCACATTCAAGCTGGCGGTGGCGCTGGCGGCGCTGGAATCGGACATGGTTGGCGCCGGCCACAGCGTCTATTGCCCGGGCCACATGAAGCTCGGCAACCGCCGCTTCCATTGCTGGAAGCGCGGCGGCCACGGCCGCCTCGGCATGGTCGAGGCGCTGTCCCAGAGTTGTGACGTCTTCTTCTACGACATCGCCCTGAAAGTGGGCATCAAGCGCATCGCCGAGACCGCGCACAAGTTGGGGCTCGGCACGCGGCTCGGCATCGACCTGCCGGGCGAGGCCCGTGGCCTGATCCCGACGCCGGACTGGAAGCTCGCCAATTGGGGCAGCAAATGGCACCAGGGCGAGACACTCAATGCGGGCATCGGCCAGGGCTTCGTGCTGGCGACACCGCTGCAGCTCGCCGTGATGTGCGCCCGCGTCGCCAATGGCGGCTTGGCGATCACGCCCCGCCTGACACATGCCATACGCCAGGACAACGGCACGGACCTCTCGGATTGGCCCGAGCGGCCGGGCAAGCTCGACATTCGCGACAGCGCCCTCGCCCTGGTTCGCGAAGGCATGACCTCGGTGGTCAACCACCGCCGCGGCACCGCCTATGGCGCGCGCATCGAGGACGACGCCCAGGCCATGGCCGGCAAGACCGGCACCAGCCAGGTCCGCCGCATCACCAAGGCCGAGCGCGATGCCGGCATCACGCGCAACGAGGACCGGCCCTGGAAGCACCGCGACCACGCCCTGTTCGTCGGCTACGCCCCCCTGCACGCCCCGCGCTATGCCTGCGCCGTGGTGGTCGAGCATGGCGGTGGCGGCTCGACGGCGGCGGCACCGATGGCACGCGACATCCTCGCCGAAGCCCAGCGCCGCGACTCCGCCCGCCCCCCCCTGACGCCAGCGGCGCCCGCCGCCGACCGGGAGGCCTGAGGCGATGGCCTTGGCCGGGGGAATCGGCGGCGGGCTTCGGGCTCCGCGAATCTCCCTCCTCAGCCGCCTACTGGGGCTCAATTGGCCGCTGGTCTGGCTGGTCGCCACGCTGGCCGCGATCGGCTTCGCCATGCTGGTCTCCGCCGCCAACGGCAGTATCGAGCCCTGGGCCTGGCGCCAGGCCGTGCGCTTCGGCGTCGGCCTCGGCGTCGCAGTGGTGGTGGCGCTGATCGACCTGCGCTTCTGGCTGCGCTGGGCCTATCTGCTCTATGGCGGCGCGCTGCTGCTGCTGCTGGGGGTGGAGCTGATGGGCACCATCGGCATGGGCGCCCAGCGCTGGATCGACCTCGGCCTGCTACGCCTGCAGCCTTCGGAAGTGATGAAGGTGGCGATGGTGCTGGCGCTGGCGCGCTATTTTCACAGCCGCGGGGCCGAGGAGATGCGCCGGCCGACCGTTCTCGCCCTGCCGCTGGCGCTGATCGGCCTGCCCGCCGGCCTGGTGCTGCTGCAGCCCGACCTCGGCACGGCCGTGATGCTGCTGCTGGCCGCCGGCGCGCTGCTGATAGTCGCGGGCGTCCGGCTCTGGATGCTAGGCGCCCTGGTGGCGCTGGCGGCCGCCGCCGCCCCCATCGCCTGGCACTTTCTGCACGACTATCAGCGCCGCCGCCTGCTGACCTTCCTCGACCCGGAGAACGACCCCCTCGGCGCCGGCTACCATATCTTGCAGTCGAAGATCGCGCTGGGCTCGGGCGGGCTTTTCGGCAAGGGCTATCTGGCCGGCACCCAGAGCCATCTCAGCTTTCTGCCGGAGCGCCACACGGACTTCATCTTCACCATGCTGGCCGAGGAGATGGGCCTCGTCGGCGGCGCCGTGCTGCTGCTGCTCTACGGCCTGGTCTTCGCCTATGGTGTGGCCATTGCGCTACGCAGCCAAAACCAGTTCGGCCGTCTGCTGGCCTACGGCATGACCACGACCATGTTCCTCTATGTCTTCATCAACGTCGCCATGGTCACGGGCCTGGTGCCCGTGGTCGGCGTGCCGCTGCCGCTGATCTCCTATGGCGGCACCGCAACCATGACCGTGATGGTCGCCGTCGGCCTGCTGCTCTGCGTCCACGCCAACCGCGACCTCGCCATCGGCCGCCACGGCGAGGACGAATAATACCCCCGGCCCAGCCGCACCCTATCGACACCCCCCCAGACATTTGCTATAGGGGCGCTCCCTTTGTGGGCGCATAGCTCAGTTGGCAGAGCAGCTGACTCTTAATCAGCGGGTCCAAGGTTCGAGTCCTTGTGCGCCCACCATCTTTCCCAGTGTCCGAGCCGGGTTGCGGAGAACATTTCTGCCCTCCGTCTAGGGCAGCATTTGCCGATAGGCCGCCTCTACGTTGCGGGCAAAGGCCACGCCGTCGCAAAGCGGCGAGGCTTGCATGCGCGCTCGCAGGTCTTGCCGCAGGGCCGCAAGTCGCGCGCTGTCGTTGGCGAGCGTCACCGCCGCCTCGACGTAGCTCTCCCGGCTGTCGGCAACCAGATCGTCGAGGCCGAGCCTGGTCAGAATACTGGCGCCGACGCGCCCGGCGTGGCGGTTGCCGCTGAGCGTGACCACGGGCACGCCCATCCACAACGCTTCGCAGGTCGTCGTGGTGCCGTTATAGGGAAAGGGGTCGAGGCCGATGTCGATGCGGGCATAGGCGGCGAGGTGGCCGGCCGTGCCGGCGATGTGCGCCAGCAGGTCGAGGCGCGCGGGCTCGATGCCATGGCCGGCGAACATGTCCGCATAGCGTTGGCGCGTTGGTGCGTCAGCGAAAGGGCGGCTCTTGAGCAGCAGGCGCGAGTGCGGAACCTGCCGGAGGACCGCGGCCCAGGTTTCGACCACCTGCGGCGTGACCTTGGCAAGATTGTTGAACGAGCCGAAGGTGAGGGGGCCGCTGTCGCGAGATGGCGCCGGTGCGTCGGCGGGCGGCGCGTAGCAGAGGAAGCCGTCATCCAGGCGCACGAGCGTCTCGCTGTGCAGGGCATCGGCCTCGCCCGGCGGATCGGCGATCGCGTCGGTGAGGCGATAATCCATGGCCGCCAGACCGGTGGTGTTGGGATAGCCGAGCCAGGTCACCTGCACCGGCGCGGGCCGCTCGGCAAATGCGGGCAGGCGGTTCTCCGCCGTATGCCCGGCAACGTCGACGAGAATATCCATGCCGTCCTCGCGAATGCGCTGGCCGAGCGTAGCGTCCGTCATGCCGACCGTGGTGCACCAATGATCCGCCAACTCACGAAACCATGCCGTCGTGGCATCCGGATTGGCGACCTCGGCGTAGCAGAAGACCTCGAAATGCTCGCGGTCGTGGGCGGCCATGAGCGGTTCGAGGAAATAGCTCACCGAATGCTCGACGAAGTCGGGCGAGACATAGCCGACACTTAGTCGCCCCCCGCTGCCGGAGCTGGCCGGGCGCGGCACCTGGCCCGGCGCATGCGCCGCGTTCCAGCGCCGGCTTTCGGCAAGAATCTCCTGCTGCGGCACCTCGGCGTCGTAGTTCATGCAGAACAGAAGGTTGCTGTGCGCTGCTGCGGAACCGGGCATCGCCGCCAGGGCGGCGCGATAGGCGGCCATGGCGTCTGACGTTTTGCCTTGTTCGCTCAGCACCAGGCCGAGATTGTTGTGGGCTTCGGCAAAATCGGGCTTCAGCGTCACAGCCTTGCGGCACATCTCGACGGCCTCGCTGCCTTTGCCCTGGCGGCGCAGCGTGTTGCCGAGGTTGCCATAAGCCTCGGCATAATCGGGCTTGAGTGCCAAGGCTTTGCGATAGCGGCCGACCGCCTCGTCCAGCTTGCGCTGGTCGCTGAGTGCGTTGCCCAGATTGTTGTGCGCCTCGGCGAAGTCGGGCTGTTGCGCGAGCGCCGCCTGCAACGCCACCACGGCGTCGTCGAGTTGGCCTTGGCGCCGCAGGACATTACCGAGGTTGTTTTGTGCCGCTGCGTGGCCGGGAGCGAGCGTCACGACCTTGCGAAAGGCGGCAGTCGCCTCGTCGAGCCTGTCCAAAGCGAGCAGGGCGTTGCCGAGATTGTTGTAGGCGTCGGCGAAGTCGGGCTTGAGCGCGATGGCCTTGCGGCAGGCGGCGACGGCGTCGTCGAGCCGGCCCGCCTCCTTGAGCACATTGCCGAGATTGCTCTGCGCATCGGCATAATCGGGCCGCAAGGCGACCGCGCGCTCGATGCGTGCCACAGCACTCTCGGCGTCGCCCTCCTGAAAATCGACGACGCCAAGCAGATGCAGCGCCACCGCATGATTCGGCTGCTGCGCCAGGACCTGCCCATAGAATTGCCTGGCCTTGGCCAGCCGCCCCGCCTGATGGTGCGAGACCGCCGCCCCGAGCACGGCGTCCGGCCCAGAGCGCCCCCGCCCGTTCGGCTTTGCGCGGTGTTTCTTTCGGGTCAATCGACTCTTTTCCGGCCGAAATTATGGGACAGTTTTTCGCTCACCACCATACCGGCTTTTCGCAGGCCATCGACGAACAGGGCAATGTAGGCCGGGTGCCAGCCCGGCACGGTGCGGTCGAAGAAATCCATCGACATCTCTGGCACCTCGGCCTGGATGCTGGCGATTGCGGCAGCGGCCTCTTCGCCGCGTCCCAAATGGCCAAGGATCACGGCCTCGTAAAGATTGGTCCAGATGCCGACGTGGGGCTGCTGCCGGGCAAGACGAATATGGGCGAGCGCTTCCTCGAACCGGTGCTCGAAGGTATGGCATCCGGCGATCAGAACCTCGAAGCCCCATAACAGGGGGTCGCGCGGGCTCAGCCGCTTCGCCTGTTCGAGGCTGCCCAGGGCATCACCCGCCTGGCCATTGCCGAGCAAGGCCATGCCGAGCCCGTAATGGCCGTAGGCAAGATTGGCGTTCAGTTCGATCGCCCGCCGCAGCCGTTCGATAGCTGAGCCATGATGTCCGCGCGTGGTCTCTATTCGGCCGAGGCAGAAGTGCCCTATGGGGTCGTTGCCGTCCAACTCGATCGCGCGCCTGGCATGGGCGTTCGCGTCTTGGATATGGCTGCCATCCGGGGCAACATGGCCGAAGAGGACGCGGCTGATCATGCTGAACCCGAGCCAGGCGTGTGCCTGAGACAGCTCGGGATCGAATTCGATTGCCCGTTCGAAAAATGGTCCAGCCGCGGCAAGGTCGTCGGCCGTGAAGCGAAAGGTGTGCCACAAGCCCCGCTGGTAGCTCTCCCACGCCGTCAGATTGTCCGGCGGCCGGCGGCGCAGAGCTTGGCGCTCGAAGGCACCGATCTCGGGGCCGATAGCGGCAGCCAGTTGGGCTGCGATCTCATCCTGCAAAGCGAAGATGTCATCAAGCTCACGATCGTATTTCTCTGCCCAGATGTGATTTCCCGTCTCGGCATCGATAAGTTGCGCAGCAATCCGCACGCGGTTGCCGCCTCGCCGGACGCTGCCATTGACCACATAGCGGACGCCGAGCTCGCGGGCAATCTCACGGACATCCAGCGTCTGTTCCTTATAGGTGAAGCTCGAAGTGCGCGCCGTCACCTGCAGCCAGCGCAGGCGTGACAGCTCCGTGATCAGGTCTTCGGCGATGCCGTCGGCGATAAAGTCCTGGTCGGAATCCCGGCTGAGGTTCTCGAAGGGCAGAACCGCGAGAGCTGGCTTGATGCCGGCCTTTGCCTTCGGTGCCGCGGTCTCTCGCGACTTCGAGCCGGCGATGGCGACGCGAAAGGCACGCACGGGGCGGGCTATATTCTTCACGTCGTGCTCGCCCGCGTCTTGGATGTCGAAGTCGGCCTTCCCCTCAATCTGGCGGTATGCGGCTTCCGAGATCGTGACTCCCCCCGGCTCTGCCAGGCTTTCCAGGCGTGCGGCAACGTTCACGCCGTCGCCGTAGACCGTGCCGTCTGCTTGCGCAATGACGTCGCCCAGATTGATGCCGATGCGAAAGTCCATGGCGCGCTCTTCCGGCAGCAAGCCGTTGCTGGCCGCAAGCTCGCCCTGTACGTCGACTGCGCATTGAACCGCTTCGATTACGCTGTCAAAGACCGCCAGCACGCTGTCGCCGGCGGTATCGACGATGCGGCCGTCATGATCCGAGGTGTGTTTCCGAAAGACCTCACGGTGGGCGTTGAGCGTCTCGACCGTGGCGCTCTCGTCATCGCCCATGAGGCGCGAATAGCCGACCACGTCGGCGGCCAGAATCGCCGCCAATCTCCGCTTAGCCTCGACCATGCCCATCATCCCCCGTACAGGCCTGCGATGATACGACTTGGCAATTCGGTCCTCAAGGACGAACCTGTCGAGGCAGGGAGCCCCTATATTCGTTTGTCGACCAACGAGTGCGGTTCCTGTGCTTGGTGACTTGGTATACCCTGCCCAAAGGGTGATACCTGCGAGGGAAGGGACGACGGGACATGGCTGAGACGGAATTCGCCGGTCGCGTGGCGCTGGTGACGGGGGGCTCGCGGGGTATCGGCCGGGCAATCTGTCTGCGCCTTGTGAAAGCCGGCGCCTGGGTGGCGATAAACCATTTTGACAATACCGATGGCGCGGCGGAAACCCTGGCAGAGATCAGGGCCGGCGGTGGCGACGGCGCGATCTATCGCGCCGATGTCTCGTCACATGAGGCGGTGGGCGGCATGTATGACGCCATCGAGCGCGAACGCGGGCCAGTCGACCTGCTGGTCGCCAATGCAGGCATCGCCTCGTTCGAGTACGATGGCGACATGCCGGTCGAGCTCTGGCGGCAGATCATGTCGGTAAATCTCGACGGCACCTTCCATTGCGTCTGGCGGGCCAAGGAGAATATGCAGGCGCGCAACTATGGCCGCATCGTCTGCATCGCCTCGGTCAACGGCATCGCGCCGAGCCGCATCCGCCCGGACCGGCTTATCGCCTACGGCACCTCGAAGGCGGCGGTGATCGGTTTTTCGCGCAATTGCGCCACCGCATTTGGCCCCGCCATCCGCGTCAACGCCGTTGCGCCGGGCCTCATCGAGACCGACATGACCAAGGACATGAGCGACGAGATACGCCGGCAAATCGTTGCCCTCACACCGGTCGGGCGTACCGGCCAGCCCGACGACGTGGCCGAGCTGACCTATTTCCTGCTGAGCGATGCCGCCGGCTTCATCACCGGCCAGACCTATGTGACCTCCGGCGGCCTCGTCACGCTCCCTTAGGCAAGCTTGGCGAGCAGCTCCGGCGGGATGTGCGGGATCGGGTCCGATTTCTGCCAGCAGGGCAGAGCCTCAACGCGGGCGATCCAGCCGCGGATGTTGGGGTAGTTCTCCAGGGGCAGCTTTTGCGCGGCGTGCAGATGCATGGGCGCGGCCATGGCGATGTCGGCGATGGTCGCGTGATCGTCGCAGAGCCATTCGCGCCCGGCCAAGGCATTCTCGAAGATCGTTGCCAGCCCGTGGAAGGTCGGCGCGTGATCGATGAGCAAGGCCTGATCCGGCACGTCGTCGAGGATCGGCTTGACCACGTTCTCGACCAGATAGACGTAACAGGCGGCGAACCATTTGCTCGATTCCCACAGCATCCAGCGCGTCATGTCGGCGCGGACCTTGGGGTCGGCGGGATAGACGTTGGTGTTGCCGAGCTTTTCGCTGGCATAGACCATGATGGCGTTGGATTCCCAAAGCACCAGGTCGTCATCGACGAGCGCCGGCAGCTCGGCATTGGGATTTATGTCCGTATAGGGCTTCTGCTTGTGATCGCCGCCGAAATAGTTGAGCACTTCTTCATCGTACGCGGCGCCGATGAGGTCGAGGCCGGCCACCACCTTGCGGCAGTTCACGGTGATCGGGTCATAGTAGAGCTTCATGGTCTCCCCCACACATAAGACATCCTGAACATCTGCGCCTTCGGCGCATCCCGTCTTTTATTGTTCTTGTTCGAACAGTGCCGCGTTTGACCGCCGCGTGTCAACTTGTCCCGGTGCGCTCAGGCGCCGAGCTTGCGGGCGACCAGGCGTGCCCAATAGCTGGCGCCAAGCGCCAGGATGTCGTCGTTGAAGTCGTAGGCCGGATTGTGCACCTGGCAGGAGCCCTCGCCGACGCCGTTGCCGATGCGGATATAGGCGCCGGGGCAGGCCTCGAGCATATAGGAGAAATCTTCGGAGCCCATGAGGAGGCCACGGTTGCGATCGACATTGTCGTCTCCGACCAGGTCGGCGGCGGCATCCGCTGCGATATCGGTTTCGGACGGGGCGTTGACCAGCGGCGCGAAGGTCTCGCGGAAATCCACCTCGATCGTGGCACCGAGGCCACGGCCGACTCCCTCGGCGATCTCGCGCATGCGCTGCTCGATCAACTGCATGGTGGTGCGGTCGAAGGCGCGCACGGTGCCTTTCATGTGCGCCTTCTGGGGGATCACGTTGTAGGCGTCGCCGGTCTGGATCTGGGTGACGCTGAGCACCGCGGTATCGACCGGCTTGGTGTTGCGGGCGACGATTGTTTGCAGCGCCGTGGTGATGTGGCTGGCAACGATGACCGGATCGACGCTGTGCTCGGGGTGTGCGCCATGGGCGCCGACGCCGTCGATGGCGATGTCGAAAAAGGCGCCGCCGGCCATCATCGGGCCGGACCGTATGGCGAACGTGCCGGCCGGCATGCCGGGGTTGTTGTGCATGCCGTAGACGTTGGCCATGGGGAAGCGCTCGAACAGGCCCTCGGCGATCATCGCCCTGGCGCCGCCGAGGCCTTCCTCGGCCGGCTGGAAGATGAAATGAACGCGGCCGTCGAAGTCCGCATGATCGGAGAGATACTGCGCGGCGCCCAGCAGCATCGCGGTATGCCCGTCATGACCGCAGGCATGCATCTTGCCTGCATGGCGCGAGCGGTGCTCGAATTCGTTGGCTTCCTTGATCGGCAGGGCATCCATATCGGCGCGCAGGCCGATGGCGCGGTCGCTGCTGCCCGCTTGCAGGGTGGCGACAACGCCGGTCTTGCCAAGGCCGCGTTGCACCGCCAGGCCGAACGACGCCAGCTTGTCGGCCACGAAGTCCGAGGTTCGCGATTCCTCGAATCCCAGTTCCGGATGGGCGTGGATATCTCGCCGCCAGCTCGCGATCTCGTTCTGGCAGGCGGCAATCGCATCAATGGCAGCCATCGGTATCCCCGTCCCTTGTTCGGGGCGGACTATATCATGGGGCACCGTCGCCTGCGGTTATGCGGTCGAGCTGGGCGGCAAGCTCTTGCGGGGTATCGACCGGCAGGTCGCAGAGACGATTGCGGCACACATAGGCCGTGGCGCGGTCCGCCAGCAAAGGGCGCGACGCCAGCAAGGGCCAGCGCGCATCCTCGGTCGGGCCGTCGGCATCGACCAGGGCGACCACGGTACCGTGCAACAGGCGGCTGCGCACCTCCGCCAGCAGCGTCTCGGTTGCCGAGTCGTCGATGCTGCCGACGATCACCACCTCGCGGGCTTCGTGGGGACTGAAGTCGAAGGCAGTCAGGAGTGCGGGTGAAGCGCCGGCCGCTTGTTCGAGATGGGCGCCGAGTCCCGACAGAATGGCCTCGGCACTGTCGGCAAAGGCATCGTCGCCGGCATACAGGCGCAGGCGCGCCAGCGCTGTAAGAGCGGCCGCGTTGCCCGAGGGCAGGCCCTCCTCGCGCAGCAGGACTTGTGCCGGTAGCGGCGAGCGGCTGTCATGGGGGACGAAGCGGAATGGCCGCCCAGGCGCCGCCTGGAAGCGCGCGATCAGCACCCCCATCAGACGCCGGGCCTGCTCCAGGTGGCGGCGCTCGAAGCGCGTCTCGTAGAGGTCGATCAGGGCAGAAACGAGAAAGGCATAGTCGTCGAGGAAGACCGCTTCCGCTTCGTGCCGGCTGTGCACCAGGCTGCCGTCCTCGCCGACCAGGCCGAGCAGAATCTCTGCAGTCTGGGACGCCACATTTGCATAGCGCGCGTCGTCGAGAACCTGCGCCGCCTTGGCGAAGGCGCTTACGGCAAGCGCGTTCCACGGCACCAGCAGCTTGTCGTCGCGAGCCGGTGGCGGGCGCAGCGCGCGGCTTTCGAGAAGCCTGGCGCGGCTGTCGACGAGGCGCCTCTCGACGGCGATGAGCTGTTCGGCACCTGGGCGCAGGCGGAGGATGGCGCGGTCATCGACCAGGCCGTAGGCCGGGTCGAGATAGGCGGCGAGGAAGGGCTCGGCATCCGGCCCCAATACCGCGCGCACTTCGGCCTCGGTCCAGCTATAGAAATGCCCTTCGCCGCCGCCGCTATCGGAATCGAGCGAGCTTGCGAAGCCGCCATCGGCGAGCGCGAAGCGGCGCAGCAGATCGTCGAGCACGGCACGCGCCACGGCCGCATATCGCGCTTCGCCGGATACCTGATAGGCAGATAAGTAAAGTATGGCCAGAAGCGCGTTGTCGGCGAGCATGATCTCGAAATGGGGCACCTGCCAGAGGCGGTCGACGGTGTAGCGATGGAAGGCGCCGCCGAGCTGGTCGCGCAGGCCGCCGGCGGCCATGGCATCGAGACTGCGCCTGACCGCTTCCAGCAACTCGGCGTCAGCGTGCCAATGGCCATGACGCAACAGCAGCGCCAGAGCATTGGCCATGGGGAACTTCTCGCTTCGCCCGAATCCGCCATGCTCGGCGTCAAACACCCTGTGCCATTCCGCGGCAGCCGATGCCCTGGGGTCCGGGCCATCCCCGGGGCCGCTTTGCGGCGGCGCAATCAGAGCGGTCAGCACATCGCGGTTGTTGGCTGCAGTGGCAAAAAGCGCCTCCCGATCGTTTTCCCAGGCGGTCTGCAGGGCCTCGAGAACCTGGACAAGGCCGGGCTGGCCGCGCTCGGGGTCGGGCGCCACGTAGCCGGTGGCGTAGAGCGGGTCGAGATCGGGGGTGAGCAGGAAATTCGCCGGCGAGCCGCGCCAGCCGCGAATGGCGCCGAGCACCTCCATGAAGTGGGCGTCAATGTCCGGGCGTTGCTCGCGGTCGACCAGAATGGCGACGAAGTGTTCGTTGAGCAGGGCGATCACGCGCTCGTCGCTGAACGTGGTGCGCGACAGCACGTGGCACCAGTGGCACGAGGCGTAGCCGATGGAGAGAAAGATCGGCCGCTCGAGGCGCTTGGCTTCGGCCAGCGCCTCTTCGCCCCAGGGCTGCCAAGCTATGGCGTCCTCGGCGTGCATGCGCAAGTAGGGGCTGGCGGATTCGGTGAGAGTGCCTGCGCGGGCGCTGCCGATCAGCGCCAGCAGCAGGACTGCGACTGCTGCGCCTCGCCTCACGGCTTCCCGGCGGCGGCGAGTGTGGTGATGGTGACCGCCTTGGGCGAAACGATGCAGGCCTCGCGGCACATGCCGCAGCCGGTACAGCGCTCGGCATCGATCACCGGCTTGACGCCACCCAGCCATTGCAAGGCATCGGGCACCGGGCAGACATGGGCGCAGGCGCCGCATTCGGGCCCTGAATAGGGCAGGCAGGTCTTGCTGTCGATGGCCGCCCGCGCAAGCGTCGGCGGCGGCATCTCTTCGCCGTCGGGCAGTGCCAGGGCGCCCGGCTCGCAAACCGCCACACAAGGCCAGTCCTCGCACATGTGGCAGCCGCGATTGAGCAGGTCCAGCGCCGGCGTGCCCGCCACCGAGGGGCCGAGCCGCGCAGAGAGCGGGAAGACAACGTCGTGCGGGCAGGCCTCGATACAGGCATCGCAGCGCGTGCAGGCGATGAGGAAATCGATCTCGACCAGGGCGAAGGGCGGGCGGATCCAACGCAGGGCACGGCTCGCCAGGCTTTCTTCCGCGATCTGATGGGCGGCCTCGGCGGCCTTCTTGACGCCGGTTCGCAAGAAGGTACGGCGATCCATCAGTCGGCCGCCATCGTCATGCCGGGCCGTCGCCGCTGTGGGCCGCGCGAACCTTGCCGACCATGGCGCGGCGGCGCTGCACCACGGTCACCGCCACAATGATCAGAACTACCAGGCCGATGATCACTTCCAGCGGGCCGATCATCGGCGCCACGCCGACGCGCAACGGAAAGTCGATCATATGTGGCTCGCCGTCCACGTCCAGGGTGGCAGTGACCAGGAAATCCCCTTCGCGATCGAAGCGGAAGGCCTGGCGGAAGACATTGTCGTCGGGCTGCTGGCGGCCAATCTCGCGGCTCTCCTCGCCCATGCCGATCCAGGACAGCCAGGACACCTTGCGATAGGAAAAGCCGACCTCGCCCTCATAGAGCGTGCCGTCCAGGTGCTTGGCATAAAGGTTGATGCGGCCGGGCGCGCCAAGTCGGGGAAAGGCGGGATAGACCATGGTGGTGACGAACAGGTCGCCGAGTTGCACCTCAACCTGCATGCTGGGCGGGGTGTTGGAATCCTCGTTCAGGCTGTAGGACGGCCGCCCCAGCACGTGGTGGGCGGTGGCCGGCGCCGCCGAGAGCCATAGCGAGAGCGTGGCCAGCAATATGGTCAGGAAGGGGCGCATGGTCAGCTCCTCTATGTCCGCTCGACAATCCAGATCGGCAGGCTTGGGTGGGGGCATACTTCGACGCAGATGCCGCAGCCGACGCAGCCATCACGGACCACCGGGCGGTAGAGATTGGCAAAGTCGAATCCTATGGCATGTTCGCCGAGCGGGCAAATGGTGGCGCAGGCGCCGCAAACGCCGCGGTCCACCCAGGGCCAGCAGGAATCGCGGTCGATCACGGCAATGCCCATGTCGATCTGGCGCAGGGGTGTCTCGGTCAGGGCTTCCGTGGGGCAGGCCGCTATGCACTTGTCGCAGAGGATGCAGGCCTTGTGGGTGGGATCGATATAGGGAAGGTTGACCTCGCCGCCGCCGTCACGAGTATGGAAGAGGACGCAACGCGGCGGACAGACCTCGCCGCAGAGGCCGCAGCCGATGCAGGCCGCAACGAAGGCCGCGTCGTTCTTGAGCGCGCCCGGCGGGCGCATATAGTTGCGCAACGGTTTCGCTTCTGCCGGGGCCAGCAGGCGCGAGACGCCGAAGGGCAGCCCGGCAACACAAAACGCGGCGAGGCCGGCGACCAGTCCCTTGAGAATGCTGCGCCGCCCGCTCACGCCTCCTCCTCTGGCTCCTCATTCCCGGCCCCGCGATAGGCGCGGCCGAGATGCCCCGGTCCTTGGCGTGGAACATCGCGGGGGCCGAGCGTGAAGGTCATGGCGTCGGTCGGGCATATGGCGATGCAGGCGGTGCAGTTGTTGCATTCCTGGCCGAAATCGTCATGCATGGGGTCGAGGGCGAACTCGCACACCACATTGCATTTGCCGCAATCGTTGCAGCCTTCGACGATGCGCCGGATGCGCAGCAGCCGGTAGCGCCCGAGCAGGGAATAGAGCGCTCCGCCAGGGCAGAGGTAGCGGCAGAATCCGCGCCGTGCCACCAGCAGGTCGAACAGCAGCGTGACCAGAAAGAAGACTGTGCCGGCGCCGAAGCCGCCGAGCGCCACGGCATAATAGATCTCGCGGCCGATGATGGCGGGCGGATAGATGGCGGCGACCATCACCGAGCCGGTAGCCGCCGAGAGCCCGAGGCCGAGCGCCAGCACGAGATATTTCAGGCGTCTGTCGAAGCGCCTGTTGCCGAGTCTGATGCCCGCCCAGCGCAGCCAGCCGGCAAGGTTGGTATTGAGCTCATAAAGGAAGGTTGCGGGACATATCCAGCCGCAGAAGAAGCGCCCGAGCAATACTGTCAGGATCACGGGGATCAGCGCCGTGAGCAGGAACGGCCAGTACAGCGACAGGCTGGCCGCGGCCTGACCCGCGGCAGCGAGGGGATCGGAGAGTTGCAATCCCCAAAAGCTGCCCGACCAGGTATTGCCCTTGATGGCATCGAGATCGTCCTCGGCATCGCTGACAAAGGGATCGCTGATCATCTCCATGGTGTCGTAGAGGCTCTGCTCCGAGGGTGCCAGGAGATCATAAGCGTGCGCGGCGACGAAGCTCTGATAGACATGCAGGAACGGCAGCAGCACCAGCATGGCAAAGACGGTTAGCAGGCAAAGCCAACGCAATTTGTTGAGATGGCGCCAGAGGAAGAACGGCTTGTGGACGGTGGTCACTCAGGCGCTCTCCTTGTCGTCGCCGCGGTCGGGAATGATGCGGATGGCTTGCGGCATCTGAATGCACGAACGCTCGCAAAGCCCGCAGCCGACGCACTGGTCGCTGACATGGGGCTGCTCGAGAAAGCCGACCGAGATGGCGACATCAGGCAGCGGGCAGGCGCGGTAGCAGACGCCACAGGTCTTGCCCTGAAATGACAGGCACAGGCTTTCGTCCACTTGCGCCCGGCCCATGCTGACATGCTCGAGGATCGGCTCGAGCTCGCGCGGAATTTCGGCGATGGCATCGGTGGGACAGACCTCGCCGCATTTCATGCAGAGGATGCAGGCCTTCTCGCGTGGAATGATGTAGGGGGTATCGGCGGACTCCCAGCCGTTGGCCAGGCCGAAATAGTCTATGCAGCGATTGGGACAGATCTCGCCGCACTGGCCGCAATGGATACAGCGGGCAAGGAACTCTTCCTCGGCCAGGGCGCCGGGCGGACGCAGATAGCGCAACGAGGGGCGGCCACGCGCCGCCTGGGGCTCGCCAGGCAGAAGGGTGGCCACGGTTCCTGTCGCGATTCCGGCTAGGAACTCGCGTCTCTCCATGGCCACCACTTTCTGCCCTCGCGGGCGCGCCTGCCGTCAGATCTTTTCGATCCGACAGGCGCTCTTCTTGAAGTCGACCTGACCCGACACCGGATCCCAGACGCGGCTGGTCACGGCATTGGCCAGCCACTTGTTCTTCTTGGGATCGGCGCTGTCGGCGACCGACAGGTTCCACGGCCCGAACATGTAGCCGCGCGGCACGTTGTTGCGGGCCGGCTTGACCAGGCTGTTGGTGCCCACCTGGGCTTTTGCCTCCAGCCAGCCGCGCCGTGTCGTCACGCGCAGCTTGTCGCCGTCCTCGATACCGAGATCGGCGGCATCGGCCGGATTGATCTCGACATACATCTCCGGCACCAGGCGCCGCGTCGTCGGGCTACGGTTGGACTTGGCGGTGTGGAAATGCTCGTAGACCACGCCGAGGCCGAACCAGTAGGGGAACTTGTCGTCGGGCACGTCCTGCCAGGGCATGCCACGGAACTCCTCGTCCGGAATATCCGGCGTCATGCCCTTGTCACGCGCCTCGGTGATCAAGTCCATGTGGTCGATGGTGTAGAGACCCTCCTTGGTGCCGAACTCCATCAGCCGCTGGGTCAGTTCCTCGCGGTCGCTGTAGTCCTGCTGGCAGAGTTTCATGTGCACCTTGCCGTCCTTGGTGCGGAAGTAGCCGTAGGGCCGGTTCTCCCAATCGCCTTCCTGCAGCATGTAGCGGCGCTTGGTGCCGCCGCTCTGGGCGATCGCGTAGGTCGGTGCCGGCCACTGGATGCCGCGCAGCTCGGCGAGCTGGGCATAGGGCGACAGGCCGTCCAGCTTCTCGACTTCGAGAATGCCGGTGAGGTCGGTGTCGGTACCGGAGGAGGCGAGGATGATATCGCGGAAGATCTCCTCGGAATCGTAGAAGCCATCCTCTTTGCGCTGATAGGGCAGGACGGTATCCATGTCCATGCCGAGGATGGTGCCGATCTCCTTCGCCTTGTCGAGCACCATGTCCATATCCGGCAGGCAGCCTGGCGGCGGCTCGGCGGCCTTCTGGCAGATATTGAGGCGCCTCTCCGAGCTGATATAGACGCCGGCGACCTCGCCCCATGTCGCCGCCGGGAAGATCACGTCGGCGTAGAGATTGTTGGGCGCATGGCGGTAAATCTCCTGAGCGATGACGAAGCACTTGGAGAGCGCCGGGCGCACCAGATTGTGCTGGTCGGGCAAGTCGATATGGGTGGCGTAGACGAGGAACATCGCCTTGACCTCGTCCTTCAGCGCCCGCTCCATCATGCCCACCGCATAGCCCGGGTTCTTGGAGTTCATGGCGCTGATCAGGTTCTCTTCCGGAACCCGCCAGAAATTGGCCATGTGGGCGCGATGGGAATCGTCGCTGAGCGGCTTGTTGAAGGGCAACCTGCCGGTCAAGCCACCGGTAAAGCGCTCGCCCATGGCGTTGGGCTGGCCGGTCATCGAGAACGGCCCGCAGCCGGGCTTGGCCAGATTGCCGGTCAGCGTCAGCAGATTGACGATGGAGATGACGTTGTGCTGGCCGTGGATATGCTGGTTGTAGCCGATGCCCCACATGATGATGACACCGCCATAGCCCTGGCCGCTTTGCACGCCCTTGCTGCGCGCCAGGCGTTTGCGGGTGGCGTCGGCGAACATGCCGGCGACGCGGCGGATGAGCGCGGGCGAGACGTCGTGATTCGGCCCGCCCATGCGGTCCTGCACCTGCTCGGGGCTGTAGTTCGCCAGCACGCCGTCGACATAGTCCTGCCAACCCGTGGTGTGCTCCTTGACGAAATCCCAATCGATGACGTCCTCGTGTTCCTTCAGCAGCACGTGGGCGATGGCGTTGAGGAAGCTGATGTCGCCGTTGAGGATAGGCACGTGGACCGAGTTGTCCGGGTTGATGTCCTCGTAGCCCATCACCGTGCCGGTGCGCCGCGGGTCGACGATGACGGTCGGGATGTCGGCCTTGCGCTTCTGGTCGGCGGCGCGCCAATAGATGATCGGATGCGCCTCACGCGGGTTGTGGCCGAAATGCATGATCATGTCGCACAGCTCGATGTCTTCATAGGCGAGCGGCGGCGTATCCGAGCCGAGGGTGGCGAAGTAGCCGGTCACGGCCGAGGTCATGCACATGCGGGCATTGGCCTCGATGGTGTTCGAGCCGAGAATCCCCTTCATGAACAGATTCTCGAGATACTGCCCTTCCATGGTCAGCTGACCCGAGCCATAGAGCGCGATCGAGTTGCCGCCATGGGCCTGGGCCAGATGCGCCACCTTGTGGGCGACCATGTCCGAGGCATCGTGATAGGGCACGCGCACGAAGTGCTCTTCATCGAAAGAGCCCTTGCTGGCGGTGATGAACTCGATATCGCCGTGGTCGGGCTTGTTCCACTCCTCCCAGACGTCGCGGCGCACATAGGCATCGCCTTCCATGCGGTCGACATACATGGGCTCGGCCGCGGTCAGGCCCTTGATGCATTGCAGGCCGTAATTGGTCGGATGGTCCTTGTCCGGGCGCATGGAGACGATACGGCCGTCCTCGACTTGGATGATGGTGCCGCAGCCGACGCCGCAATAGGGACACTGGGCCAGCGCCGTGCTGCGCCCGGCCTCGGCGTCGAAGTCTTGGGCCTGGGCCGACTCGAGCTCGGGATTGGCACCGACCATGAGGCTGGTGCCAGCAGCGGCGCCGGTGACAAAGCTGCTGTTCTTCAGGAAGTCCCGGCGCGACATGGTATTCTTGATGCGTTTCATGGTCCGAGCCCTCTTAGCTCTGCGTCAACTGACGCAGGTATACGATGATGTCGTCGATTTCCTGGTCCGACAGGTTGGCCAGGCCGTCTGCGCCGCTGAAGCCCAGCATGCGCGTGTTGGAGCGGCCGTGGCGCACGGTCTCGCGAATGAAGCCGTCGGAGGCCTTGTCGAGAAAGCCGGACAGGCCAATGGCGGTGCCGGTGCCGCCGGCAAAGTAGCCGTCTCCGCCGACGCCGTGGCAGGTCGAGCAGATATTGTCGTACCACTGCTTGCCAAGGCGTGGATCGCCATGGGCATCAGGCTGCGCATCCACTTCGGCGGAGCGGTCGGGTGCCGTGGCATGGGCGCGCAGATAGGCCACGATGGCGCGTATGCCGCGGCGCCCCAGATGGGCGAAGGGGGGCATTCCCGTATCCTCGCGGCCATCGCGGATCGTGCCCTCGAAAAAGGCGTCCGAGGCGATCGACAACAGCTCCGGATTGGTCAGCGACGGCGCCACGCCCGGATCGCCGATGGCATCGGCCTGATGGCACATCTCGCAATTCTCAACAAACAGTGCCTGACCCGCGGCCAGCACATCTTCCGAGGCGTCTTGCGCCTGGCCGGCTTGGCTGGCGCTCAGCGCAAGCATAAAGCTCAGTCCCCAGACCAATCGCTTATCGGCGAACATATCGTAATCCTCCTACCGTAATGCGCCCGGTACGGTGCTCCCTTCGCGGCAAGCCCACCCAGGCCTCAGTCCTCCCAGTCGTCCTCATCGCCTGCCTTGGCCATGCCTTCGTGGCAGGACCCGCAGGCCACGTCTTCAGCCTCCATGCGGTCGTGCAAGATATCCATCTCGGCTTCCTTGTCGAAACTCTCCGGCAGCGCGTGCACCACGCCCTTGTGACAGTCGATACAGGTCATCTGCCAGCTCTCGCCCAGATCGTGCATGGCGCGGGCGGTCTTGTGCTGGCGCTCGCGGCTCATGGTGGCGATGGCGTGGCAGTTGCGGCATTCTCTCGAATCCGTCGCCGTCATGCTCGCCCAGACACGCGCCGCAAGCGCCTCTCTGCGGGCGTCGAACTTCTCCTGCGTGCCGATCGAGCCGCGTAGCCAGTGGTAAAGTTCGTTGGTTGCCGCGATCTTGCGCGCCACCTTGTGCACCCATTCCCGCGGCACGTGGCAATCCGGGCACGAAGCCCTCACACCGGTGCGGTTGGCGTAGTGACTGGTCCCCACATAGCCGCCATAGACGTAGTCGCGCATCTCGTGGCAGGAGATGCAGAAGGATTCGGTGTTGGTGAGTTCCAGGCTCCAGTTGAAGCCGCCCCAGGCGACCATGCCGGCAAGGAACACGATACTGCCGGCGAGCAGCGGACGCGTCCGGAACAACGTCATGGGAAAAAGCCGTCGCAGCATCAATGCCCATGACCCTTCCCCATAATATCAAATACTTACGCTCCCGTGACAATGCTCTCGCCTAGCAGACGGGCCGGTCGAGAAGCTTGCCGTATCACGACCCCCAGATATGCCTCATTAACTTATATCAAGCATTACAAAGATGCTGGGCGCCACCTGCCAAGAGGGAGGGCGGATGACCGCAGGCCCGACCGTCGTCAAGCCGACCCCCAATCACATGGCGAACCGCCGCGTTGCGGCCGAAGCGGCAGCCGCGACAGGCCGATTTGATCGACCCGTTCGGGTCGATTGTATGCCTTTCGCCGGCCGTCGGTCCAGAGAGACGGAAGCTTGTGGGTCCTGCAAAAAAATCCCGCAAACACCCCGCGCTAAAGCACGCGCTGCGCGCCTTTACCCGCCTACCCGCCTACCTGCGACCCGGCGGCCGAGCCGACCAAAATCTGGGAATTCGTTCCGAGCACGATTGCGAATGGTCAGCGAAGGGTGGTGGAATATAGCCGTTTCGCCGACGACGATCTGGGTTATGATGATCCGTCGCGCATAAAACCCTGCGCGCCTAGGGAGGATGGGTCATGCAGCGTTCCCGCGTCACGCGCCGTCGTTTTCTGAAGACCAGCGCAGCCGCAGCCGGCCTAGTCGCCGGTGCGCCCTACATCAAGGCGGGCCATTCCGCCGGCACCCTGTCGCTCGGTGTCTGGGACCATTGGGTGCCAGGGGCCAACGCGGTGCTGGAGGGCATCTGCACCGATTGGGGGGCTGCCAACAATGTCGAGGTGCGGGTCGATTTCATCACCTCGATCGGCAACAAGCTGCTGCTCACCGCCCAGGCCGAGACCCGCGCCGAGACCGGGCACGATGTCTATTCGGTGCCGCTATGGCTGGCCTCAATGTTTGCCAACAGCCTGGAGCCGATGGACGACGTCATGGCGGAAGCCATCTCGCAGAACGGCGAGCCGGCGAGCGTGGTCAAGGATCTGACGCACTTCGATGGCGTCTGGCGCGCGGTCCCCGCCCCTACCGGGTCGCTCACCTACGCCCAGGCCTCGCGCATCGATCTGTTCGCCCAACATGCGGGCATCGACCTGCAAGCCATGTTCCCGGCCAACGGCCAGCGCGATGCGGCCCTGGTCGACAGTTGGACCTATGACGCCTTCCTCGATGCCGCCGGCAAGCTCCATGCGGCGGGCCACGCCTTCGGCGCGCCAATCGCCGTCACTCCCGATGCGACGCAGTGGCTGGCCATGATTTTCACCGGCTTCGGCGCGGTGATGATCGACGAGGACGGCGAGATCCGCGTCGATTCCGACGAGACGCGCGCCGCGCTGGAGTATCTGGCGCGCCTTGTGCCCAACATGCCGGAAGGCGTCTATGCCTGGGACGATGCGGGCAACAATCGCTGGCTGATCTCGGGCACCGGCTCGTGCATCTTCAATCCGCCGAGCGCCTGGGCCGTGGCCAAGCGCGACAACCCGGACGTCGCCGCGCAGATCTGGTATCACGACACGCCGAAGGGCCCGATGGGCCGCTTCCGCCCCACCGCACCGTTCTTCTGGGGTGCCTGGAACTTCTCCGAGAACATCACGGCCGCCAAGGATTTGCTGCTGCATATGAACAGCGCCCAGGTGGTCACGCAGATGCTCAAGGCATCCCAGGGCTTCGACCTGCCGCTCTATCCCAAATGGCACACCACCAACACGGTCTGGGACGACGCGACGCCGCCGGACGGGGTGCTGCACAACTATCCCATCCTCGGCGACGAGATCCAGATGGTGCCGGGCCTGCCGGCGCCGCCGTCCATGGCCTCGCAGATCACCACGCAAGGCCTGTTCCCAAATCTCGTGGCGCGTGTCACGCAAGCCGGTGATAGCTTCGACGACGCCATCTCCTGGGCCGAGAACGAGCTGGAAGGCTATCAGCGCGGCTGATATGGCCACGCTCACGACAGCGGAAGCGAAGGCCACGGTATCGCCACAGGGCGGCGGCCTGAAGCGATTTCTCAAGAAGAAGTCGACCGTCGGCGTGCTGATGTGTGCGCCGCTGCTGGCGGTGATCATCGGCCTGGTCGCCTATCCCGCCGCCTATTCCATGTTCCTCGCCACCCTGAACAAGGCCGAGACCAAGTTCGTCGGCTTCGACAACTTCCTCTTCCTGTTCAAGCGCGACACTTTCTGGATGGTGGTCCAGCAGTCGATCACCTTTGCCCTGATCGCGGTGTTCTTCAAGGCGCTGATCGGGCTTATCGCGGCCCATGCGGTCAACGTGTTGCCGGCCAAGGGCCAGCGCAAATGGCGCGGCATGCTGTTGATCCCCTGGGTGATTCCGCCGGCGCTGGGCACGCTCGGCTGGTGGTGGCTGTTCGAGCCCACCTACAGTTCCATCAACTGGCTGCTGCAGGAATTCGCCATGCCGGCGATTCCCTGGCTCAGCGACCGCTTCTGGGCGCGCTTCTCGGTGATCCTGGTCAATGTCTGGTTCGGCGCGCCGTTCTTCCTGATCATGTATCTGGCGGCGCTCAAGTCGATCCCGGAAGACCTCTACGAGGCGGCCGCCATCGACGGCGCCAATGCCTGGCAGAAGCTGGTCCACATCACCCTGCCGATGATGCGCAATATCATCGCCATCACGGTGCTGTTCTCGATCATCGTGACCCTGGCGAATTTCGATATCGTGCGGGTGCTGACGCGCGGCGGCCCCAGCGATTCTACCCACTTGTTCGCGACCTATGCCTTCCGGGTCGGTATCGAATCCGGCGACATCCCGCTCGGCGCCTCGGTCTCGCTGTTCATGTTCCCGGTCCTCGCCGTGCTCGCTTTCATCATCCTGCACAATGTGCGCAAGCGGGCGATGGAGATCTGATGGCCAGCGCCGCCGCCAACGCATCCAGGTCGAACCGGCGCAACCGCCGCTGGGCGCTCTATGCCGCTTATGCCTCGCTGATCGTCTTCGTCATCTTCTTCCTCTTCCCGCCCTACTACATGCTGATCACCTCGTTGAAGACCAACGCAGAGATCGCCGCGCTGTCGACCAATCCGTGGATCATCGAGAAGGGCATGACGATCAGCCATTACGTCTCGCTGCTCTCAGAGACGGCGTTTCCGCGCTATTTCCTCAACACCGCCATCGTCACGCTGTGCGTGGTCAGCCTCACCATGGTGATCAGCGTGCTGGCGGCCTATGCGCTGTCCAGGCTCAAGTTCTGGGGCGCAGGGTTCCTGGCGACGGGCGTCTTCCTGACCTATCTGGTGCCCGATACGCTGCTCTTCATCCCGCTCTTCAAGATCGTCGGTTGGCTCGGGCTGCTGGATTCCTACTGGGTGCTGGTGCTGGTCTATCCCACCATCACGGTGCCGTTCTGTACCTGGATCATGATCGGCTATTTCTCGTCCATCCCGCGCGAGCTCGACGAGGCGGCGCTGATCGACGGCGCCAACCACTTGCAGATGCTGACCAAGGTGTTCATCCCCGTGGCGCTGCCCGGCATCATCGCGGCGATGATATTCGCCTTCACAGTCTCCTGGGCCTCGTTCATCTATCCGCTGGCCTATATCTACTCGGACGATCAGATGGTGCTCACCGTCGGCACAGTGACGACCCTGATCAAGGGCGACGTGTTCCATTGGGGCGGGCTGATGGCCGGCGCCCTTCTGGCCGCGGCGCCGCCCGTGATCATCTATGCGTTCCTGATGGACTATTACATTGCCGGACTCACCTCCGGGGCCACCAAGGGGTAAGGCATGGCGGATGTAAGCCTCAAGAATCTCTGGAAGATATTCGACCGCACCGAGGCCGTGAGCGGCATCGACCTGGAGATCGCGGACAAGGAGTTCGTGGTGCTGGTGGGCCCGTCCGGCTGCGGCAAGAGCACCACCCTGCGCATGATCGCCGGGCTCGAGGATATCACCCGCGGCGATGTCCATATCGGCGGCAGGCTGGTCAACGACGTACCGCCCAAGGACCGCGATATCGCCATGGTGTTCCAGAACTATGCGCTCTATCCCCATATGACGGTGCACGAGAACATGTCGTTCGGCCTGCGCCTGCGCAAGTTCGCCAAGTCGGAGATCGATAGCCGCGTGACGGATGCGGCGGAGATCCTGGGCATTTCCGAGCTTCTGAGCAGACGGCCGCGGCAGCTTTCGGGCGGCCAGCGCCAGCGCGTCGCCATGGGCCGCGCCATCGTGCGCAACCCGCAGGTCTTCCTGTTCGACGAGCCCTTGAGCAATCTCGACGCCAAGCTGCGCGGGCAGATGCGTATCGAGATCAAGAAGATCCATCAGCGGGTGCAGACCACGACCGTCTATGTCACCCACGACCAGGTCGAGGCGATGACGCTCGCTGACCGCGTCGTGGTGATGAACGGCGGCATCATCGAGCAGGTCGGCAGCCCCGGCGAGCTTTACGATTCACCGCGCACGCGCTTCGTCGCGGGCTTTATTGGTTCGCCGGCTATGAACTTCCTGCCCTGCACCGTGGATGCTGCCGGCGCCGGTCTGATGGCCCGCATCGACGGTACCGTAACCTTGACCATACCTCATGATCGCGCAGCCCGCTACGAGCCATACGCCGGCAAGCAGATGTTGCTCGGCGTGCGCCCCGAGAACCTGCGCGAGCCGCGCGCCGGCGACGGCGAAGCGGGTACCGGCTTCAGCGTCACGCCCGATGTGGTCGAGCCCCTCGGCATGGAGACCATGGTCTACTTCACGGTCGACGGCGCCGAGGTCTGCGCCCGCGTCGCGCCGGAAGCCAATCCCCGGGCCGGCGAGGCCCTGCCGCTGACCATCGACGCGCGCCGCGTCCACCTCATCGATCCCGAGACCGACCTCGTCGTGTAAGGAGCAGCCAATGACCACGAAGTTCGAAGGCATCTATACGGCGTTGATCACGCCCATGACGCCCGACCATGCCCTCAACGAAGATGCCCTGCGCCAGGTCGTCGATTTCAACATCGAGGCCGGCATAGACGGCTTCTGGGTGGCCGGCGGCAGCGGCGAGAGCGTGCTGCTCGAGGACGACGAGAACATCCGCATCGCCCAGATCGTTGTCGAGCAAACCGCCGGGCGCGCCAAGATCATCCACCATGTCGGCTCGCCCAACACGCGGCGCTCCGCCGCCATGGCCGAAGCCGCGGCCAAGGCCGGCGTCGATGCCATCTGCTGCGTGCCGCCGTTCTTCTACCACTACGGCGACACGTCCGTGGTCAACCATTACCGCACGGTCGCGGCGGCCGCCGACCTGCCGTTCTTCGCCTACAACCTGCCCATGATGACCCATTGCGAGATCACGCCCAGGCTGATGGCGAAGATCCAGGAGAATGTGCCCCAGCTCACGGGCCTCAAGCATTCGGGTCCCGATTTCGGACAGGTGCGCAGCTTCGTGCAAATGGGCCTCGCCTGCTTCATCGGGCGCTCGCCATGGATGCTGCCGGCGCTGTCCATGGGCGCCTGCGGCTGCGTCGACGGCTGGCCCGGCATCGCGCCGGAATTCTGGGTCGAGCTGTGGCGCGCCTGGCAGGCCGGCGACATGGACGCGGCACTGGCCGCCCAGGACAAAGGCATCGCCGTCGCCGACCTCTTCCAGATCGGCAATATGCACGGCCTCATGAAGGCCGCCATCGGCTATCGCATGGGGCTCGACTGCGGCACCCCACGGCCGCCGGGCGTGCCGCTCCGCCCCGACCAGGACGCCGCCGTGCGCGAGCTCATGGCCGGCCTCGACCTGCTCCGCGCCGACACCGCGCATGCCGCGCACGCGGCGCAATAGCCCGATGCGTTTTCAACTGACCGAAGATCAGGCGGCGCTGCAGGAAGCGGCGCGCCGTTTCGCCAGCGAGCGCCTGGCGCCGGACTACATGGCGCGCGAGGCGGGCGGCGAGGGCAGCATCGACCCCGCCCTGATCCGCGAGATGGGCGCGCTCGGCCTGATCGGCGCCGACCTGCCGGAAGCCCAGGGCGGCCTCGGCGTCGATGGCGTCACCGCCGGCATCATCCTGGAGCAGATCGCCTATGGCGACTTCAACGTCGCCTACATCCAGCTCATGGCCTCGCTGATGGGCCGCGTCCTCTGCAACAATGCCAGCGAAGACATCGTCGCCCACTGGCTGCCGAAGATCACCAGCGGCGAGGAGCTCGTCGCCCTCGGCCTGACCGAGCCGCGCGGGGGCTCCGACGCCGCCAACCTCATCGTGCGGGCGGAGAAATCGGGCAACGGCTACGTGCTCAACGGCGAGAAGACCTCGATCACCTTCTCCGACCAGATGAGCGCCATCGTCGTCTTTGCGCGCACCGGCAAGCCCGAGGACGGCGCCCATGGCGTCTCCGCCTTCGTGGTGCCGGCGGGCGAGCCGGGCGTGAGCGCCAGCCGTTTCGACGACCTCGGGACGACCATCATCAGCCGCGGCTCGGTCTACTTCGACAACGTCAAGGTTCCCGCCGACCAGATGCTGGGCGACGAAGGCAAGGGCTTCGTCCAGGTCATGCGCGGCTTCGACTATAGCCGGGCACTGATTGGCCTGCAATGCATCGCCGCGGCCCAGGCCTCCCTCGACGAGACGTGGGCCTATGTGACGGAACGCGAGGCCTTCGGCGGCCCGCTGGCCCGCTTCCAGGGCGTCAGCTTCCCGCTGGCCGAAGGCGAGACGCTGATCAACGCCGCACGCCTGCTCTGTTACGAGACCCTCGACAAGCGCGACCGCGATTTGCCCCACACCAAGGAAGCGGCCATGACCAAATGGTTCGCGCCCAAGACCGCGGTCGACGTCATCCACAACTGCCTGCTCGCCCACGGCCATTCCGGCTACACCAAGGACCTGCCCCACCAGCAACGCCTGCGCGACGTCATCGGCTTGGAGATCGGCGACGGCACGGCCCAGGTGATGAAGATGATCATCGCAAGGGAGAAAGTGGGAAAGGTGGCGGTGCAGTATCAGACGTAGCATACTGTCCCCATGGTTGCGGGGGGCATTCGGAACTGGCTGGACGATCTCGGGCTCGGTGAATATGCCGAGGCGTTCGAGGCGGAGCAGGTCGACCTGGAGGCGTTGGCGGAGCTGGATGACGCCGAGCTGAAAGAGCTGGGCATTCCGCTTGGACCCCGTAAGAAGATCCTCAAGGCCATCCGCGCAAGCGCTGAACCTGCACAGGCACCCCGGCAGGAGGCGGAGCGACGGCAAATCACGGTGATGTTCTGCGATCTCGTGGACTCTACGGCACTATCGGAAAAGCTCGACCCGGAAGACCTGCGCGCGCTCATGCAGGACTACCAGAAGGCGGCTGGCGGCATCATCGAGCGTTATGGCGGGCATGTGGCGCAGTATCTCGGCGACGGGCTGATGACGTATTTCGGCTGGCCCCAGGCGCATGAGGACGATGCCGAACGGGCCGTGCGAGCGAGCCTCGATATCGTCGAGGCCGTCGATGCCATGGATCTCCAGGTTCGCATCGGCATCGCGACCGGGCAGGTGGTGGTGGGCGAGACAGGCGCGGGCGATGCCTCGGTGCCCAAACTGGCGGTGGGCGAGACGCCGAATCTGGCTGCGCGGCTGCAAGGCCTCGCCGGGGCCGGCGCGGTCGTGATGGCCGATATCACCCGCCGCCTGGCCGGCGGCACGGTCGAGGCGGAGGACCTTGGCGAGCATGCGTTGAAAGGCATTGTCGAGCCGGTGCGCGCCTGGCGCGCCACGGGCCTGGCGGTGGCCGAAGGACGCTTTGCCGCCACCCGTGGCGAGCATGTGGCCGCTCTGGTCGGCCGCGAGACAGAGCTTGCCATGCTCACGGAGACGTGGGCTGAGGCCAAGGAGGGTAACGGCCAGCTCGTGCTGCTGAACGGGGAGGCCGGCATCGGCAAGAGCCGGCTGGTGCAGGAGCTGCGCCGCATCGCCGAGGCCGAAGGCGGCATGCCGATGCTCTACCAGTGCTCGCCGTTCCACACCAACACCGCATTCCACCCCATCTCGGAAGCCTTCGCTCGCGAGGCGGGATTCCAGGCCGGCGATGGCGCGGAGGAAAAGCTGGACAAGCTGGATGCGTTGCTGGGTCCCCGCGGCATCGCGCTGCCGGAGACGATGCCGCTTATTGCCGGCGCGCTATCGATACCGACGGGCGATCGCTATCCCGCTTTGGCGCTGAGCCCGCAGAAACAGCGCGAGCGCACGGTCGAGGCATTGTCCGACTCCATGGTCGCCGGAGCTAAGCAGGTGCCGATGCTCTTCGTCGTCGAGGACATGCATTGGGCCGATCCCAGCTCGCTCGACACCGCCACGCGCATCGTCTCGCACCTTGCCGGAATGCAGATGCTTGCCGCGTTCACCTTCCGGCCCGAGTTCGAGCCACCGTGGCAGCTCTCCGATCGCGTGAGCGCGCTGACCCTGTCGCGCCTCCATAGTGATACTGTGAGCGGCATGATCGCCAACCTCACGGGCGGCAAGCCGCTGCCGGACGAGGTGACAGCCGAGATTTTGGCCAAGACCGACGGCGTACCGCTGTTCGTCGAGGAATTGACCAAGACAGTGCTGGAAAGCGGCATGCTGGAAGAAACGGCGGATGCCTGGCAACTGACCGGCCCGTTCTCGGGCCTATCCATTCCGGCAACGCTACAGGATTCGCTGATGGCGCGCCTCGATCGCCTCGCTCCGGTCAAGGAAGTGGCGCAGATCGGTGCGTGTATCGGGAGGGAGTTCCGTCACGATCTGCTTGCCGCAGTTTCTCCCATGGACGGGGCAGCGCTGACGGATGCGCTGCGGCAGCTTATGGATAGCGAGCTGATTCAAGCGCTAAGCGGCGTACCTGCAGAGGCCTACGCCTTTAAGCACGCGCTGGTGCAGGACGCGGCTTATGGGAGCCTGCTTAAGAGCCGCCGGACACAGATCCATGACGCCATTGCTACCGTCATGCAAAACCATTTCCCCTCGGTCACCGATCAAGAGCCGGAATTGATCGCTCAGCACCTGACAAACGGTACTCAGCCATTGTCCGCGTTGCCGTTTTGGCTTGCGGCCGGGCAACGCGCTTCCGCAAGTGCTCACACCGCGGAAGCCATTGGCCATTTTGAGAGCGGCCTGTCGCTGCTGAGGGAGTGCGCTGACAGGGAAATTGATGTGGAAACCGAGGTCGCACTCAATGCCGGCGTCGGTTTCGCGTACCTCGCAGAGGGGGGATACGCGGACGAGCGCGCCGCGCTGGCGCTTGCCGCCGCGGAGACGAGAGTGAATGGCATGGCGCCGGCGCCCGCACAGATCGGAGCGCGCTGTATGCTCGGCGTCTACCATTGGGTTAGGGGCGATTTTGGTACTGCGGAGCCACTTCTCGACTACACCGACGCAGAGCTTGGCGCCGGCGACGACCCTCTGCTGTAACTGGCCAAGAACTGGAGTGCCGGCCCAAGCCAACTGCCGTTGGGGCATCTGAACAGAGGGAAGCAGATTCTGGAGCGCGTCATCGCGATCTATGATCGCGGGACGCACAAGCCGCTGATCGCATTGTTCGGGCACGACGTCGGGGCCGGTTCGTTGGCGTGGCTATCAACGTTGGAGGCTTACGCTGGCGATCTTGACTCAGCCATCACTCATGCCGAAAGTGGCATCGACTTGGCCAAACAGGTTGAACACCCGTTCACTCTGTCCTTTGCTTACTCAATGGCGTCGCTTAGTGCAGTAACTCGCCGCGATACGGAACGCGCCAGGAGATGGAGCAGCGCATGCCTCGAACTATGTGCTGAGCAAAGCCTGCCATTCTGGGCGGGTTGGGCTCGGGGTGCACGGGGCTATGCGGTGGCAATTGACGAGGACCTCGATCAGGGACTCGCGGAGATGGAAGCCGGCAGGGCAGATCTCGCCGCGCTCGGGTGTCGCAATCAAATCCCCTGGATCGGCTCGTTCATTGCCGAGGCGTTAGCACGGCGCGGACGTTATGAGGCGGCCAGAAAGGTTGCCACAGAATGTGAAACTGTGGCTGTGCGGCAATCCCAGCTTGGCATGATACCGCCATCGGTAATGGCTAAAGCAATGGCCCTACAAGGAGCTGGCAGACCTGAGGCTGAAGCAGAGTTTGCCCGCGCCATTGCCGTCAGCCGAGACCAGGGGCAGCACACGCTAGAACTCCGCGCCGCCACCTCCCTCGCCCGCCTCTGGCAATCTCAGAATAATAACGCCGAAGCCCGCGACCTGCTTGCCCCCGTTTACGACTGGTTTACCGAGGGCTTCGACACGCGCGACCTGATCGAGGCCAAGGCGCTCCTCGACACCCTTTAAAACGTCACCACACTCCGCAGCGTCTCGCCTGACTGCAGCGCCGCATAGGCCTCGTTGATCTCCTCCAGCGGGTAGGTCCGCGTCAGCAGCTCGTCGAGTTTCAGGTTCCCGGCGTGGTAGAGGTCGATGAGTCTGGGTATCTCCACTTTCGGCGCGGCGGAGCCGTACAGCGAGCCGGTCAGCACGCGTTCCTCGTAGGCCAGCGGCAGCGAGGGGATGGTGACTTCCGCCGTGTTGGGCGTGATGCCGACGACCATGGCGACGCCACGCTTGGCGAGGCAGTCGAAGGCCTGGCGCATGGTCTCCGCGAGGCCCACCACCTCGAAAGCGTAGTCGACGCCGCGGCCGCCAGTCAGCTCGCGGATCTGCTCCACTGGGTCGCCGTCACCTCCGTTGATCGTGTGGGTGGCGCCGAACTCCTTGGCACGGGCCAACCGGCTTTCGAGCAGGTCGACGGCGATGATCTTCTCCGCCCCCGCGAGCTGTGCGCCCTGCACCACGTTGATGCCGACGCCGCCGGTGCCGAAGACGGCGGCCGTGCGCCCCGGCTTGACGCCGGCGCCGTTGACCACCGCGCCGACGCCGGTGATCACCCCGCAACCGAGCAAGGCGGCGCGCTCCAGCGGGATGTCGTGGGGAATCTTGAGCAGCGAGCCTTGCGGTACCACGGTGTAGTTGGAGAAGCTGGAGACGCCGGCGAAATGCTTGATCTCCCGGCCCTTGTAGGAAAAGCGGCTGGTGCCGTCCTGCAAGCGCCCGGTCCAGCGGATCTCCGTGCCTGCATTGCACAGCGCCGGGCGCCCGCCCGTGCACCATTCGCATTCGCCGCAGGACAGCCGCCAGATGGGAATGACGTGGTCGCCCTCCTTCACGCCGGTCACGCCCGCGCCCACGTCCGCCACGATGCCGGCGCCCTCATGGCCGAGGATGGCGGGGATCGGCGCGTTCATGTGCCCGGTCATGACGTGCAGGTCGCTGTGGCAGACGCCCCCCGCCGCCATCTGGATTCGCACCTCGCCGGCTTGCGGGTCCTCGACATCGACCTCGCAAATCTCGAACGGCGTGTTGATCTCGAACAGAACCGCGGCCTTGGACTTCATGATGCGCCCTCCTCTGTTACCCCGGCATAATAGCGCAAGGTCTCGGCGATGCCTTCCGCCAATGGCGTGACATCGCCCCAGGGCAGCGCCGGCGCCTCGATAGCGCCTATCACGGGCATCGGCGGCCCCTCGGCCGAGATGTCGCAGCCTTGGACCTGGGCGGCGAGCTCCGCGATGAACTCGGACACATCCGCCGTCACGCCGCACGCAGTGTAGACCTCGGCGCCGTTCGGCCCGCGTTCCAGGGCGGCGACGAAGGCCTCGGCGACATCCCGCACATAGACGAGACCCATGGTGCCGGTGAGCGGAATGGTGTAGGCGCGCCCTGCCGCGGCTGCCTTGCAGGCGAGACTCGGCCCGGCGCTCAAGCCGACCTCGCGCTCGGGCCCGTAGATGACGAACGGGCGCAACGCGAAACTGGCGATGCCGTGGTCGATCCAGTAGGCCCGGGCCGAGCCTTCGCAGGCGAGCTTGAAGGCGCCGTAGTGGGTGTCGGGCGCCGGGTTCAGCGGATCGACCGCGCCGAACACGCTGGCGCTGCTGGTATAGCAGACGAAATCGAGGCCCGCTTCGCGCGCCGCTTCGAACACATTCAGCGTGCCGATCACGTTGATCCGCGCGCCAAGGATCGGGTCGTCCTGGCAGGCGGGAGTCAAAAGCGCCGCCAGGTTGATGACGCCGTCGCAGCCCTCGAGCGCGCCGCGCACGGCGTCGAGATCGCTGATATCGCCGGCGCGAAAGTCAACGCCGGCCACTGGCATACGGTCGAGCACCCGCGCGCCGTGCCCGCGCGCGCCGAGCAAGCGAACGACGGCGCGGCCGAGAAAGCCGCTGCCGCCGATGACCAGGACTTTCACGATCGAGGCCTAGTCGCGCGCGACCGTCGTTCCCGCGAAGCTCAAGTTGCGTGCCAGGGCCGCCCACAGCACTTGCGTCGGCTTGAAGGCGTTGAGCGCATGGTAGGCGCCGACCGATACCTCGAGCGATACCGGCGCTGCGCCGCAAATGTCGGCCGCGAAAGGATATTGATGCATGGCCTTACCGCCGCCATCCGGCAACACCACGGGATAATTGAGAATGCCGGAAGCCTCGCCGCAGGGCTCGTCATTGAGCGTGATCTCGGCACGGATGATCTCGGCCTCGCCTTCCAGGCCGACGCCGACCACGGTCGCACCGGTCTCAGTGATCTCGGAAGCGCCATCGAACAGATTGATGCCTTCCGCCTGGGCGACATCCGAGCCCGGGCCCGTGACGCCCCACAGCACATACCTCGCCGGACCGCTCACGGAGTCGTAGCCGGCGAGATCGGCCCAGACATAGGCACGCGTATAGGCCGGATGGTCGTGGCCGCCGCCGGATGTGTAGATGTTGTAGCCGCCGGTGATGCCTTCGGTCGGCTCCAGCCCTTCCGGCAGGGCGGCGCGCACCGCGGCCTCGTCGAGCGTGACACCGACAATCATATGGGTATTGCCGCGCACCACATAGGGGCCGTGGCCTGCGTCACCGGCAAGGGCGGCACCAGCGAGAGATATCGCCAAGGCAACGGCCGTCGCCGTCAGGCGCGAACAGAACGATGTCATAGGGTCCCTCCTCCGTTACTCGACCGCCAAGCTTAGACCAATCCGTCCCTCCTGCAACCTAAAGCGCGTACCCGGTCTCCACATGCACCGCCACGGCGGCGCTGGCGATGACGGCGGGATCGTTGGCCTCTGCGTCCTCCACATCGAGGCCGCCCTTGACCACGCTGACCTCGGCCGCGCCGTGAGGCAGCGCCTGGCGCACCCGATCCGCGTCCACCTTGTCGGGTCGCTGCACGCCGATGGTGACATGGATGCGCATGCTCTCCGGGTCGATCTGCATGCTGCGCAGGAACATCATGGAGCTGTGGTGCAAGGCGTCGCTGACGGCGCGCAACGCGGCCTTGGTATAGTCGCCGCCGTGCAGATCGTTGCCCATGCCGAGCTCGAGGATTATGCGTCGTTCCGACATCATGCCCTCCCCTACGGCAAGTCGAGCCGCACGGTGGCGGCGGCATTGGCGATAATGGTCACGTCCGTGCCGCGCTCGTTGGCAACTTCCAGCCCGCCCTTGACGACCTCGACCGTGCCACTGCCGTGGGGCAGGATCGCCAGCACCGCCTCGCGGTCCACTTCGTCAGGCTTCGGCACGCCGATCTTGACCTCGACGACCATGGAATCCACGGGCTGGCCGAAGGCATCGGCGACACTCAGGGAATTGTGCCAGAGCGCGTCGCGCAGGGCGCGCAACGCCGCCTTGGTGTGGTCGCCACCGCGGATATCGGTGCCCATGCCGATCTCCATGACCATGGGTTTGAGGGGCATTGCGGCCTCGCTCTCGTAATTGCAGTCACAGTCGTTATACCATTCTCTGTCGGAGGAGGGACGCCATGACGGAACGGCAGGGGCAGCGACGAGCGATTGCGGCGGCGGTGGTCGGCAATGTGCTCGAATGGTACGACTTCGCGGTCTACGGCTATCTGGCCATGGTCATCGGTGCACGCATCTTCCCGGCCGAGGACGAAGCCACCGCCCTGCTTTCCGCTTTCGCCGCCTTCGGGCTGGGATTCCTGGCCCGGCCGCTGGGCGGCATAGTCATCGGCCGGCTTGGCGACAGGCGCGGGCGCAAGGCAGCGCTCATGCTCACCATGACCCTGATGGCCGTCGGCACGGTGATGATCGGCCTGGTGCCCGACTTCGCGACCATCGGCCTCGCGGCACCGGCACTGGTGGTGGTGGCGCGCCTCATCCAGGGCTTCTCCGCCGGCGGCGAATGGGGCGGCTCGACGGCCTTTCTCGTCGAATGGGCGCCGGAAGGCCGCCGCGGCCTGGTCGGCAGCCTGCAACAGGCGAGCGTCGCCGGCGGCCTGTTGCTGGGCTCGGGAATGGCGGCGCTGATCAGCACCGTGCTGTCGGAGCCGGCCATGGCCGAGTGGGGCTGGCGCATCCCCTTCCTGCTCGGCGGCGTCATAGCCTTCGTCGGGCTCTATCTGCGCCGCAATGTGGAGGAGACCCCGGCCTTCCGCCAGGCCGAGGCTGCGCCCGCGCCTGAGGCAACGCCAGGCTGGCAGCTCGGGGCAAGGGCTTTCGGCTTCACGGTGCTGTGGACGGTGTCTTACTACATATTCCTCTCCTACATGCCGACCTTCGCGCAACGGCACCTTGGCATCGAGCGCGCCGATGCCCTGTGGTCGAACACGCTCGGCCTGCTGGCCCTGGTTTTGCTGGTGCCGCTGTTCGGCGCGTTGTCGGACCGTATCGGCCGCAAGCCCCTGCTGCTGGCCTGCTGCGCCGGCTTTCTGATATTGCCCTACCCGCTGTTCAGCCTCATGCTGGATGGCGTGCCCTATGCCACCGTGATCGCCATCCAGATCGGCTTCGCCGCCCTCATCGCGGCCTTCTCCGGCCCGGGCCCGGCGGCCATCGCCGAGATCTTCGCCACCCGCGGACGCACCACCTGGATGTCCGTCGGCTACAGCCTGGCCGTCGCTCTCTTCGGGGGCTTCGCGCCCTTCCTCGCGACCTGGCTGATCGGGAGCACGGGCACCCCCATCGCGCCGGTCTTCTACGTCATGGCGGCGGCGGCGGTGAGTCTGCTCGTCATCGCCAGTCTCAAGGAGACGGCACACCAGCCCCTGCGTTAGCGCCTATCTCAGCTCGTCCAGCAGCGCCTTCGCGTCCATCAGATCCCTGGTGTCGAAGCCCTCGGTGAACCAGTCATAGACGGGAGCCAACACGTCGTGCGCCTCTCCGACCTTGTTCTGCCGCCGCCGCAGCCTTGCCAGGGACATAGCCGTTCGCAGCTCCCAGCCCTTGGCGCCCTGCTCTGCCGCTATTCCGAGAGACTCTTGAAAGGCCGCCTCGGCCTCCCCTTCCCTGCATTTGTCAAGCAGCAGCTCGCCCTTGATGCGATGGGTTTCCGCGGCATAGAAGCGCTCGCCGGTCCGGGCCGTTTGCTCGATCGCGCGCCCTATCAATTCAAGGCCATCGTCCGCACATTCCATCTGTCCGAGCGCATGACTCATATTGGTTTGATACATCGGCACCATCAGCCCAATACCGGCGGCCGTGAACATATCAACGCATTGCGCCACCTTTTGATGGCCTTCCTCATAGTGACCAGACCAGATCAGACCCATACCTGAAAACGCACTGATAAATGCCATGGCGAAATCCAAGGCCTGTTCCTCGGCAATTTTCGATGCTTCGGCTATCCACTCCGAGAAGAGGTCAGGCTCGTTGCGATACACGAAAGCGCAGCCACCGCAGCTCAGAGCGAAGATTGTATTGAAAGGATGGTTCAGGTGCCGTGCCATATCGACCTGCTCAAACGCGGTTTGCTTTGCCATATCTGGATGGCCTGTCATCCAGTAGAAATGGCACCAATATGACAGGATCGAGTTCAAGGGGTCATGGTTTGTAGACAAGGCAATGTCTTTGTGCCTGTCGAAATCGTAGTCCGCAACCACGGCCCGCATCTCGTCTTGTGATCTGGCGAACTCCCCCATCCAGCCATGGGTACAGGCAGCACTGAAATGCCCCACCACTCTGAAAGCCGACACATCGTGTACTTCACCTGCCCGGACCGCCTGGTCCGCAACCTCCAGCGCCTCACGGTAACGGGCCGGAGCGCATCGAACCATCCATAGGACATGCCAGATTCCCTTGAGCATCTCCATCTCACCAAAGCGCTCGGCAAGCTCCCGCGCACGGCTCGCCGTCTGCGACAACGCATCGGAGATCCAGCCGGTCGTCGTGATATGGACGGGCATCAAAAGAACCTGGAAGTTCAGCTCCTGACGATCCCGATCATCCGATGACGGCAACGCGCCTAGCAGATCGAGGCCCTTTATCAAATGTGCCGATGCGTCCACGAAGGCCGATCGCTGTACTGCCATTTGGCCAGCGCTCAACCAATAGGGAACGGCGCGCTCGGCAAGCTCCGCCAGGGTGAAATGATGCGCCAGCAATTCGGGTTCGGTATCTGCGACGGCCGGAAAATACTCGAGCAATGCCTCGGCTATCTCTCTGTGCAAGTCTTGCCGGTCGCGTTTCAACAAGGAATCGTAGGCCGCGTCCTGCACCAGCGCGTGCTTGAAGGTGTAGGTCGCTTCAGGTGGTGAGCCACGTCGGAAGACGAGCTGTGACGCCACCAGCTTGTCGAGCGCCGCGTCGAGATCCATCTCCGACATCGACGATACGGCAACAATCAGCTGATAGGAGAACTCGCGGCCGATCGCCGCGCCGATCTGCGCCACTTCCTTGACGGGAATCAGCTTGTCGAGCCGCGCCATCAGCGAGTCGTGCAAGGTGTCCGGGATGGCCAGGCTGTCGACCGTGCCCGAGATCGCATGGCGGTCGCCCTCGTCGCTGACCATGTCCGATTCGATCACCGCCTTGGTCAGTTCCTCGATGAACAGCGGCACGCCGTCGGTCTTGCTGATGATCTGATCGTGCAACAGCTTGGGCAGCGGCTTGCCGCCTGTCACCCGCTCGACCAGCTGCCCCGACTGGCGCTTGCCGAGCCGGTTGAGCGAGTGCAGCGTCACATGGCTGTGTGCGCGCCACTGCGGCGTGAACTCCGGGCGGAAGGTAATGATGACGAGCACAGGCGCCGAGCCGATCGCAGCGATAATCTGGTCGAGCGCCTCCAGCGAGGTCGGGTCGATCCAGTGCACGTCCTCGAACACCAGTAGGATCACGCCTTGACATGCCAGCTTGACGACCTGCTGGGCCAGCACTTCGATGGTGCGTTCCTTCTATTTCTGCGGGCTCATCGCCAGTGCCGGATAGCGCTCGATCGGCAGCGACAGCAGATTGCCGATCAGCGCCAGGGTCTCGGCATCGTCGGCGGCGATCAGCGCTTCGAGCTTGTCGAGGCGGATGTCCGGCGAATCCCCGCTCTCGAAGCCGGCCGCGCGTTCCAACTGGGTGACGAACGGATAGAACGCTGAATTGGTGTAGAACGGCGAGCACTGGAATTGCAGGCGGCTATGATCGTCGCGGCTGATCAGTCCCCGGACCGTATCGGTGATGCGGCTCTTGCCGATGCCGGGCTCGCCCTCCAGCAGCACCACCTGGCCTTCGCCACTCTTGGCCGTATCCCAGCGGCCAAGCAATAGCCCAATCTCCTCGTCGCGCCCGACGAAGGGGGTCACGCCTTCGGGATGCATCGCCTCGAAGCGGCTATCCGCCCGACGCTCCGCCATCACCCGATAGAGCGCCATCGGAACGGAAAGGCCCTTCAGCTCGTGGGAGCCCAGCTCCGCAAAATCGAAGACATCGCCGACCAGACGCCGCGTCCGGTTACCGACCACCACCGTGTCCGGCTCGGCCAAGCCTTCGATACGCGCCGCAATATTGGGCGTCTCGCCGACCACCGCCATATCGCCCCGGGTATCGGCGCCGCCGACCTCGCCGGCCACCACCAGCCCCGTATGGATGCCGACGCGGACCGAGACCTCGACGCCCTGCCCTATATGCAGGTCCGCCACCGCGCCAACGATGTCGAGGCCCGCGCGAACCGCCCGCTGGGGATCGTCCTCATGGGCCACGGGATAGCCGAAATAGCCCGGATTATTCACGGCTCGGTAGAATATGGTTGGTGAGCGTATATT
>CAYPAX010000009.1:0-67600 GCA_964408735.1 uncultured Rhodospirillaceae bacterium | reverse complement strand
TCACCGACTATGGCGCCTTCGTGGAGCTGGAGCCGGGCGTCGAAGGCCTGGTGCACGTCTCCGAGATGAGCTGGACCAAGAAGAACGTGCATCCCGGCAAGATCATCTCGACCAGCCAGGAAGTCGAGGTCATGGTGCTCGACGTCGATCCCAACAAGCGCCGCATCAGCCTTGGTCTCAAGCAGTGCGTCGGCAATCCGTGGGATGCGCTGGCCGATCTGCACCCGATCGGCTCGCTGGTCGAAGGCGAGGTCAAGAACATCACCGAGTTCGGCCTCTTCGTCGGCCTGCCCGGCGAGATCGACGGCTTGGTCCATCTTTCCGATCTCGATTGGAACCTGTCCGGCGAGGAAGCGCTGAAGAAATACAAGAAGGGCGATACGGTTAAAGCCAAGGTGCTCGATATCAATGTCGAGAAGGAGCGCATCAGCCTCGGCGTCAAGCAGCTCGAGGCCGATCCATTTGCTTCGGCCATGGCCGAGCTGAAGAAGGGTTCCATCGTCACCGGCGTTATCTCGGCGGTGCTCGACGCGGGCCTCGAGGTGACTGTGAATGACGGTGCGGTGGGCTTCATTCGCAAGGCGGATCTGGCCCGCGATCGTGGCGACCAGCGTCCGGAGCGCTTCGCGGTCGGTGACAAGATCGATGCCAAGATTACCCAGATGGATGGCCCCAACCGTCGCTTGACGATGTCGGTGAAGGCCTTGGAGATCGCCGAGGAGAAAGCGGCGATGGCCGAGTACGGCTCCTCCGACAGCGGTGCCAGCCTGGGCGATATCCTCGGCGCGGCAATCAAGGCCAAGGCCGAGGCCGGCGGTGGCGAGGATGAGGATGTGCCGGCGGAGGCCGCCGCGGATGAAGAGGCTGCCGCTGAAACAGAAACCGAGGCGGCGGTTCCGGCAGAGGCTGCGGCAGAGGATGCTGCCGATGATGCGGCCGAAAAGGATGCCGGCGCCTAAGCCGGCGCGTGGCCGGCCCGCGCATGGCGCGAGGCGCGTGGGATGGCGTTCGATAGCGACGCGTTGATCGACCGGCGGCGCCTCAAGCGCCGTCTGGCCATGTGGCGGCTGCTGGCGCTCGTCTCCTTGCTCGCTGTCGCCGCCGTCGCATTTGCCCGCCTGCCGACCCTGCCGGGCAGCAAGCATATTGCCGTGCTCTGGGTCGAAGACATTATCTTCGCCGATCCCTATCGCGATGCTGCCATCGCGGCTTTGCTGGAGGATCCCTCGGTCGCCGCCGTGCTGGTCCACATCGACAGCCCGGGTGGCACCACTTTCGGCTCGGAGGCGCTCTATCGCGGCCTGCTCAAGGTCGGCGAGGCCAAGCCCGTGGTCGCGGTGATGAACCAGCTGGCGGCGTCGGGCGGCTATATGACGGCGCTCGCCGCCGACTATATCGTCGCCCGCGAAACCACCATCACCGGCTCCATCGGCGTGGTGCTCGAGGCCACGAACTTCGTCGGCCTGATGGAGAAGCTGGGAATCGAGAACGACACCATCACCAGCGGGCCGTTGAAGGCACAGCCCAACCCGCTGTCGCGGCTGACCCCGGAAGCGCGCGCGGCGACGCGTGAAGTCGTGGACGATATCCACGCCATGTTCGTCGGCATGGTCATCGAGCGCCGCGGCATGAGCCCTGCCGAGGCACAGCGCCTCGCGGACGGGCGGATATATACCGGTGCCATGGCGCAAGAAAACGGGCTCATCGACGCCATCGGCGGCGAAGACGTGGCTATCGCATGGCTCGAAGAAGCGCGCGATGTCGAGCCCGATTTGCCGCTGATCGATGTGCAGATCGATTATCCGGAAGAGCTTCTCGACAGGCTCGTTTCGGCTTCGGTCGGAAAATCCCATTTACTAGAAAGACTTAGACTTGACGGTTTGGTCTCGCTTTGGCAACCTCGTGGGATCGAATAAGGATTTTTTGGGAGGACTGCGGCTGCCTGTCGCCGCGCCCAACTGTCGAGATTGGGGCTGAAGCGACGGACGCGCATCGGACAAGCGGGCACGTGTCATGACCAAATCCGAATTGATCCAGGCTCTGGCCCAGGACAATCCGCGTCTCTATCACCGCGATGTCGAGCGTATCGTCTCGACGGTGTTCGATGAGATATCCGATGCCTTGGCGCGTGGCGATCGCGTGGAGCTGCGGGGCTTCGGCGCCTTCTCGGTCAAGGAGCGTGCCGCTCGTGTCGGCCGCAATCCGCGCACCGGCGCCTCCGTGACGGTACCCGAGAAATACGTGCCCTTCTTCAAGTCCGGCAAGGAGCTGCGCCAGCGGGTCAACGAGGCGTGAGCCGGGCCCTGCCGTGAAGCTGTTGTGGCGCGCTGTCGCGTTGATCTTTGCCGCCCTTGCCGTGGCCTTCGCGATAGCCAATCGGCAACCCGTGGTGATTTCCCTGTCGCCGGTTCCGGCCAGTGTGGAGCTGCCGCTCTACCTTCTCGTGCTGGGGGCGCTGGCGCTTGGCGCCGCCATCGGCGGCACCGGCAACTGGCTTGCCGGCGGCGGTGGGCGCCAGGCGGCGCGGGCCAAGCGCCGTCAGGCCGCCGCGCTCGAGCGCGAAGTGGTGGCCTTGCGCGAGGGCCGTGCTCTACCCGACCCCAGGCATCACGTGTCTTGATATTGCCGCCACGCCGCCGGATGTGCTACCCCCGCCAAGATTTTGAGAACACCGTCACGGAGGATAACCCATGACTGCGGCCGATCGTGCCCGGCAGATCATTTGCGCCGTCGATACCAGCGACCCGGATGAAGCCGCGACGCTTGCCGGCGCGCTCGCTGGCGGCGTCGGCGCGCTCAAGCTGGGGCTGGAATTCTTTTCCGCCAATGGCCCGGAGGGGGTGCGCCGGGTCGCTGCCGGCGGCCTGCCGATCTTTCTCGACCTCAAGCTCCACGACATTCCCAATACGGTCGCGCGCGCCTTGCTCGCGGCGGCGCCTTGCGATCCCATGATGATCACGCTGCACGCCAGTGGCGGTGCGGCTATGATGCGGGCAGCGGCGGCGGCCGCCATGAGGGTCGCCGACGGCGCCGACGGGCGGCGGCCTTTGTTGCTTGCGGTGACCGTGCTGACGAGCTTCGACGAGGACGATATTGCCGCCGTCGGCATGCACGGGCCGATCGCCGATCAGGTCAAGCGGCTTGCCGAGCTGGCGCAGGAATGCGGCATGGACGGCGTCGTCGCTTCTGCCCATGAGACGACCATGATCCGGCAGTTGTGTGGCGATGATTTCAAGGTGGTGGTGCCCGGCATTCGCCCGGCCTGGTCGACGGCGGACGACCAGAAGCGTATCGTCACGCCGGCCGAAGCGGTGCGCGACGGTGCCGATTATCTGGTCATCGGCCGGCCGATCACCCGCGCCGACGATGCTGCCGCTGCCGCCGCACGCATCGCCGAGGAAATGGCGGAGGTGGTGGCCTAAAGTGACCGTAAGAACGAAAATTTGTGGCCTTACCAACCATCAGGCCGTGGCCGCGGCGGCGGCTGCCGGCGCCTGGCGCATGGGGCTGGTATTCTATCCGCCATCGCCACGAAACATTGGCCTGGCGGATGCCCAGGCTCTTGCCCTGAGGGCGCCCATCAAGTTGGAGAAGGTGGCGATCTTCGTCGACCCGCGCGACGATTTGATCGATAGCGTCATGGATCAGGTGCCGATCAACGTCGTCCAGCTGCACGGCGACGAGACGCCCGAGCGCGTTGCCGACATCAAGAGGCGCGTCGGCGTCCAGGTGATAAAGGCGATCGGCGTGGCCGGGGAAGAGGATTTGGCCAAGGTCGCGGGCTATGAGCCGGTGTGCGACTGGTTGATGTTCGACGCCAAGGCGGCAGCGGACGCGTCGCGCCCGGGTGGCCTGGGCCAGGCCTTCGACTGGCGGCTTCTGGCGGACAGGGAATGGCGGCGGCCGTGGATCCTGTCGGGAGGCCTGACAGTGGACAATGTCGGCCAGGCGATCCAGATATCGGGAGCAAAATTCGTCGACGTCTCAAGTGGCGTCGAGTCGGCACCGGGCGTCAAGGACCTACGCCTGATCCAAGCCTTTGTCGAAGCGGTCGCAGCCGCGACGCCGTAGCGAATCGCAAACATGTCAGAGATCAACAGCTATCGCGAGGGCCCGGACGAGCAGGGCCATTTCGGCATCTTCGGCGGCCGCTTCGTGGCCGAGACCCTGATGCCGCTGATTCTCGACCTCGAGCGCGCCTATGGCGAGGCCAAGGCCGATCCGGCCTTTGCCGCCGAGTTCGACGACCTGATGGCCCATTATGTCGGCCGGCCCAGCCCGCTCTATCATGCCAGGCGCCTCAGCCAGCATCTGGGCGGCGCGCGCATCTATTTCAAGCGCGATGAGCTCAACCACACCGGCGCGCACAAGATCAACAACTGCGTCGGCCAGATCCTGCTCGCCCGCCGCATGGGCAAGAAGCGGATCATCGCCGAAACCGGCGCCGGCCAGCACGGTGTTGCCACGGCAACTGTCTGTGCCTTGTTCGGCCTGCCATGCGTGGTCTATATGGGCGAGACCGATATCGTTCGCCAGCAACCCAATGTCTTCCGTATGAAGCTGCTGGGCGCGGAAGTGCGCTCGGTCTCCTCGGGCACGGCGACCCTCAAGGACGCCATGAACGAGGCCCTGCGCGATTGGGTGACAAATGTCGAGGATACCTATTACATCATCGGCACCGTGGCCGGGCCGCACCCGTACCCTGAGCTGGTGCGCGACTTCCAGTCGGTGATCGGGCGCGAGGCGCGCGAGCAAATCCAGGCCGCCGAAGGCCGCCTGCCGGATTCGCTGGTCGCCTGCATCGGCGGCGGCTCCAACGCCATCGGCCTTTTCCATCCCTTCCTCGACGATCGCGACGTGCGCATCATCGGCGTCGAGGCCGGCGGCGAGGGGGTCGAGACCGGCCGCCACGCGGCCTCGCTGAGCGCCGGGGCGCCGGGCGTGCTGCACGGCAACCGCACCTATCTCTTGCAGGACGACGACGGCCAGATCACGGATGCGCATTCGATCTCGGCCGGGCTCGACTACCCGGGCATCGGGCCCGAGCATGCCTGGCTGCACGAGCAGGGCCGCGTCGAATATGTCTCGGTGACCGACGACGAGGCGCTCGACGCCTTCCAGCTTTGCTCGCGTCTCGAGGGCATCATCCCGGCCCTGGAACCGGCGCATGCGCTGGCCCATGTGGTCAAGATTGCACCCGAGCTGCCGGCTGACCATATTCTGGTCATGAACATGTGCGGCAGAGGCGACAAGGATATCTTCGCGGTGGCCGAAAAGCTGGGAGTGAAGCTGTGAGCCGCATCGAGGAGCGCTTCGCAGCCCTGGCGGCAGAGGGTCGCGCCGGCCTCGTGGCTTTCGTCATGTCGGGAGATCCGGATGCCGAGCGCGCGCTCGAGCTGGTCAAGCGGCTGCCGGGAGCGGGGGCCGACGTCATCGAGCTCGGCATGCCGTTTACCGATCCCATGGCCGACGGCCCGGCCATCCAGCTGGCTGGGCAGCGGGCGCTGGCGGCGGGCCAGACCCTCGCCAAGACGCTTGCGATGGTGCGCGAATTCCGCACCGCCGACGACGACACGCCGATCATCCTCATGGGCTACTACAATCCCATCTACGTCTATGGCGTGGACCGGTTTCTCGACGATGCGCTCGGTGCCGGGGTCGATGGCCTGATCATCGTCGATCTGCCGCCGGAGGAAGACGAGGAGCTTTGCCTGCCGGCGCTGGCCAAGGGCGTATCCTTCATTCGCTTGGCGACGCCGACCACCGACGATGAGCGCCTGCCTGCGGTGCTGCGCAATACCAGCGGCTTCCTGTATTATGTCTCGATCACCGGCATCACCGGCGCCGGGGCTGCGGATCACGATGCCGTGGCGGTGGCGGTGGCACGGCTGAAAAGTCATACGGAACTGCCGGTGGCCGTCGGCTTCGGCATCAAGACGCCGGAACAGGCGGCGGCGGTGGCGCGCCATGCCGATGCGGCCGTGGTGGGATCGGCCTTCGTCGATCGCATTGCCGTTGCCGAGCGCGATGGCGGCGACGCGGTGGCCTCGGTGATAGAGCTGGTCGAGGACCTGGCGGCCGGCGTGAGAGGCGCTCGAGCGTGACCCTGAGACGGAGCGAAGCATGAGCTGGCTCAACAATTACGTCAGGCCGAAGATCCGGGCGCTGGTGACGCGGCGCAACGTGCCCGACAATTTGTGGGACAAGTGCCCGTCCTGCGAACAGATGATCTTCCACCGCGACCTCGAATCGCAGCTCTTCGTCTGTCCCCATTGCGAGCACCACATGGCGATCGGCAGCGAGGGGCGTTTTGCGGCCCTGTTCGACGATGCCGCCTATACCGCCATCGACCTGCCGGAAGTGCTGGTCGATCCCTTGCGTTTCCGCGATACCAAGCGCTATGCGGACCGGCTCAAGGATGCCCAGACCAAGAGCGGACACCAGGACGCCATCAGCGTCGTGCACGGCGCGGTCGGCGGGCGTCAGATGGTGGCAGCGTCTTTCAATTTCGGTTTCATGGGTGGCTCCATGGGCATGGCCGTCGGCGAAGGCCTGGTGGCGGCGGCCAAGCTCGCCATTCTGCAGCGTGCGCCTTTGATCGTGTTCCCGTCGTCCGGCGGCGCGCGCATGCAGGAGGGCATTCTGTCCTTGATGCAGATGCCGCGCACCACCATCGCCGTCAACGAGGTGCGCGAGGCGGGCCAGCCTTATATTGTCGTGCTAACCAACCCGACCACGGGCGGCGTCACGGCCTCGTTTGCCATGCTGGCGGATATCACCCTGGCCGAGCCCGGCGCGCTGATCGGCTTTGCCGGGCCGCGGGTGATCGAAAGCACCCTGCACCAAAGCCTGCCCGAGGGCTTCCAGAAGTCGGAATATCTGCTCGAGCACGGCATGGTCGACGCGGTGGTGCCCCGGCCCGAGATCCGCGACAACCTGATTCGCCTGACCTCCCTGCTCATGGCGCCGTTGCCCGGTGCCGATGTGGTCGATCTGGTGGAGCGCAGCGTCGCCATTCCGGAGCTTGGCGAAAGCGTGCCCGAAGTCGAGATACTACCGCCCGAGCCCGACGAAGACGACGCCCCCCTTGCCGAAAAGTGACGCGATCCTCGATCGCCTGCTGAGCCTTCACCCGAAGCGAATCGATCTCTCTCTCGGCCGCATCGAGCGGCTCCTGGCGGCGCTCGGAAGCCCTGAGCGCAAGCTGCCGCCGACGGTCCATGTCGCCGGCACCAACGGCAAGGGCTCGCTGATCGCCTTTCTGCGCGCCGGGCTGGAGGCCGAGGGCAGGCGCGTCCATGTCTACACCTCCCCCCATCTGGTCGCCTTTGCCGAGCGCATCCGCCTCGCCGGGCAGCTGATCGACGACGACGCGCTCGCCGCTCTGCTCGACGAATGCGAGCTGGCGAACGCCGGCGCGCCGATCACCTTTTTCGAGATCACCACGGCGGCGGCGATGCTCGCCTTCGCCCGCAGCCCGGCCGATGTGCTGCTGCTCGAGACCGGGCTCGGCGGGCGCCTCGATGCCACCAACGTCCTTGCGACCCCGCGGCTCACGGCGATCACGCCGATCGGCCTCGACCATCAGCAATTTCTTGGCGACAGCCTGGCCGGGATCGCGGCGGAGAAGGCGGCGATCACGCGCCCGGGCGTGCCCTGCGTGGTCGCGCAGCAACAGCCGGAGGCCTGGGATGCCATCGCAAAGCGGGATGCTCCATTGCTCTTGCAAGGGCGTGACTGGTCGGTCGAGAGTGATGCCGACGGCATGACCTTTCGCAGCGGCGAAGGAGAGTTGCGCCTGCCGCTGCCGCCATTGGCGGGTCCGCACCAGATCGCCAATGCTGGCCAGGCGCTCGCCTGTCTCGAATTGCTGGGCATAGCCGAGCCCGTCCTTGACGCTGCCAAGTGGCCGGGACGTCTGCAGCGGCTCGAATCGGGCGCCTTGGTCGAGCAATTGCCGCCCGGCTGCGAGCTATGGCTCGATGGTGGGCACAATGCCGATGCCGCCGCGGCGCTTGCCGCGCACGTGAAGGAGTCTTGGCGGGACCGGCCGCTGGCCCTTGTCGTCGGCATGCTCGACAGCAAATCGCCCGAGGCGTTCCTCGGGTCGCTGGCAGGCCTTGCCGACCACGCGGTGGCTCTGGCCATTCCGGGACAATCCGCGAGCCTCAGCCCGAACGAGATTCCGGGCTGCGAGGCGGCGGACAGCCTAGCGGCTGCCCTTGCTTCATGCCCGGCCAACGCGCGGATACTGGTCTGCGGCTCGCTCTATCTGGTGGGGTACGCCTTAGCCGAGAACGGCACGCCGCCGGATTAGATGTTGGATTCGACCCAGGCGTCCAGAGTGCTCTTGGGCATGGAGCCGACCTTCATGGCCGCCACTTCGCCGCCCTTGAAGATCAGCAGGGTGGGAATGCCCTGAACCCGGTACTTGGTCGGGGTCTGGGGATTCTCGTCGATATTGAGCTTGGCGATGGTCAACTTCTCGCCGTACTCGTCCGATATCTCCTTCAGCAGAGGCGCGATCTGCTTGCACGGGCCGCACCATTCCGCCCAGAAATCCACGATAACGGGGGTTTCTGAGTTGAGTACGTCCTGCTCGAAGGTGGCGTCCGAGACGATCGTGGTTGCCATAAAATGCTCCTGAACCCAGCTGTCGAAGCGAAAATGTAGGTACCGCCCGGCGGCACGTCAAGCGGGCGCGTGCGTATCGAGCAATGCGTCGGGCAGCGCCATCAAGGCCGGTTGCTCGGTCCACAAGAGGGCGCAGCGCACCTGGTGGGTGGGGTATATCAGCCGCAATCCGGCCCGGTAGGCCGCCATTTGGCGCAAATAGGGGACGGGCACGCTGTCCGGTCGGTCCGGCGCGCCGCGGCCGGTCTTGTAATCGACGGCGAGCACCGAATCGCCCGTTACGGCCAGCCGGTCGATCTGGCCCGACAGAATCGCGCCGCGATCCGGCAGGGCACCGGCAATGGGTACCTCGGCCCGGCTTCCGGGCGCAAAGACCGCTGCAAAATCAGGGCTCTCCATGACGGCAAGTGCGGCTGTGGCGATCTCCTCGCGGGCATCTGCGGCCAGGGCGAGGCCGGGCCGGGCGAGAAAGCGCCGGCAGGCCTCGGCCCGCTCCGCCGGCGCCAGGTCGGGCAGGCTTTGCAGCAGGCGGTGGATCAGGCGGCCGCGCTCCGCCGCGGCACCGGCCTCCGGCGAAAGCGGCGAGCGGGCGGGCGGCTCCTCCGCCAGCATCGCCGACGGCACCAGGGGCACCGGCGGTTTCGGCTCGGGCGGTGGCGGATAGCGTGTCCAGTCCGGCGCTTGCGTGGCCAGCGGCTCGTCGCTCGGGCGCGAGACCTTATCGGGTTTTTCTGCCTGGTTGACCTGATGGCGCAGGATCGGCGTCCCAGGCTCGCCATCGCCGATGGCTTCGCCCAGCTCTTCGAGACCGGCGCGTACCAGGTGATACCAGCAGTCGTCTGGCGCCTTGCGCCGGCCGCGCCAGCCGCAGACATAGAGGCGGTCGGCGGCGCGGGTCATGGCGACATAGAGCAGGCGGCGATATTCCTCCATGTCGCGGCGCTTGGCTTCGTCGATCCAGGCCTGAGAGAGCTCGTCCCGCTGCGCTGCCGAGGGCGGCCACAGCACGCCCTCGTCCTCGGGATCCCAGGCCAGCATGGGCGGGTGGCCGGGCACTTGCAGGCTGTCGGGCAGGAAGACGATGGGCGCTTCCAGGCCCTTGGCGCCGTGCACGGTCATCACCCTGACCGCCCCGCCGCCGCCGACATCGAGGTCGCGCTTGACCACCACGTCGCCGGCATCGAGCCAATGCAGAAAGCCCTGCAGGCTCGGCAAGTGCGCGCGCTCGTAGGCCAAGGCCTGGGCCAGCAGCTCGTCGAGCGGGTCCATGGCCTCAGGCCCGAGGCGGGCGAGAATGGCCCGGCGGCCGTTGTTGCGGCTCAGGGCTTCGGCAAAAAGCTCATAGGGCGTCACCTGGTCGGCCTTGGCCAACAGGCCCGACAAGGTGTGCACCGCCACGCCCCAGCTTGCCTTGAGGTTCCGGCGCCCTTGCAGCACCCGCCACAGGCTGCGCTCGCCGCGGCCATAGGCGAGCGAGAACAGATCGTCGTCGTCGAGGCCGAACATGGGGCTTTTCAGGGTCTCGGCCAGGCTGAGGTCGTCATCGGGCAGCAGCAGGAAGCGGCCGAGGGAGAGCAGGTCCATCACCGCGATGTGGTCGGTCAGCACCAGCCGGTCGATGCCGGCGACGGGCACGTCGCGCTCCTTGAGCCGGCGCACCAGTTCGTCCATGAAGGCGTTGCGCCGGCGCACCAGCACCATGATGTCGCCCGGCTCGACGGCACGGCCGTAGGACTCGAGCCGCTCGCCGCCGCCGCACATCTCGGCGATGCGTCGGGCCAGGATATCGGCGAAGCGGCCTTGCGGGCTTTCCGCCTCACCACGCTCGACCGGCGGCTTCCAGGGCACCGGCGCATCTTCGGCCTCGGCTTCGACCGGCGCCCAAAGCTCGACCAGGCCCGCCTGGCCGAGGCGCGCGGATTCGTGCGCGATGTCGCTTTCGCCGAACAGCAGGCCGTCGCGCGCCGCTTCGTCGGCGAAAACGTCGTCGACGGCCTGGAGAACGGCGGTGGTCGAGCGGAAGGAGACATCGAGGGGCACTTGCTGCCAATCGCGCTCCGCCCCTTGGACGCGGGCGCGGAAATCCTCTCGAACGCCGGCGAATATCCGTGGATCGGCGCGCTGGAAGCCGTAGATCGACTGCTTGGCGTCGCCGACGCCGAAGATGGTGCGTGGCACCTCGCGGGCGCCGGCACCGGCGAAGAACTCTTCCGCCAGCGCCTCGACCACGGCCCACTGGTCCGGATTGGTGTCCTGGGCCTCGTCGACCAGGATATGGTCGAGCCCGCCGTCGAGCTTGTAGAGCACCCAGGCGGCGCGGCCGGAGCCTGCCGCCAGAAGCGCCCGCGTGCGCAGAACCAGGTCGTCGTAATCCAGCCAGTTATGCGCCCTCTTGTGCCCGTCATAGGCTTCGAGCAGGGCGCCGGCGAAAGTCAGGATGGCTTTCGTCGTCTCGGCGACGGTGGCGCTGCGCATGCGCGCATCTAGCGCCAGCAAGCGTGTCGCCTCCGCGATCAACGGCTCTTCGGCAGCAGCGTCCACTTTCTTGGTGAGAAGCTTCGCTCTCAGGTTTCCGCTCTTGGTGAAGAAGGCGGACCGGTAGTCGGACAATTGCTCGTATCGCGCCTCGGCGTCGGCGAGTGCCAGCCAGTCGGCGATGATCGTGCCGCGCTCGGCATCCGTGGCCGATCCTTCGCCGAGAGCCAAAGCGGCGGCGCGCAAGGCCTCGCGATCGAAGGCATCATCGGTACAGGCTTCGGCGAGCAGGCTCTCCGTTGTTTCGCCGAGTTCCAGGCCGAGGCGCTGGCGCAGGCTCGCCAGCAGGCCGCCGAGACCGCCCTGGGCGAGGCGCAGGCGCGCCAGGCGGCCACGTTCGCGGGTCAGCTCTGCCAGCAGGTCGGCAAGGCGCGTCTCGTGCACGTTGCGGGTGATCACGTCGAGCGCCCGGGCCATGGCATCGCCGCCGTCCGGATCGATGCGCGCGATCAACTCCTCGCGCGCGGTGCCGAGCAGCTCTTCCGCCGAGCGCTCGTCGACCACCTCGAAATGCGGCGGCACGCCGGCTTCGAGCGGAAAGCGCGCCAGCAGCGCCTGGCAGAAGGCATGGATGGTCTGGATGCGCATGCCGCCGGGCGTCTCCAGCACCGCGGCAAGCAGGCGCCGGGCACGCTCGATCGCCTCCGGCGATGGGTCGTTGCCGGTCAACTCAGCGAGTTCCGCTTCGAGATCGGCCGCCGACATGGTCGCCCAGCGGCCCAGCCTGAGGGCGAGCCGGTTGGCCATCTCGGCCGCCGCCGCCTTGGTGAAGGTGAGGCAGAGGATGCGGTTGGGCGGTGTCGCTGGCTCCTCGCCGCCGAGCATCAGGCGCAGCACGCGGTCGGTGAGCACCTTGGTCTTGCCGGTGCCGGCCGAGGCCGCCACCCAGACCGAGGCGGCGGGATCGGAGGCGGTGCGCTGGGCGGCGTCGGCGCGGGCGATGCTTTCGCTCATGGCCAGGCCTCACGCTCGACGGCGGACCATTCGCCGATCCGGGCCAGATGCTCGTAGTCGCTATAGCGGGGCGCCGCGGCGGGTGTCGGCCGCGCGACATAAGGCGTGTCTGCGCGGTCGAAGGCGGCGACCAGCTCGGCCAGGCCGGCCAGCGCCTCCGCCGCGAGCTCCGACGCCTCGCTCTTGAGGTTGCGGATCTCGCCGGCATCGCCTCCGCTGCCGAGGCGCCAATAGGAGAGCGGGCCGAGGCCACCGACGCTGAGGCCGGGAAAACCGCCGGCAAGGGCGATCGCGGCCTCCAGGGGCAGTTGCGGCGCAAAGCCCGCGACGACCTCCGTCTCGCTCGGCACGCCGCCGGTCTTGTAGTCGATGATATGGGCTGCACCGGCCGTATCGATATCGATACGATCCGCAATGGCGCTGACGGTAAAGGGCGCCACCGCGGCAAGCTCCAGGTGGCCCTTGATTTCCGTATGGCTGATCAGACCCGCGGCCCGGCGCTCGCCTTCCCGGGCCAGGAACCAGTCCGCGATGCGCTCGAAGCGCGGCCAGAGGAAGGCCCAGAGCCCGGGATAGACCTCCGCCTCGGCCATGGCGCGCCGCCCGATCTCCAGCAAGCGCTCCGCCGCGTCCGTGGGCAGGGGGCCGCTTACCTCGCTAACGAATTCGTGCAGGGCGTGATGGATGTACTGGCCGAACTGGGCCGGCCCCAAGGCCGCATCGATGGGGTCGAGGGGATGCAGGCCAAGGATATGGCGGGCGAAGATATCGTAGGGATCGCGCATCCAGCGCTCGATGCGGGTCACGGACAGCACCCTCGGGCGCGCTGCGACCGGGGGCCGTGGCTCCGGCGGCGGCAGGGGGCGCGGCGGTCCTTCCGGTGCGTCGAGCGCCGAGTGCCACTGCATCCATATGGGTTGGCGCAGATGTTCGGCGCCGCCCGCGCCTTCGATCACGGTGTCGAGGCGCACCAGCCAGCGCGAGGGAACCGTCGGCGTGCCCTCGGACTTCTTGGCATGGGTCAGCACCACTTCCGGCGCGCAAAAGAGCTGCGCGAAATCATGCGCGGCGAGGCCGACGGCGCGCTCGGGCAGGGGCAGGCCGAAGGCGCGGCGCATGGGCCGGCTCAACCAGGGATCGGCGGCGACCTCGCCCGGCCAGCTGGCTTCGACCAGGCCGCCGAGAATGATGCGGTCGGCATGTTGCAGGCGCGCCTCCAGCGGTCCCCAGATGGCGAGGCGCGGATGCACGCCCGCGCGCGGACGCACCACCGCGCGGGCCAGCAAGGCTTCCAAAAGCGCCGGGTATTCGGCCGCTGCAATGGGCTGCAGGCCTTCGGCCGCGGCCAGCATCTGCTCGAAAAGCGCCGCCGCCGCGCTGCCGGCCTCGCCCTGCCACAGGGTGTCGTCGCTTGCCAGCCATTCGGCAAAGGCGAGATGGTCGCGCACCAGGTCGGCAAGGGCGACCGGGCGCTTGCGGCGGAGCCGGCGTAGCAGGGGTGTCGCCGCCTCTTCGAGAGGTTTGAGCCAATCGCGCAGATCCTTGTGCTTGCCGAGCGCGCGACGCAAGCCGGCAAATCCCGGGCCCGGCCGCGGTCCGCGCAGGCAGGCGCGCTCGAGCTGGCGCGCCCGGGCACGGACGGCGGCACGTTGCTCGCCACCGGCTGCCAAGGGGTGCTTGAGCAGGGAGAGCAGGGGCACCGGTGCCAGGTCCTCCTGCAGGGCGTCGAGGCTCAGGCGCAGGAAAGTGCCGGGCATGGTCTCGGCGAGCGGCCGGCCGGCGGAATCGTCCACGGCGATGTCCCAGCGGCCAAGCTCGGCACGGACGCGGCGGGCAAGATCGCGGTCGGGCGTGACCAGGGCAGCGGTGCGGCCCGGCTCTTCCAAGGTTTCGCGCATGAGCAGGGCGATGACCCCGGCCTCGGCGCGGGAATCGTCGCATTCGATACGGCTGAGTCCACCGCTTGCCGCTGCCGCATCGAGATGGCCGAGATCGGCCCAGGCATGGGCGGTGGCCTCGGGCCGCATGACCTCCCGCGCCAGCGCCAGACGCGCATCATCGCCCTCGCCACCCCAGGCCAGAACGTCTTCGCGTGCCACGTCCAGGCGCTCGAGCAGTTGCGCCATGCCGAACTGCGGGTGGGTCTCGCCGAGCGCGGCCCAGCTGTCATCGTCCAGGCCGCTGTCGAGCCCGGGCAGGATGACGACGCCCCGGGGCAGGCCGGCGACCACGGCCAGCAGGTCGGCGGTGGCGGGCACACTGCCGGTGGAGCCGGCGGCGATGACCGGCCCCTCGGGCGGGCTCTCCTGCCAGTGAGCGGTCAGCGCTCCGAGCATGCGATTGCGGCGCTCGGCCGGGTCGATGCCGTGGCGGCTCGCGAGCAGGCTCGGCCAGGCCTCGGTGACGATCTGCAGGAAGCGCAGCGTCTGCTGCCAATGTTCGGCAAGGTCGCCTTCGACCAATGTTTCCAGGCCGGCAAAGTCGAGGCGCGCGGTCTGCACCTGGTCGATCAGGCGGGCAAGCTCGCCGGCAAGGCGCACCGCCTGGCCCTGGTTGGAGCGGGCGCCGGCCCGTCCCGCCTCCCATTGGCGGATCAGTTGCGCCAGCAGCAATTGCCGTTCGAGATCGCCGATCGCAGGCGGGCAGTCGAGTGCCGCGGCGCCGGCGGCATCGTCCTCGCCGAGGGCCAGCTCGTCTTCGTCGACATCGCCAATGGCACGCATGGCCGGCAGCAGCATCGGCGCCGCGCTGCGGCGCAGAAAGGCCTCGCGCAGGCTGCGCACGGCGCGCCGCGTGGGCAGCAGAATGGTAACGCCGCTCAAGCCCAGAGGCGTGGCGCCATGTTCGGCGAGCACGCCCTCGGCCAGGGCATCGACAAAGGAGACGCCGGGGGAGATCGTGAATATGTTTCCCGGCCCGGCCATGCTCAGCGGATCTCCGCCAGTCTTCGCTCGACGGTCTCTAGCGCCGCAGGCGTGCCCACATGCAGCCACTCGCCGTCATGCACGATGGCATGCAGGCGGCCGGCCTCGGCGGCCTTGTCGTAGAGCCGGTTGAGCGAGAAGGCGCCCTCGGGGCAGCCGGCAAAGAGCCGCGGGTGCAAGATTTGCACGCCGGTAAACAGATAGGGTGCGATCTCTCCTTCCCGCCGCCGCCGCACCACGCCATCCGGCGACAGCACGAAATCGCCCCGGCCCGAATAGCCATGGGCGCGCACGGTGGCGTGGGTCAGCAGCAGCGCGTCCATGCGCTCGTCGCACCAGGCGTCGGCCAGGCGCGACAAGGCGGATTGGGGCCCGTCGAGCATGACCACATCGCTGTTGAGGACGAAGAAGGGCGCCTCGCCGAGATGACCAAGGGCGTTGGCGACGCCGCCGCCGGTATCAAGCAATTCGGTTTCGTGGCTGATCGTGATCGCCGGCGTCTCGCGACCCTCAAGGTGCCCATGGATGCGTTCGGCAAGGTGATGGGAGTTGACGACCGCTTGCTCGATCCCCGCGGCCGCGACCCTGTCCAGCGCCTGGTCGAGCATGGTCGCGCCGTCGACTACCACCAGAGGCTTGGGCAGGGTGTCGGTGATCGGGCGCAGGCGCTCGCCGCGTCCCGCCGCCAGGACCATCGCGGTCTTCGGCATCACGCTCATGGCTGCGGTGCGCGCCTCAGCGGCGCCGGCAGGTGGCGGTCGAACCAGGCGCGGACATCCGCCAAGGCGGGATGGCCGAGGTCGCCTTCGAGCAGGCGCCAGACATGGGGGATCATGGCGAGATAGGCGGGCTTGCCGTCGCGCCGCCAAAGACGCGTGAAAATGCCGATGATCTTGGTGTTGCGCTGGCCGCCGAGGATGGCATAGGCGGCGCGAAAGGCTGCCGCGTCGAGGTCCGGCGCGGCGGCGAGATAGCGTTGGATCATGGCCTCGGCAAGATCATTCGAGACCTCGCGGCGGGCGTCTTCGAGCAGGGAGACCAGGTCATAGGCGGGCGAGCCCGCCAGGGCGTCCTGGAAATCGAGCAGGCCGACACGGGCATGGCCCTCGCGCGCCGGCAGCCACATCAGATTGTCCGCATGGTAGTCGCGCAGCACCGTGACCGGCGCGCCGAGGGCGGCCTGGGGCAGGGCGGCCCGCCAGGCGTCGTGAAAGGCCGCACGCGCAGCCGCATCGGGCGCCGCGTCCATTGCCGGCATGAACCAGTCGAGCAGCAGTTCGGCCTCGGCGAGATAAGCCGCTTCGTCATAGGGCGCGAGCCAGGCGGGGGGGGCGTGGGCGTGCAGGTCTGCCAGGAGATCGACCGCCGCAGCGTAAAGCGGCGCAGGCTCGCCGCCGCCATCGAGCACCCGGCTGTAGGTGTCGTCGCCCAGGTCCTCGAGCAAGGCGAGGCCCGGCCCGGTATCGACCGCCATGAGCTCAGGAGCGCTATAGCCGGCTTTGCGCAAATGCCGCGCGACATCGACGAAAGGGGTCACATCCTCCGGCGGCGGCGCGTCCATCAACACTGCGGCTTCGCCATTTAGCCGCAGGCGCTCATAGCGCCGGAACGAGGCATCGCCGGCAAGCGGTGCACGCTGCGCTTCGCCCCAGCCGTTGGCCTCCAGAAAGTTCGCGATCAGCCCTGCGCGCGCCTGCCGCCGGCACAATGTCAGCCGACGGCCGGGCTCGGCGAAACGCATATCGATAAGGGTACGAGCCTCGGGCAGCAGGCCCTCGGCCCGCTCCGGCCATTCCATCAGCACGATCCCCTCGGCAAGGGCGTCCTCGATGCCGAGCTCCCACAGCTCTTCCGCCTGCTCCAGGCGGTAGAGGTCGTAGTGCCAGACGGGGCAGGGCGTGAGATCGTAGCTCTGCACAAGGGTGAAGGTGGGGCTTGGCACCTCTTCATCGCAGCCGAGCGCGCGCAGGAAAGCCCGCGCGAAGGTGGTCTTGCCGACCCCGAGGGGTCCGCGCAAGGCGATCAGATCGCCGGCCCGCGCTTCGGCCGCGATCTCCGCCGCGAAGGCGGCCAGAGCAGTCTCGTCGGCTATCTCGCGGGACGTATACATCACCCCGGTTGTAGCGTGGCGGCGGGCGTTGCGGCAAGCCAGGGCTCGTCGCGAAACGCGTCCAGGACGAAATCTGCGAAGGCGCGCACGCGCAGCGGATGGGGCCTGGCTGTGGGGAACAGCAAATGCATCGGCAAGGGCTTGGGTTGATAGTCGGGCATGATTGCCACCAAGGCGCCGCTGGCCAGCGCGTCGCTGATCAGCCAGGCGGGCAGAACGGCGATTCCGGCCCCCGCGATGACGGCCTCGCGCACTGCCAGGGCATTGCTTGCGCGCAAGCCGCCAGCCACCTTCACAGTGTGCTCGCCGCCAGGCCCGATGAAGCGCCAGCGGTCGACCGAGGCGAGCCGGGTGAAGACGATACAGTCATGGTCCGAGAGGTCGGCCGGCGTGCTTGGCTCAGAGGCTCGGTGGAGATAGCCCGGCGCGGCCACCGTGAGGCGGCGCGTAAGCCCGATCCTGCGGGCCACCAGGGCGCTCTCGCCGAGCTCGCCGATGCGGATGGCGACGTCGGCGCCGGCCTCGACCAGATCGACGAACAGGTCGGACATGTTGAGGTCCACCTGGAGGCGCGGATAGCGGCTCAGCAAAGCGGGTATGCGCGGTGCCAGCTGCACCTGCCCGAAAGAGACGGGGCAGCTGACCCGCAACATGCCTGCGGGCGCGGCGGCCTGGCCGATGCTGGCCTCGGCCTGTTCGACTGCCTCGGCCACGGCGCGACAGCGCTCGTAGTAGCGCCCGCCGTCCTCGGTCAGGGCAACGGACCTGGTCGAACGCGCAAGCAGGCGGGCGCCCAAGGACCGCTCCAGCGCCGCGACCTGTTTGCTGACCGTCGGCTGGGTCAAGCCGAACTCACGCCCGACCTCGGAAAAGCTTCCGGTTTCGGCGACGCGCATGAAAAGCGTCATGGCGGCAAGGCGATCCATGCCACGATATTAATGCCAAATTGGCATGAATACTATGCGTGACAGCTGCCTTATCGCGACGCGGCCCTGACCCTATCTCGCTGAGAGTGGCAAGATGCAACACATAGGAGTTATCCCATGAGCGCCTTCATGATTTTTCACTCGACCGTCAAGGACCCGGAAGCGTTCCAGACTTATGCCAAATCCGTGGGAGATACGTTGATCCCATTCGACGGGCAAGTGGTTCTGTGCGGCAAGACCACGGCAGTACGCGCGGGCGAGCATCCGCACCAGGCGGTGGGTGTGCTCGCCTTCCCGGATTCGTAGAAAGCGGCAGGCTGGTACGAGTCGCCTGCCTATCAGAGCTTGATAGCCTTGCGTGATTCCGCGGCCGATATGACCGTGGTCGCCTACGAGGCGCCGCCTGCTTAGCTAGTAGCGGTAGTGGTCCGGCTTGAAGGGGCCTTGCTGGGACAGGCCCAGATAGTCGGCCTGCTTGTCGCTGAGCGTCGAGAGCGTGGCGCCGACCTTCTGCAAATGCAGCGCCGCCACCTTCTCGTCGAGATGCTTTGGCAGGGTGTAGACTTTGCGCTCGTAGCTCTGATGATTGTTCCAGAGCTCGATCTGGGCCAGCACCTGGTTGGTGAACGAGGCGCTCATGACGAAGCTCGGATGGCCCGTCGCGCAGCCGAGATTGACCAAGCGGCCCTTGGCGAGAACGATCAAGCGCTTGCCGTCGGGAAACTCGACTTGGTCGACCTGGGGCTTGATCTCGTCCCAGGCCATGTTGGACAGCGCCTCGATCTGAATCTCGGAATCGAAGTGGCCGATATTGCAGACGATGGCGCGATCGTGCATGGCGCGCATGTGGTCGATGGTGATGACGTCGACATTGCCCGTGGCGGTGACGAAGATGTCGCCCTGGGGCGCGGCGGCGTCCATGGTCACCACTTCGTAGCCTTCCATCGCCGCCTGCAGGGCGCAGATGGGATCGACCTCGGTGACCAGCACGCGGGCGCCGGCATTGCGCAGCGAGGCGGCCGAGCCCTTGCCGACATCGCCATAGCCGGCGACCACGGCGACCTTGCCCGACATCATGACGTCGGTGGCGCGGCGGATGCCGTCGACCAGGCTCTCGCGGCAGCCATAGAGATTGTCGAATTTCGACTTGGTGACGGAATCGTTCACGTTGATGGCGGGCACGGCGAGGCTGCCGTCCTTCTCCATCTCGTAAAGGCGATGGACGCCCGTGGTGGTCTCCTCTGACAGGCCGCGGATATCGGCCAGGGCGTCGCGATGATTGTCATGCATGACCTTGGTCAGGTCGCCGCCATCATCGAGGATCATGTTGGGCTTCCAGCCGTCCGGGCCTTGGATGGTCTGGTCGATGCACCACCAGAACTCCTCATCCGTCTCGCCCTTCCAGGCGAAGGTCGGCATGCCGGCGGCGGCAACGGCGGCGGCGGCGTGGTCTTGCGTCGAGAAGATGTTGCAGCTCGACCAGCGCAGGCTCGCACCGAGGTCGACCAGGGTCTCCATGAGCACGGCGGTCTGGATGGTCATGTGCAGGCAGCCGACGATGCGTGCGCCGTCGAGGGGCTGCTTGCCGGCATATTCCTCGCGCAGGGCCATCAGGCCCGGCATCTCGGTCTCGGCGATGGCGATCTCCTTGCGGCCCCAGTCCGCAAGCGCGATGTCGGCAACTTTGTAGTCGGTGCTCATACCTAATCTTCTCCTGAGACGCTTGGCGGAATTGGTGCGTCGTGCGACCTCGCCACGAAACCCGTTAGGTAGCAGCGCCGGTGCGGCGCGGCAAGCTCATAGGCGGTCGTTGAAGCGGTCGATGTGGTCGGCGATACGCCGCGGGTCGGTCTCGCGCATGACGTGGTCGGCAAGATCCCGCGCGGCGCCGGCCTCGATGGCGCGGATGCGTTTTTTCACGGCCGGCAGGCTGCCAGGTACCATCGACAGGTCGGTCAGCCCGAGCCCTACCAGCAATGGTGTCAGGCGCGGCTCGCCGGCGATTTCGCCACAGACCGTCAATGGCCGTGCGGCCCGGTTTGCCGCGTCGGCACTGAACTGGATGAGCCTGAGCACGGCCGGGTGCAGCGGGTCGTAGAGGCTGGCCACATGCTCGTCGCCGCGATCGACAGCGAGGGTGTACATGGTGAGGTCGTTGGTACCGAGCGAGAGGAAGTCGCACTCGCTGCAAAGCCGGTCGGCCGAGAGCGCCGCCGCCGGGGTCTCGATCATGGCGCCGAGCGCGGGCAACGGCTCGGCGATGGCCACGCCGGCCCGCTTCAGCCGCCGCGCCACGCGGCGCATGGCGGCGCGGGTTTGGCGCACTTCCTGCGGGGCGGTGATCATGGGCAGGAGAATTTTCAGGTCGCCGTGGCGCCCGGCCCGCAACATCGCTTCGAGTTGCGTCTCCAGCAGCGGCCGGTCGCTGAGCGACAGGCGAATCGCCCGCAGGCCCAGCGCGGGATTGGCACCGACTTGCGCGGCAACGCTTTCGTCGAGCGCATAGGCGAGCTTGTCGGTGCCGATATCGAGGGTGCGGGCAACGACGGGACTGCCGCCCATGCCCTCGACCATGTCGCGCAGCACGGCGAACTGGACTTCGGCATCGGGGGGATCGCTGCGGTTCATGTACAGGAACTCGGTACGCAACAGGCCGATGCCCTCGGCACCGCTTTCGAGTGCTGCGCCAAGCTCGCCGGGCAACTCCAGATTGGCGCGCAGGCTCACAGCTATGCCGTCGCGGGTCACGGCCGGTACGTCGCGCAGCTTGGCCAGGGTACGGCGCTCGCGGCGCAGGGTGTTGCGCCGGCGCTTGGCCGCGGCCACGGTCTCAGGGTTCGGTGCCACCGTGAGTACGCCGCTGGCACCATCGACGATCACCGTATCGCCTTCCAGGACGCGTTTGCTGAGCCCCGGCACACCGACCACCGCCGGCAGGCCGAGCGAGCGGGCCATGATCGCGGTGTGGCCTTGCGGCCCGCCGAGCTCGGTGGCGAAGCCGCCGATGCGCTTGGGATCGAGCAGGGCGATGTCGGCCGGCGACAGTTCCTCGGCGATCAGGATGGTGCCGGCGGCAAGCCCGGAAAAGGCATTCGCCGGCGCTTCGGTGAGGTGGCGGATCAGGCGTCTGGCGACGTCGCGCACATCCTGGGCGCGCTGCGCCAGATAGGCGTCCTCCATCGCCGCGAAGGCATCGGCGATGGCACTGAGCTCGGCCTTCACCGCGGCTTCCGCATTCACCCGCTTGTCGCCGATGCGGCGGTAGACGCCGCGCACCAGGCGCGAGCCGGTCAGCATCTGCAAATGCGCGTCGAGCAGGAAGGTCATCTCGCCGCGCGCCGCCCCGGGCAACCTCTCGGCGCGTGCGGCCAGCGCCGCCAGCTCGTCGCGGGCGTCTTCCACTGCCGTGCCGAAGCGGGTTTGCTCTGCGGCAACGGCGCGGGCGGCCAGGCGGCGCTCGGGAACGTCCATGCCGCCGCCGGCCACCACATGCGCCGGCCCCAGCGCTATGCCGCCGGAAGCCCCGATGCCCGCCAGGCGGCGGTTGGTGCGGCGGCGGCGCTCAATCCTCATCGAAACGGGACTTCACGAGTTTGCTCAAGGCTTCGACCGCCGCTTGTGCCTGAGCGCCATCGGCAAGCAATTCGATCTCGGCGCCGGGTCCGGCGGCGAGCATCATCAGGCCCATGATCGAGCAGCCCGATACGGTCTGGCCGTCGCGGCGCACGTTGACCTCGGCGTCGTACTCCTTGGCCAGCTTGACGAACCGCGCAGCCGCGCGGGCGTGCAGGCCCTTCTTGTTCGTGATCGTCACGCGATTGCTGTGCATTCTATCGTCGCCGTCTCGCATCCCTTAGCGCCTGTCGGCTTCGTTGCGGAAGGGGCGCGAGAGAACCGCGCCGATGGTGCTTTCCAAATCCGCGCCTTCGTGTAACAGGGCATAGGTCGCTCTGGCTATCGGCATGTCCACGCCGGATCGCGCCGCAAGCTGTGCCACGGCGCGGGCCGTGGCCACGCCCTCGGCAACCGTGATGCGGCCGCGCATCAGCGATTCCATGGTCTCGCCACCGCCCAGCGCCAGTCCGAGGGCGTAATTGCGTGACTGGGTGCTGGTGCATGTCAGGGTGACGTCGCCGACCCCGGACAGTCCCATGATGGTCTCGGGGCGCCCGCCGAGGGCGACCGCCAGGCGCGATATCTCGGCCAGGCCGCGAGTGATGAGAGCTGCCCGGGCATTGTCGCCGAAGCCGCGACCGGCGGCGATGCCGCAGGCGATGGCGAGCACGTTCTTCAGGGCACCGCCGATCTGGGCGCCGATCACGTCGTCCGTGACATAGGGGCGGAAGGTGGGCCCGCCGAGTGCCGTTGCCACGGCCTCGCCTAGCGCGGGCTCGCTCACCGCAACGGTGGCCGCCGCGGGCAGGTCGCGCGCCACTTCGGCGGCGAAATTTGGTCCGCTGAGCACGGCCAGGGGGCGCTCGGGCAGGGCATCGCCGACCACCTCGCTCATCAAGGCGCCGCTTTCGACCTCTATGCCCTTGGCACAGATGACCGGCGCGCCGGGAACGTCGCGCAGGCGCATGCAGAGTCTGCGCAGATGCTGGGCCGGTACCACCAGCAAAAGCACACCGCCCGCAGCGTCCAGCAGACTTGCGGTGGGTGTGATTGCCGGGCCGAGCGTAACACCCGGCAAGTAATCCGTGTTCTCGCGGCTTGCCGCCAAGGCGTCGGCAAGCTCCGCGCGGCGCGTCCACAAGGCGACCTGATGGCCGCGGCGGGCGGCGAGCACGGCAAGGGCGGTGCCCCAGGCACCGGCGCCGAGAACGCTGACTTTCATGCTTTCACTCCTGCGCCAATGGCAGCCGGCGCCGCCTCGTCGAGGGGCCAGCGCGCCCGTGCCGGTGCCGCCAGGTCATCGACCAGGCCGGCGCGCAAACGCTCGATTCCCGCCCAGGCGACCATGGCCCCATTGTCCGTGCACAACGCCGGCGGCGGTGCCGCGAGACGCAAGCCGAAAGCCTCCGCCACCTCGGCCAGGCGTTGGCGCAGGTAGCGGTTGGCGGCAACACCGCCGGCGACGACAAGGGTGTCGCCGGCGCCATGGAAGCGCGCGGCGGCATTGCGCAGGCGGTCTTCGATCACGGCAGCGACGGTTTCCTGGAAGGCGGCGGCGAGATCCGCGGTCTCTTGAGCATTGAGCGGCTCTTCCGTGCTGGCGACCAGCCGCGCCAGCGCCGTCTTCAGTCCGGAAAAGGAAAAGTCGCAGCCGGGCCGCCCGACCATGGGCCGGGGCAGGGTGTAGCGCCGGGCATCGCCCTCGAGCGCCGCGCGCTCCAGCGCCGGGCCGCCGGGATAGCCGAGCCCGAGGCAGCGCGCCGCCTTGTCGAAGGCCTCGCCGAGCGCATCGTCGAGGGTGGTGCCGAGGCGGCGGTAGCGGCCGACCCCTTCGACGACGAGAAACTGGCAGTGCCCGCCCGAGATCAGCAGCAGCAGATAGGGGAAGGCCACGGGCTCGACCAGACGGGCGGACAGGGCGTGGGCCTCCAGGTGGTTGACGGCGAGGAGCGGCAGCCCGTGCACGGCGGCGATGGCCTTGGCAGTCATCAGGCCGACCATGACGCCGCCGATGAGGCCCGGGCCGGCGGTTGCCGCGACACCGTCGAGATCGGCGAAATCCGCACCGGCTTCGTCCAGTGCCCGGCGCACCAGGCCGTCGAGGTGGTCGATATGGCTGCGGGCGGCGATTTCCGGCACCACGCCGCCATAGGGCGCATGCTCGTCGAGCTGCGACAGCACCAGATTCGCACGAATCCCGCCGTCGCCGTCCACAATGGCGGCGGCGGTCTCATCGCAACTCGTTTCGATTCCCAGTACCAGCATCAGCCCTCGGGCAGTATATGGTAGCGATCTTCGTCCTGTGGAACCCAATAGACCGGCAAGCCCCCATGACCAAGCCTTCCTTGCGCATCGGCACCCGCGGCAGCCCCCTGGCGCTGGCCCAAAGCGAAGAGGTGCGCGGCCGCCTCGGCGCCGTCGATGCGGCACTGGCGCTGGAGGTCGAGGTCATTCGCACGACGGGCGATGCCATCCTCGACCAGCCCTTGGCGGAAATCGGCGGCAAGGGCCTGTTCACCAAGGAGATCGACACGGCGCTGCTCGAAGGGCGTATCGACCTCGCCGTGCACTCGATGAAAGACGTGCCGACGGAGGTCGCGCCGGGCACCGTCATCGCCTGCGTGCTGGAGCGCGAGGACCCGCGCGATGCCTGGATCTCGCGCCATGACGGCGGCCTCGACGGCCTGCCCGCAGGCGCCGTGGTCGGCACCGCCTCGCTGCGCCGTGGCGCCCAGGTGCTGCATCGCCGGCCCGATGTCACGGTGGTGCCCTTGCGAGGCAATGTCGGCACGCGGCTCGACAAGGTCGGCCGCGGCGAGGTCGATGCGACGCTGCTGGCTTTGGCCGGGCTCAAGCGCCTCGGGCGGGCCGAGGCGGCAAGTGCGGTGCTGGCGACGGAGGACATGCTGCCGGCGGTGGCCCAAGGCGCCATCGGCATTGCCTGCCGCGCCGACGACGAGGCCATGCTGGTGCGCCTGGCAAGACTCGACCATGGCCCGAGCCACAGCGCCGTCGCGGCCGAGCGTGCCATGCTGGCGCGTCTCGAAGGCTCCTGCCGCACCCCCATCGCGGCGTTGGCCGAAGTCGATGGGGATACGCTCACCTTGCGTGGCCTGGTCGCCACGCCCGACGGCACCGCGCTGCACGAGACCGCGGCCAGCGCCGCGGTTGCCGATGCGGTTGCGCTGGGAACGCGCGTGGCCGAGACATTGCTCGGCAAGGCCGGGCCCGGCTTTGTCATCGGAGCCGGCTGATGCGCTTGCTGCTGACTCGCCCGCGCCCCGATTCCGAGATCCTTGCGGCGCGCCTTGCGGATAAGGGCATCGAGAGCCTGATCGCGCCGGTGCTGCAGATCGAGCCATTGTCGGTGGACATGCCTGATATCGCCGACGACGAAACCGTGCTGCTGACCAGTGCCAATGGCGCCCGCGCCCTGGCCCGGGCCAGCGAGAACCGCGACTGCCGCGTTCTCGCAGTCGGCGATGCCACGGCCGCGGCGGCGCGCGCGGCAGGCTTCAGCGACGTGACCTCCGCGGAGCGGGATTCCGATGCCCTCACGCGCCTTGCCATTGACCGCGCCGGTGCCGAGAAGGGGCGCGTGCTGCACATCACCGGCAGCCATGTGGCCGGCGATATGGAGGGCTCGCTGACAGCGGCGGGGCTCTCCTATCGGCGGGTCGTGCTCTATGAGGCACGGCCGGCCGAGACCCTGCCCGCGATTGTCGAGGCGGCACTGTCGTCGGGCGGGGTCGATGGCGTGGTTCTCTATTCGCCCCGCAGCGCCAAGGTGCTGCGCGAGCTGTTGGCGGCGGCCGTCCTTGGCGATGCGCGACAGGAGATGACCGCCTATTGCCTCAGCGGCGCGGTCGCCAAGGCAGCCGGGGAAGGCTGGCAGCGGGTCGCGGTTGCGGCGGCGCCTGACACGGAATCGCTGCTGGCATTGCTCGACCCGGTGGCGGCCGGGAAATCCTCGCCATCGGCGGTGAAGCGCACTGGCGCCTGGGGCCTAGCCGGTGTTCTCGTCCTCGCGCTTGCCTATGCCGGTGCGCGCCTGTCCGACTCACCGCCTCCGCCAGCGCCGCCGCCAGCGGCAGAGCCAGCGCCGCCAGCACCCGCAGTCGATACCAGCGGCCCGCGGCTGGATGCGATGGAATCACGCCTGGCGATGCTGGAGACCTTGCTCGCCCGGCGCCCCGAGGCGGCCACCCCCGATGCCTTGGCGGCGATGGCGACGCGCTTCGCCGCCGAGAGCGATGCCCTGCGCGACGAGACCCGTGCGCTGTCGGCCGAGCTCTCCGCCTTGGGCGAGCGCCTGGCAAGCCTCGAAAGCCAGCTCGCGCGCACCGACGAGGGCGCCTTCCGCAGCGGCGCCATGCTGCTGGCCTTGGGCCAGCTGCGCGCAGCGGTGGCCACGGGTGCGCCCTATCGCGATGCCCTGGACGCGCTGGCGGCCTTGGCAGAAGACGACGATGACATTGCCGATCTGCTGCCGCCGCTCGATGCGGCCGCGGATGCCGGCCTGGTCGACGAGACCGCATTGCAGGCGCGCTTTCCGGCGCTTGCGCAAGCGGTCCTGCAGGGCGCGGCTGCGGCCGAGGACCCGGACTGGCTGGACGAGACCCTGGCCGAAGTCGAGGGCCTGGTCTCGCTGCGCCGTGTCGGCGAGATTCCGGGCGACGAAGCGGAAGCCGTCCTGGCGCGGGCCGAAATGCGTCTTGCCGCCGGCAGGCTGGCTGAGGCGGTGGCCCTGATCGAAAGCCTCGGCGAAAGCGAGGCAACCGAAGGCTGGCTTGGCGATGCGCGGGCGACGCTGGGCGCGCGCGCGGCGCTCGATGCCGTCAGTGCCGCCGTGCTGGCGCGGGCCGGCGGGGCCGGCTGAGGCGGCCATGGTCCGCGTTCTCGCCTATCTCGCGCTAGTCGCCGCGCTCAGTGCGGCCGGCGCCTGGATCGCCGACCGGCCCGGCAGCGTGACGCTGGTCTGGCAGGGCTGGCGCCTCGACAGCTCGGTGGCCGTGTTCGCCGCCATGCTGGCCGTGGCGGCTTTGATCCTCGCCGGGCTGCTACTGCTCTATCGCTGGCTGATCGTAAGCCCGCGACAGTTTCGTCAGGCGCGGAACGAGCGCCGTCGCCGGCGCGGCTGGCGGGCGCTGACACGCGGCCTTGTGGCGGCGGCGGGCGGCGATTCGCCGGGCGCACGACGGGCTGCGGAGGAGGCCGAGGCCTTGCTGGGCGAGCCTCCCGTGACCCTGCTGCTGACCGCCCAGGCGGCTCAGCTCGATGGCGATCAGGGGGCTGCCGCGACCGCCTTCCGGCGCATGCTCGAACATGAAGAGACCGAATTTCTCGGCCTGCGCGGCCTGCTCGTCCAGGCGGTGCGCAAGGGCGACAGCGAGACCGCGCTGGCGCTGGCGCGGCGTGCCTTCGAGATCAATCCGGCCGCCGCCTGGGTGCTCGACAATCTGGTCGAGCTGGAAGTGGCGGGGGGCAATTGGCGGGGTGCCGAGCTGGCGCTCGACAAGGCCGTTCGTGCCCACCGTTTGAGCCGCGCCGAGGGCAAGCGCAAGCGCGCCTTGTTCGCCTATCAGCGGGCCAGGACCGCAGCCAACGAGGGCCGCGACAGGGAAGCCCTGTCGGAAGCCCGAGCGGCGCTCGACAAGGCACCCGACTTCGTGCCCGCGGCGGCCCTGGCGACCCGGCTGCTGAGCGACGGCGGGCGCGTGCGCGACGCCCGCCGGCTGGTCGAGAAGACCTGGGCCCTGTCGCCCCATCCCGATCTGGCGCAGGCCTATGCCAGGCTCGTCGACGACGAGCCGCTGGCCAAGGTCAAGGCGCTCGAGACCCTGGTGGCAGCGCGCGACGATTCCCCGGCCGGCCACCTGGCCCTGGCCGAAGCGGCGCTCGGCGCCGAGCTCTGGGGGCCGGCACGGGCCCATCTCGGGCGCGTCATAGATGCCTTGCCGAGCGCCAGGGCGCTGCGCCTGATGGCCTTGGTAGAGGAGGGCGAGAACGGCCCCGGCGATGTCTCGCGCGACTGGTGGCGGCGCGCCAGCGCCGCGCCCGCCGACGCCGCCTGGGCCTGCGCGCGCTGCCACGGCAGCCATGGCGAATGGTCCCTGCAATGCCCCGCCTGCGGCGCCGTCGACAGTTTGGCTTGGGAGAGCCCCGGCCAGGCCAGGCCCGCGCCCGCGCCGGCCACGCTGCTGCCGGGAGCCTGAGATGAGCGCCATCCGGGACTGGCTCGATGCCCTCGGACTGGCGCGCTACGCCGAGACCTTCGAGCGCGAGGAGATCGAGCCCGAGGATATCGCCGAGCTTGATGACGGCGAGCTTGCCGCCCTCGGCCTGCCGCTCGGGCCGCGCAAGCGCATCCTCAAGGCCGCCGACGTGCCCGCGGCCGCGCCGGCCGCGCCGCGCGAGGCCGAGCGCCGTCAGATCACGGTGATGTTCTGCGACTTGGTGGGCTCGACGGCACTGTCCGAAAAACTCGATCCGGAAGACCTGCGTAGCCTCATGCAAGATTACCAGCAGGCCGCGGGCGAGGTGATCGAGCGTTATGGGGGCCACGTCGCGCAATATCTCGGCGATGGCCTGATGACCTATTTCGGCTGGCCCCAGGCGCATGAGGACGATGCGGAACGGGCGGTGCGGGCGTCGCTGGACATTGTCGAGGCCGTCGGCGCCATGGACTTGGCCGTGCGCATAGGCATCGCCACCGGCCCCGTGGTGGTCGGCGAGACCGGCGCGGGCGATGCCTCGGTGCCCAAGTTGGCCGTCGGCGAGACGCCGAACCTTGCGGCCCGCCTGCAGGGGTTAGCAGGCGCGGACGAGATCGTCATCGGGTCCTCGACACGGAGATTGATTGGCGGCACCTTCGAGCTTGCCGATCTCGGCGAGCAGACGCTGAAGGGCATCGTCGAGCCGGTCCAGGCCCATCGCATCACAGGCATCGCCACCACCGAAGGCCGTTTCGAGGCACGCACCCGCCATCTCACGCCGCTGGTGGGTCGCGAGGCCGAGATGGCCATGGTCATGGCGCGCTGGGAACAGGCAAGAGCCGGCGAGGGCCAGGTGATCCTGCTCTCGGGCGAACCCGGCATCGGCAAGAGCCGGATCACCCAGACGCTGAGAGAACGAGTCGCGGACGAGCCGCAAACTCGCCTGCGCTACCAGTGCAGCCCGTATCATACGAACTCGGCGCTACATCCAGTCATCGAGCAGATCGGGCGCGCCGCGAGCTTCCAGCGCGACGATTCGCCCGACAAGAAGCTCGACAAGCTGGAAAAGGTCTTCCCGAATGACGCCGGCCGCGCTCTCGTCGCGTCCTTGTTGTCGCTGCCTGTGGAGCGCTATGCACCACTTGCGATGAGCCCGCAGAAGCAGAAAGAGGAGACGCTACGGACGCTGGCGGAGCAGGTGACGGCGCTTGCCGCCACTCAGCCCGTGCTACTGATCTTCGAGGATACCCACTGGATTGATCCAACGAGCCAGGAGCTGTTGGATATCGTGGTAGCGATGGTGGCCGGACATCACGTGCTTGCCGTCATCACCCACCGTCCCGAGTACCAAGCTCCGTGGCTCGGTCAGAGTCACGCCACCCCGCTGGCGCTGACCCGCCTGGGCCGGGCTGAAGCCGCGGCGTTGATTGCGCGGGTCTCGGACGAGCCCTTGTCCGACGACACCCTCGACCAGATCATCGCCAAGACCGATGGCGTGCCGTTGTTCGTCGAGGAGTTGACCAAGGCCGTGCAGGAAAGCGGCGCCGATACGGTTCCTGAGACCTTGCAGGATTCGCTTATGGCTCGCCTAGACCTCTTGGGCGAGGCAAAGACAGTCGCGCAAATCGGTGCCTGCATCGGCCGGTCGTTCGATTACCGGCTTTTGTCGAACGTTGCGGAGCTTCCGGCCGAGGCCCTCGGCACCGCGCTGGATAGACTAACGGAATCCGATGTCGCGTTTCGACGGGGCGGACCGCCAAACGCCACCTATTCGTTCAAGCATGCGATGATTCATGAGGTTGCGAACGAGTCCCTTCTGCGCAGCATGCGCCGGGATATTCATCGGCAGATCGTACGTGCCCTGCAGCAGGATTTTCCCGAGCGCCTGGAACATAGGCCAGAGGATTTGGCGCGCCACCTGCGTGAGGCCGAACTGTTTGACGAGGCCGTCCAGGCCTGGCTGCACGCTGGCAAATTTGCCGCATCGCGTTCCGCCACCATGGAATCCCTCGAACATTTTCGTGAAGGTCTGAGATTGGTGGCCATGTTGGCCGATGGCCCGCAGCGGGATCGCGCCGAACTCGACCTTCAGTTGGCGCTTGGCGCCACCCTGCTTGCCGCGCGCGGCTACGGCGATGAGGAGGCCAGGCGGGCTCATGAGCGCGCCGGCGAACTCAGCAAGACCAGCGGAACGGTCAAGCAATCCCTGATCACGCTCCTGCGAACCTCCACGTTCCACATCGGCCGGTCCGAAATGCGGCGATCGCTGGAGATCGGACAGGAACTGGTGAGCCTGACGCGCGATCAAAGCTCCGCAAGCATCAAGAAATGGACTTTGGCGACAATGGGCCTGATTACCTTTCATATGGGCGACTTTCCGGCCAGCCTGGAGTGGGTGCGTCGGTCGCTGGAAATTCCCGGCACCAAGGGAGGTCCGGTCCGCTTTGAGAGACATTCTCAGGATCCGATAACACAGGCCCTGATGTACGAAGGCTTTGCCTTGCTAAGTATGGGCTTTCCCGATCAGGGCCTTGCGAAACAGAACGAAGCCATTCGCCATGCGCGTGATCATGACATCTCGTACGGCAAGGGCTTTGCCTTATCAACCTGTGGCACCTTTGCCTTCGCCGGCGATACGGACCGTGCGATATCGATGACCGATGAGGCGATCGAAATCGGCCGGACACAGGGATATCCCTATATCGAAGCCTTTGGACTGGGATACCGCGGATTCGCGTTTGCGCAGGGCGGGGCGTTCGCCGATGCGGTGCGGTCGATTGACGAGGGTTTGGCGATTCTCGCCAGGTCCAACACGTCCATCGGGAACTCCTTTTTCCGCCCGGTTCTCGCCCTCGCAATGGGAAAGATGGGACGGATAAGCGATGGCCTTGGGGAAATCGAGACGCTCCTGTCATGGATCGGGACGACAGAGGAATCTTTTCAAGAGGCGGAGGCGCATAGGGTCAAGGGCGAATTGCTGATGTTGTCGGGAGGTGAGCATGAGCCCGCAGCAGAACGCAGCTTCCAATCCGCGATCGACGTCGCACGGCGGCAAGGTGCCAAATGGTGGGAGCTGCGCGCCGCCATCTCGCTTGCCCGCCTCTGGCAGAGCCAAGGCAAGACGGCGCAAGCCCGCGATCTTCTCGCGCCCGTCCATGGCTGGTTCACGGAAGGTTTCGACACGGCCGACCTGAAAGACGCCAGGGCGCTGCTCGACGCCCTTGGCTGAGGCGCGCGGGCGGCGTACAAACCGTCTGCAACAAACAAAATCACAGCGAGTGGATTCCCATGGCAGACAAGCTTCTCCCGACCTCCGTGGTCGGCTCCTACGCCCAGCCCGATTGGCTGATCGATCGCCAGGCCCTGGCCGCCGGCTCGCCGCCGCGCGTGCGGCGTGCGGGGCTGTGGCGTATCGAGCCTGAATTTCTCGAAGAAGCCCAGGACGACGCCACCATCCTCGCCATCCGCGCCCAGGAGCGTGCCGGCATCGACATCGTCACCGATGGCGAGACGCGGCGCGAAAGCTATTCCAACCGCTTCTCGACAGCGCTCGACGGCATCGACACCGAGCGCGTCGGCACGGCGATCTCGCGCAAGGGCACGCCCAACGACGTGCCGCTGGTGACGGGGCGGATCAAACGCACCAAGCCCATCGGCGTGCGCGATGTCGAATTCCTGCGCGCCAACACCGACCGCCAGATCAAGGCGACCCTGCCCGGCCCCTTCACCATGTCCGAGCAGGCGGAGGATGCCTATTACAAGGACCCGGAAGCGCTGACCATGGCCTACGCTGAGGCGGTCAACGCCGAGGCCCGCGAGCTCTTCGCGGCCGGGGCCGATGTGGTGCAGATCGACGAGCCTTTCGTGCAGGCGCGCCCGGACAACGCCAAGGCCTATGCCATTCCCGCCATCAACAAGGCGCTGGAGGGCATCGAAGGCACCACGGCACTGCACCTCTGCATGGGCTATGCGGCGATGATCAAGCAGCGCGACGACGCCTATCATTTCCTCGCCGAGCTGGCCGAGTGCACGGTCGATCAGATCTCCCTGGAGACCGCCCAGCCCGACCTCGACCTTTCCGTGCTCGCCGAGCTGCCCGGCAAGGACATCATCCTCGGCGTCATCAACATGGACGACATGGCGGTCGAGACGCCGGAGACCGTGGCGGGGCGCATCGAGCGCGCGTTTGCGCACGTGCCGCCCGAGCGCATCATCCCGGCACCCGATTGCGGCTTCAAATATATCCCGCGAGATATCTCCTTCGCCAAACTGCAGGCGCTAGTGGCAGGGGCGGAGCTGGCACGCGGGCGCCTTTAGGGCCTGATTGTTCTATTTGGCTGCCGCCACGACGACGATCTCGACCAGATCGTTTCCGGCCAGCTCGACGCCGACGCAGGCCCGTTGCGGCCAGTTTTCGGCGCCGCCGATCCAGTCGCACCAGACCGCGTCCATCTCGGCCTTCGTCGCCATGTCCCGGAGATAGACGGTCGCCTGCAGCAGCCGCGTCTTGTCACTGCCGACGGCGTCCAGGTTTCGATCGAGCGCGGCCAGGGCGAGCCGTGTCTGTTCCGCTACGGACGACGAGTCGCTGGCGGCTGTCGCCACCGCATAGACGATTCCGTTATGGCAAACGGCGGGCGAGCGGCCCCTGGCGTCGCCGGTGGTGCGGGTGATGGTCATTTGATTGGCTCGGATGTATTGGGGGTGTCCAGGCCGGCTTTGCGGAGGCCGTCAAACCACTCTTTGAATGTAGGGAGCAACGCTTCCGGGTTGAACGGCGATGATGTCAGCAGAACGTCTTCGGGGATAAAGTCAGGTTTGATCTCGAATACCTTGTCCAGCGCAATCTTGGCCTCTTCACGCCTGTCAAGATGTCCCAGCGCTGACGCCAACACCGTGTGTACTGCGAGATTTGGTGACGGATACCGGCGGATCGATCGGCGCGCGTCGTGAGCCGCCTCCTCATAGTTTCCCAACAGCAGGTACGTCCAAGCGCGGACATGATAGAAACCGCATACCAGCGGATCGCTCGGGCTCAAGCGAATTGCATGGCCAAGACAATGAATCGCCTCTTGAAGGTGTCCAGCCATAAAGAGGGCATGTCCCAAGCCAAAGTGAGCGACGGCAAGGTTGGGATTAAGCTCAATCGCGGTTTGGAATTCTTCGATCGCACCGTCGCAATCCCCTCGGAGTGTCAGGACCCGACCGAGAGAGAAGTAGGACATCGGTTCCTTGTTATCGAGACCGGCGGCTCTGTTGGCCAACGCAAATGCCTGGTCCAGGTTCTCGGCCACATCGTCAATCAGGCGATGACTCACCTCAACCACAAGCGCATAGGCACATGCCGCAAGCGGTTGCGCAAAACCAGGATCCAACTTGGCCGCCAATTGGAACAGCCGACGCGCCTCGGCGAGCCCCGTCTCATCCAACTGCCATAAATGCCAGAGGCCGCGCTGATAGGACTCCCAGGCATCCAGGTTCTCCGGTGGCTTGCGGTGGGCGCGCTCGCGCTCGAACTCACCGAGCTCGGTTTGCAGGGCCGCGACCAAAGTTTCGACGATCTCGTCCTGAAGCACGAATATATCGGCAAGGTTGCGATCGTAGCGCTCGGCCCAAATGTGATTGCCGGAGGCAGCATCAACCAGCTGTGCGGTGATACGGATGCGCTCGCCGCCCTTGCGAACGCTGCCCTCCACCACATAGTGCACACCGAGCTCCTCGCCAATGCGGCGAACGTCCGCCGAATGGCCCTTGTAGGTGAATGTCGAGTTGCGCGCGGTCACGAAAAGCCAGCGAATGCGCGAAAGCGCCGTGATCAGGTCCTCGGCGATACCATCGGCGAAATATTCTTGCTCCTTGTCGCCGGATAGGTTGTCGAACGGGAGCACCGCAATTGATGGCTTGTCGGGAAGTGGGAGCGGTTGAGGTGACGAGGCATGGTCGGCGTTGGTCCCGATGCGATACGCCCGCACGGGCCGGGCGATGTTTTTCACTTCGTGCTCGCCGATGTCTTCGAAGCCGTGGTCGCTCTTCCCTTCAACCTCGTCGAAGACCTTTCCCGAGACGCAGATGCCGCCGGGCTCGGCCAGTGTCTCCATTCGTGCCGCCACGTTGACGCCGTCGCCATAGAGCGTGCCGTCAACCTGCTCGATGACATCGCCGAGATTGATGCCGATGCGAAAGCGCATGCGTCGTGCCTCGGCCAGGTCGCTATTGCGCCCGGCTATCTCTGCCTGCACCGTGGTCGCGCATGCGACCGCCTCGACGACGCTGTCGAACACCGCCAGGACGCTGTCGCCGGCGGTATCGACGACGCGGCCATGGCGGTCGGAGACGCGGTCGCGGAAGACATCGCGACAGCTGTTGAGCGTATCGAGCGTGGCCTGCTCGTCATCGCCCATCAGGCGCGAATACCCGGCGACATCCGCCGCCAGGATCGCCGCCAATCTTCGCTTCGCCTCGGCCATGCGCGTGTCATCCCTGATGCTGGGAGGAGGGTACGACCATCGGGTTCGCGCCTCAAGGACCGCCGGCGTCGACAGTTCCAGCAGGCAATCGCGAGGGGCGGGCGCTACTCCGCCGGCGGCACGTCAGGGATCTCCAGGCCTGCCTTGCGGAGGCCTTCAAGCAGGTGTGCGAACTCCGGCATACCCCTGGCGGGGGATTTCAGGAAGCCGCCATGGAGAAAGTCGGGGCTCAACCGGAGCAATTCCGCGGCCTGCGCTTTCGCCTCGGCCTCTCGGCCCATCAGCCCGTATGTCGCCGCCAGCCACAGATGCGCTATGCCGAAATCCGGATTGAGGGCGAGCGAAGCGCGAAAGGCCGTGATCGCCTTGTCGTAGTCGGCCATCGAAAAATACGCGCGCCCCCGGCCATGTTCAGCCCGGAACGAATAGGGGTCGAGCCGTGCCGCGCGATCCGCCGCCGCAAGCGCCTGCTCGGCATTTCCGGCCCACATGCTCGCCATGGAATACACGTCATGGCCGGTGGCGTAATTGGCATCGAGCTCCACCGCCCGGCGTGCCGCGACGAGCGCTTCGTCAAGCTGTCCCGCATACCCTTGAACCGTCGCCAGACGTGCATGGGCCAGCGGCAGGAACGGATCCAACGCCACGGCCTCTTGGGCCGCGGTCAGGGAGTCGCGCAAAGAGTTCGTCGAACCCGGCCAGGCGTAATACCAGCCCAGATAGCGCGCCCACGACAGCTCCGCATAGGCTGCCGCGAAAGCGGGATCGACGGCAATCGCCTGCAAGAACAGATCCTGGGCCCGGGCATTGGCCTCCGCCGTGCGCCGATCCGTCAGCACGCGGCCTTGCAGGTAGAGGTCGTAGGCTTCGGGGTTATTCGTTACCGGGCCACCCTCACGGGTGGACGTCGCGTCGCCGAGCTCGAAGCGCAGAGCGTTGATGATCTCCCTGGTGATTTCGTCCTGCACCGCGAAGATGTCGGTGAGGTCGCGGTCGTAGCGTTCCGCCCAAAGATCGGCGCCGGTATTAGCGTCATTCAACTGGGCGGTTACGCGGACCTGGTTGCCCACCCGGCGCACGCCGCCTTCCAGCACATAGCGAACGCCCAGTGCCTCGGCCACCTGGCGAACGTCGACAGCTTTGCCCTTGTAGGTGAAGGTCGAGTTGCGCGCGATCACCAGCAGGCCATCGAAACGTGACAGCTCGGTGATCAGATCCTCGGCGATGCCATCGACGAAGTACGCTTGCTCGGGGTCCCCGGACATGTTGGTGAACGGCAAGACCGCGATCGCCGGTTCGGTGCCGTTCGTATCTGCGAACCAGGCCCCCCACAGGATGAGCCCGAGGATACTCGCCGCGGCCGCCGCGAAGCCGCCCAACAGCAAGGCGGGGCGCCGGCGGCGAGGCGGCGCAGCAGATGGCGCAGGCGCGGCCGAGCCCTCAGGCACGACACGATACGTGGCCACCGGCTTGGCGATGTTCTTGACCTGGTGTCGGCCGATGTCCTCGAACCCGAGCCCTGTCCTGCCTTCGACCTCCTCGAACACCTTCGCAGAGACACAGGTGCCGCCGGGCTCGGCCAAGGCCTCCATCCGTGCGGCCACGTTGACGCCGTCGCCATAGAGCGTGCCGTCGGCCTCGACCAGGACATCGCCGATGTTGACGCCGATACGGGCGAGCATGCGGCGGTCCTCTGCAAGCTCGGCGTTCTGGCGGGCGAGATCGGACTGCGCGTCCGCGGCTGCCTGGACCGCTTCGACGGCGCTCGGGAACTCTGCCAGCAGGGCGTCGCCGGGAGCATTCACCACCCGGCCGTCATGGGCTTCGATGTGGCGTCCCATGGTGGCGCGAAACGCCTTCAAGGCTTCCAACGTGGCCCTGTCGTCCTCGCTCATGAGGCGGCTGTAGCCGGCAACATCCGCGCTCAGGATCGCCGCCAACCTGCGCTTGGCCTCGGCCATCAGAACAGGGAGTAGGCGCCGTCGATGAGGAAGGTGTCGCCGGTGTGGTACTGGCTGGCGTCCGCCGTGAGGTAGACGGCGAGGGCGCCGAAATCCTCCGGCTGGCCCCAGCGTTTCACCGGCACGCGCTTGAGCACGCGGTCCTGCACCACCTCTTGCGCCATCCAGTCGCGGGTCATGTTGGTTTCGATCCAGCCGGGCAGGATGGCGTTGGCGCGGATCCTGTGGCGGCCGAGCTCGACCGCCAGCGCCCGGATCATGGAGATCAGCGCGCCCTTGGAGGCGCCGTAATGCTCGCCGCGGGCCTGGCCGTGGATCGCCGCCAGGCTGGCGGTGCCGACCAGTGAGCCGCCCTCGCCGCGCTCGACCATGTGGCGGGCGGCGGCGCGCAGGGTGAAGAAGGCGCCGTCGAGGTTCACGGACAGCACGCGGCGCCATTCCTCGGTGCTCATCTCGATGAAGGGGCCGCCGCGGCCGCTTACGCCGGCATTGGCGAAGCAGGCGTCGATACCGCCGATTTCGGCGGCGGCGGCGGCAAAGGCGTCGTCGCTCGCGGCTTCGTCGGCGACATCGCAGACCTGGGCCAGAACCTTGCCGCCGTGCGCCTTCAGGGTCTCGGCCGCGGCCGCGGTCTTGTCCGGATTGCTGCCCCAGATCGCAACGCTCGCGCCGGCTTCCGCAAGGGCCTCGGCCATGGCGAGCCCGATGCCCGAATTGCCGCCGGTGATCAGCGCCGCCTTGCCGCTGAGGTCGAAACTGCCGCTCATGAGATGCCCTTCCCTGGTTTTCCTCGCGCTCCGTCCTTGACGGGGCCGCCGGATTTGGCGAAGACGCTACCATAACAGCCACGGTGGAGACTGCGGAATGAGCGACGAAGGCCAGATTCACAGCGTTCGCGACGGTGCGGTGTTCGAGATCGGCATCGACCGGCCGACCAAGCGCAACGGCTTCACGCCGCACATGATGCGCGCCCTGGCCGAGGCCTACACGGCGTTCGAGGCCGACGACGAGGCCCGCGTCGGCCTACTCTGGGCCGAAGGCGAGCATTTCACCGGCGGCCTCGACCTGCCCAGGATGGCGCCGCTGATCAAGCGCGGCGAATCGACCGTGCCGGAGGGCGGCATCGACCCCCTCGGCCTGCGCGGGCCGCGCCTGACCAAGCCCATGGTCGTCGCCGTGCAGGGCTGGTGCCTGACCCTCGGCATCGAGCTCATGCTGGCGGCCGATATCGTCATTGCCGAGGAGAGCGCGCGCTTCACCCAGCTCGAGGTGCAGCGCGGCCTGATGGCCTCGGGCGGTGCCACCATCCGCATGGCCGAGCGGGCGGGCTGGGGCAATGCCATGCGCTGGCTGCTGACGGGCGACATCTTCGAGGCCGACGAGGCGCTGCGCATCGGCTTCGTGCAGGAGCTGGTGCCGACCGGCCAAGCGAAGACGCGCGCCCGCGAGGTCGCCGAGCGCATCGCCGCACAGGCGCCGCTCGCCGTGCGGGCGACGCTTCTCAACGCGCGCATCGCCTCCGAACAGGGCCCGGCGGCGGCGATCGCCGAGTTCCGCGAGGTGCAGGGCCGGCTTGCCGCCAGCGACGATCTGGAGGAAGGTGTCAGGGCATTCGTCGAACGCCGGCCGGGAAACTTCACGGGACGGTAGGAAGCCGATGAAATCGATCCTAGCCATCACGGTCAACGGCATCGCCCGCGAGGACGCGGCGGCAGACAACCTGCTGCTGGTCGACTATTTGCGTGAGGTGGCGGGGCTGACCGGCACCAAGATGGGCTGCGACGGCGGCGAGTGCGGGGCATGCACGGTGCTGGTGGACGGCAAGCCGCGGCTCTCCTGCATCACGCTCGCGCACGCTTGCGCCGGTGCCAAGGTCGAGACGGTCGAGGGCCTGGGCGAGGGCGGCGCGCTGTCGCCCCTGCAAAGCGCCTTCAACACCGCGCTCGGCGCCCAATGCGGCTATTGCACGCCGGGCATGATCATGGCGGCGGAGGGGCTGCTGCGGCGGGAATCCGATCCGGATGACGAAGCCATCCGCCAGGCGCTCGCGGGCAACATCTGCCGCTGCACGGGCTATGTGAAAATTCTCGAGGCCGTGCATCTGGCCGCGGCGGAACGCACGCCATGACCCGCATCGGGCGCATCGGCGCGCCGCTGCCGCTGGTCGACGGGCCGGAGAAGGTTTCCGGCAAGGCGCTGTTTACCGCCGATATGGCGCCGGCCGGGGCGCTGGTCGGAAAAATTCTGCGCAGCCCCTGGAGCCACGCCCGCATTCTTGGCGTCGATGTCGCGAAGGCGCGCCTGCTGCCCGGCGTCGCGGCGGTGATCACGGGCGAGGCCTGCGACGTGCCCTTCGGCGTCCTGCCCATCGCCGAGACCGAATACCCCATTGCGCGCGATCGCGTGCGCTATCGCGGCGAGCCGCTGGCAGCGGTGGCCGCCGTGGACGAGCGGACGGCCCAAGCCGCGCTCGATCTTATCGAAGTGCGCGCCGAGCCCCTGCCTGGCTACGATGATGTGCAGTCGGCGCTGGCCGAGGACGCGGTGCAGCTGCACGAAAAGCGCCCCGGCAATGTCGAGCGCGAAGTCACCTTCGAGCTTGGCGATACGGCAGCCGGCTTCGCCGACGCCGACCTGGTGCACGAAGAGACCTTCCGCTGCGCCGAGATCAACCATGTGCACATGGAGCCCAACGCGACCCTCGCAGCCTGGGACGAGGCGGACGGCCGGCTAACCGTGCACAGCTGCACCCAGGTGCCGTACTACGTGCACCGCACCGTCGCCAAATGCCTGGGCCTAGACGAGGCATGCGTGCGCATGGTCAAGCCCCATATCGGCGGCGGCTTCGGCGCGCGCACGGAAGCGCTCGGCTTCGAGGTCATAACATCGCTGTTGGCCCGCGCCGCGCGTGGCACGGTGTCGCTGACCTTGAGCCGCGAGGAGACCTTCCTCTGCCATCGCGGCCGGCCCGAGACCGAGACGCGCCTGAAGATCGGCTTGACGCGCGACGGCACGATCACCGCGGTGGAGTGCGAGACCACCCAGCGCGGCGGCGCCTATAGCGGCTACGGCATCGTCACCATCCTCTATGCGGGCTCGCTGCTCTACGGGCTCTACGAGCTGCCGGCGGTGAAATATCGCGGCTTGCGCGTGCTCACCAACACGCCGCCCTGCGGCGCCATGCGCGGCCACGGCACCGTCAATGTGCGCTTCGCCTTCGAGAACCTGCTCGATGCCATGGCGGATGAGCTGGGCCTCGACCCCTTCGCCGTGCGCCGGGCCAATGCGCTGCGCGAGCTTGGTTTTACGGCCAACGATTTGATGGTCAACAGCTATGGCGTGCCGGAATGCCTCGACAAGGTGGAGCGGGCGTCCGGCTGGGCCGAGAAGCACGGCAAGCTGCCGGCGGGGCGCGGCATCGGCATGGCGTGTTCGCACTATGTCAGCGGCGCCGCCAAGCCCGTGCACTGGACCGGCGAGCCCCACGCCACCGTCGCCCTCAAGCTCGACTGGGACGGTGCCGTGACCGTGCTCACCGGCGCCGCCGAGATCGGCCAGGGCTCGTCGACCATGGTCGCGCAGTGCGTCGGCGAAGTGCTGGGTCTGGGCACCGAGCGTCTGCGCGTGGTCGCCAGCGACAGCGCCGTGACGCCGAAGGACAACGGGTCGTATTCGTCGCGCGTCACCTTCATGGTCGGCAATGCGGCGATTCAGGCTGCGGAGGCGCTGAAGACGGTGCTGGTCAAGGCGGCGGCGGGCAAGCTCGAAGCCGCACCGGAAGAGATCGAGGTCGTCGGCGAGGTCTATCGCGTCGCCGGCTCCCAGGACAAGGGGCTCGACTACGCCGAGATCGTAACGCAAGCCCTCGCCGAGAACGGCACCATCTCCGTCAGCGGCCATTTCTCGACGCCTAAGGAGGCCCAGGGCGGGCGCGCCTATCGCGGCGCCGCGGTGGGCTCGACCATGGCTTTCAGCTATGCCGCGCAAGCCGTCGAAGTCTCGGTCGATCCGATCACCGCGCAGGTGACGGTGGAGAAGGTCTGGGTGGCGCATGATTGTGGCAAGGCGCTCAATCCTTTGGCTGTGGAAGGCCAAGTGCAGGGCTCGGTATGGATGGGCATGGGCCAGGCGCTTTGCGAGGAAAACCGCTATCACGACGGCCTGCCCGTGCACGCCAACCTCATCGACTACCGCGTGCCGACCTTCGTCGATTCCCCCGATATCGAGGTGCAGATCGTCGAAAGCAACGACCCCAACGGCCCCTTCGGCGCCAAGGAGGCGGGCGAGGGCTCGCTGTCGGGCTTTCTGCCGGCGCTGGCCTCGGCCATTGCGGATGCCACCGGCCACCGCCCGCTCGATTGCCCGATGACGCCGGATGTGCTGTTCAAGGCGCTGGCAAAACGCAAGGCCGGCTGATGGAGCTGCTGCCCGACTTCACGCTGCTGCGCCCGGGAAGCGTGGAAGAGGCGGTGGCCGCGCGGGCGTCGAATCCCGGCGCGCGCCTGCTTGCCGGCGGCACCGACCTGCTGCCCAACATGCGCCGTGGCCTGGTCGAGACCGAGACCGTCATCGATCTCGGCGGCTGCGACGAGCTGCGCATCCTCGACGGCGGGCATATCGGCGCCATGGTGACGCTCGAGACGCTTGCCGTGGCCTGCGCAGACTACCCGGCACTGGCACAAGCGGCAGCGGCGGTGGCCGGGCCGACCCATCGCGGCACGGCCACGGTTGGCGGCAATCTTTGCCTCGACACCCGTTGCCTGTTCTATAACCAGAGCGAATGGTGGCGAAGGAGCAACGACTACTGCCTCAAATATGGCGGCGAGATCTGCCACGTGGTGCCCACCAGCAAGCGCTGCTACGCCACATACAGCGGCGATCTGGCGGCGGCGCTGGCGCTCTACGCCGCCGAGGTCGAGATCGCCGGCGAGGGTGGCCGCCGCCGCGTGCCGCTCGACGCCCTGCTGCAGGACGACGGCATGGACCACTTGGGCCTGGAAGACGGCGAGATCGTCGTTGCCGTGCACCTGCCTCCGCAGCCGCCAGGCTTGCGCAGCGCCTACCGCGAAATCCGCGTACGCGGCGCGATAGACTTCTCCCTCGCTGGCGTCGCCGTCGGCCTCGTGCCTGAGGATGGCAAGGTGAGCCACCTCCGCGCGGGCCTCACCGGCACCAACCCCGCCCCCCTCCTCGTCGAGATCCCCGCCGCCGACACCGAGACCGCCGCCACGGCCCTCGAAAAGGCCATCCAGAAAGCCGTCAGCCCCGTCCGCACCACCCTCATCCAACCCCAATACCGCCGCCGCGCGGTAGCGGCGCTGGCCGCGCAAATGGTGCGGGATCTGGCGGGGTAGTTCTGCGGGACAAATTTTGCGTAGGGGCTTGGGGTCAAGGCCCCCCTACAACGCGTTCTCGAAAGCCGTCAAAATGCGCTCGGCGCGCTTTCGGAACAGGGGTTCCGCCTCTTTGTGGGTGTGAATATAGAGCCGATTGTCCGCGATTGCCGCGAGAATAAGTTCGGCAACGGTTTCGGGGTTCAGGGTTCTCCCTTGCAGGGCGGAGAGCGCCTCCTCAGAATAGGTATGCGACGCCGCACGCCCCAAGGAATCAGGGCGGTTGCGGTGGCTATCATCGATCTTGGTCTCGACGCGCATCGGACACAGAACGGACACGCCTATGTTCGTGTTCCGGAGATCCTTGTATAGGGACTCCGCCAAGGCGACGACCCCGGCTTTGGTCACGTTGTAGGGGCCGAGCTCGCGATTGGGCACAATGCCCGCGAAGCTCGCGGTAAACACGTGGTGGCCGGGTTCGCCCTGTTCGAGCATGCGCGGCAGAAAGGCCTGCGTTCCATAAATGGGACCCCACAAATTGACATTAATCAGCCATTCCCAGTCCGCGTCGGACATGGCCTGTGTCGGCCCCATGACCGCAACGCCGGCATTGTGGAACACATAGTGCGTGGCGCCGAAGCAGGAAAAGGACTCATCCGCCAGGGCTTGCATGCTATCGGCCCGGCTGACGTCCGTTACCACGCCAATAGCCTCGGCGCCTGCGCCTTGGAGTTCGGCAACCGCCCTGTCCAGCGCCTCGGGCTCGATGTCGGCAAGGACCAAGCGGCAGCGCCGCTTGGCAAAGCACTCCGCCGCTGCGCGGCCGATCCCGCTTGCCCCACCAGTAATTACGGCAACATGGTTCTCGAAACTGTCAGTCATGCGGGTACCCTAGTGGTTCGATTCAATCATATCGAACCACTCGCTATATTGTTGATGGATCAACTTATCGAGACATTTGAGCGCTTTAGGCGAAACACAGGCGCGCGCCGCATGGACTCAAATGTCTCGGTCGATCCACTAGCTGTTCCAACCCCTGATGATGCGTGATACGCCACATTAGGAGGCCCTTCCCGTTGGATAGTCCGAGGCGCTAGTCTGATCGGGTATCCCCCGCCGCGCAACACCGGCATTTTCGCGGACAGTGTGCGGCACATTTCTCCCTTATTGACAGAGAAGAGAGTCGGAACGTGAACGATACGGATTTTTCGGAGCAGCGAGTGCTGGTGGTCGGCGGGTCGAGCGGCATCGGCAATGGAATCGCGCACGGCTTTCGCTTGCGTGGCGCGGAAGTGCATGTTTGGGGCACCCGACATTCCGCGGCGGCCTACCATGGCGAGGACGGCTCGAACCTTTCCGGGCTTCGATATGCGTGTGTTGACGTGACCGACTTCGATGCGCTGACAGCTTACCATCCCCCATTCGCGTCGCTTGATGTCCTGGTGCTGTGTCAGGGGACGGTCCGCTACCAGAGAGGCGAGTTCGAAAAGCCGGGCTGGGAGTCGGTGATGGACGTCAACATTCACTCCGTCATGCACGCGGCAACCAAATTCAAGCCAATGCTGGCGGACAGTCATGGGGCCCTGATACTTGTCAGCTCGGTTTCCGGATTCCGTGCGAACATCGGCAATCCGGCCTATGCCGCGTCCAAAGCGGCGGCGATCAGCCTCACCAAGACCCTCGGCGCCGCGTGGGCGCGCGACGGGATTCGGGTGAACGGGCTGGCGCCCGGTTTGGTCCCCACCAAGCTCACGACCGTTACCACGGAAAATGAGACGCGTCGGGAGGCAAGCCTGCGGGCGATCCCGCTTCGCCGTATGGGGACGCCCGAGGACATGGCCGGTGTGGCCGTGTTTCTGGCCTCGCCGCTCGCCGCTTACCTGCAAGGCCACACCATCATCGCCGATGGCGGATTGTCCCTGTCATAAATACGGCTGACTTCGTTAAGGAACTTTCGAAGCGCCCGCGACCCGCTCGCCCTCGTGGTCGAGAATCCCGCCGCCGACATAGAGGCTGCGGCCACAGCCCTCGAAAAAGCCATAAAAAAGGCCGTCAGCCCCGCCCGCACCACCCTCATCCAACCCCAATACCGCCGCCGCGCGGTCGCCGCGCTGGCCGCGCAGATGGTGCGGGATCTGGCGGGGTAGGGCGGGAGCCAAGGAAGGATTCTGGTACGCGGAGGCGCGGAGCGGCCCGGACCCGATAGCAACGCCGGCGGGAAAGCTTGGGGAGGTCAGGTGTCAACCATCGAACTGATAGTGGCAATGCCACACTATTATTCCCTCGAAAATTGGGTGACTGTCACCCAACCAGACAGGGTATAATATATTGTAACACTACCATGAGTTCGGTGACTGGCACCGAATTCCCAAGTTCCCGCGCCCGGACTCGGCGGCGCAAGTGGAGAACCACCCCTGTCTTATTGGGGACCGATCCGCGCATCCCGCGCTTGGCGGTCACGGGGTGCCATCCAATTCCTCCCAGGCCCAATCCGGAACCGAGTGCCCCCACTTCTCCACCCAGTCTCGCGCCAGGCGCTTCGCCTCGAGGATCTCCGCGGGGGTCATATTTTCCGCGGCATCATCCAAGAGTGAGCTCTGAGTGCGCCCAAAGCTCCTGCCCATGGTGACCCCCAAGTATGCCCACATATAGCCTTGCATGAGATCCTGGAGCACGCCTTTATACTCGCCGTTAATGTAGAGATGACCGAGTATGGTCGCCGCGATGTTGCTGCCCTGGCGAGCCGCCGCCCGATGCCATATGATGGACCGCAGGATGTCGCACGAGTCGATGTAGTACAGGGTCGCGAGCTCGAGTTGGGCATCCAGGTTACCACGCTCCGCGGACAATCGAAGTTTGCGATTGCCTTTGAGACATTTGTCAAGCCCTTCCACCTCGAAGGCGCTGATGGCGACTTCCTCGCCGCTATCATAAAGCCGGACTTCGTACTTGCCCGGCTCGTCGGGCGCTACCAGGTTGATATGGATGTTGCCGGATCGCCAGGGTTTCCAAGTCCAGAGAATGCGGGTGTCCCGCCCGACAATGCTGGTCTCTATCTCGTCGTGAGGAAGATGCTCGGCTGACGCAGGCAGCACGGCCCAGTTGATGATGGAATGCAGTTCGAGGTCGCTGGGGCGTAGCGCCTGCGCCGGGATCACTGTGCCCGGCAGATAGCTCTTGGCATCGAGCCAGACCTGCCAGCCTTCGACGCTGTCTACGTCGAAATAGACCGCAGAAACAGGCTGCTCGGAGCCAGGCCCGTGAGAAAAGAGCCGCGCCACGTAGCGGCCGCGGAAGGGGGTGCGGAAGCCGAAGTCGAAACTCTCGGTGTGGGCATTGCGTGCCGGCTTGCCGAGAAACTGGTCGCTCGACCAGTCGTCGTCCGGATCATTGACAATACGAACGGCCCCTTTGATCGATGCCGGTACTGGCGCATCGGCCGGCGCCACCCAAATCCAAGCGCTATCGGGATAGGACTCCGGCACCCCTACGTTGAAGTGAACAAAGGTTTTTACCGCGTAGCGCGGATGGTGACGAGAGCTCGGATCCTCGACCAGCGCCAGCTCCCAGTCCATAAAGTCAACCCGCCCGAATGGGCATTTCGACCAATAGCCGGGCCAGTCGATTGGGCTCTTGCTCTCTGCCACCTTGCTGCCGGCAACGGTAGTCGCTATGAGGTTCTTCCTCGCCTGCGCAAAGCAGATACTGTCGTAGTTGGTACGAATAGAGGTCAGCACCATCCGGGCATAGACCAAGCTCAGCTTGATGGGGACTGTGGCGGGCCGGCCTGACGAAAGCATACCGTCAATGCCGTCGATAAGGGCGATCAGGCGATCGATGTTGGCAGCGCCAGGGGCCGCAGAATTTGCTTCGGCGAAGCCTCGTGCCAATTTCATGATCCCGTTTACTTGGCGGACGCCCTTGTTCCAGGCATTTATCCGATCGCTGGCGGTCTGGTGCAGGAACGTCGAGGCCGCCATGCTGAAGAGACCGCTCGCCACGCCCTGCGTCACAGGTTGTGCGCCGCTCCATTGGAGCAGGTAACCTACGACCACCTTGTGCGGCTGCCCGCCGGCAATTAGCTCTCGAACTTTTTCAAGTACCTTGGCGAAGTCGCTCGAGAAAACGGCAGTATCGCCGTCCCTGATTGAGTAATAGGTGGCGAGATCGCGCCGAATCGTAGCGATGGCGCGGCGCTTGTTCGCGGGGTGCCCGCCACTATTCTGTATCGTTTCGATGGCCACTTGCGCCGCTTCATGCATATTGAGCAGCGGCTTGAGCGCATATTTGAGGGCCAGCATCGCCTCTCTATAACGATGTATGGCGTTGGCAAGGCTTGTGTCCAAACTGGCGCGACGGTGGCGCAAGCTTTCGTGCCGTACTCGCCATCTCAGATCGGCAGGCTCTAACTCGCGGACGTCAGCGGTCAAAATTCGCCTTGCGGCCGCGGGCTCGCGTCGGCCCTCCCATGCCGCGATTTCGGCTTCGATACGAGGCATGGCGTTGGAAACTCTTTGGATTTCCGCAGCAGCCATTGCTATGGCGCCTCGCTGCTCGTCGAATGCCAGCGAAGGGTCAGATAGCAGAAGCAACGCCAAGGCCAGCATAGTCTGGGCCACTGGGCGAAGAGCTAATTGTTGACGCCACATCTCGCAGTCTCCTGCATCAATTAAGGGGACATGGCCGAATACCCTCGAGTGTCCTCTAACCTTCTCCTAGCGCCTCCCGCGTCAGCTCATACGCACTCTGCAGCAACCGCGTCGCCGCTTCGCGGGTCATGAAGCCGGCGTGTCCCGTCAGCGTCACGTTATCCAGCTTCGTCAGCGGGTGATCCGCCGCCAGGGGCTCTTCGGCGAAGGTGTCCAGCGCCGCGTGGGCGATGCGGCCCTCGGTCAGCGCTTCGATCAGTGCGGGCTCGTCGATGAGGCCGCCGCGGGCGGTGTTGACGAGGATGGCGCCGGGCTTGAGCAGGGCGAGGTGGCGGGCGTCTATGATGTTGGCGGTCTCGTCATTGAGGGAGAGGTGTAGGGAGACCACGTCGGCCTCTGCGAGCAGGGCGTCGAGGTCGCGTGGCTCGCAGGGCAGGTCGGCGGGGACGCCGCTGCGGTTCCAGGCGATGACGGTCATGCCCAGTCCCGCGCCCAGTCGCACCATGGCGCGGCCGATGCCGCCGGTGCCGATGACGCCGAGGGTCTTGCCGGCAAGCTCGATGCTGTCCAGCGTCGCCCACTCGCCGGCACGCAAGGCGCGGTCCATGGCGGAGAGCTTGCGGGCGGCGGCGAACATCAGGGCGACGGCGTGCTCGGCGACGCTCTGGTCGCCGTAGCCGCTGATGGTCTTCACTTCGATGCCGTGGCGCTCGGCTGCTTCCAAGTCGATATAGGACGAGGCGCCGGTGCCCATGAAGACGATGGTACGAAGCGCCGGGCAGGCGGCCAGCAGGCTGTCGCCCATCCAGGTGTGGTCGTTCACCACCACCGTGCAGCCCGCCATCATACGCTGCGCTTCGTCCTCTCCGGGGTCGGCGACGACCACGTCGAGGCCGGGCACCAGCGCACGCATATCGTCCGTGATCAGCTCGGCCAGGAAGGCCGGGCAGTCGATAAATCGGGCGCTCACGTCACACGTCACCTTCGATCACGCCGGCGTCCGGGTTGTTGAAGTGGGCCTCGTCGAGGGCGCCTTCGCTCTTGGCGATGAGGCAGGTGACCATGGCGTCGCCGGTGACGTTGACCGCCGTGCGCATCATGTCGAGCAGGCGGTCGACGCCGATGATCAGGCCGATGGCCTCGACCGGCAGGCCGACCTGGATGAGCACCATCGAGAGCATGATCAGCCCGACGCCGGGCACGCCGGCGGTGCCGATCGAGGCCAGGGTGGCGGTGAGGATGACGGTGAGATATTCGGTCATGCCGAGATCGACGGCGTAGACGTGGCTGATGAACACCGTCGCCACGCCCTGCATGATCGCCGTGCCGTCCATGTTGATGGTGGCGCCCAGCGGCACGGTGAAGGAGGCTACCGAGTTCTTCACCCCCATGCGGTGCTCGACGGTATCCAGGGTGACGGGGATGGTGGCGTTGCTGCTCGCGGTGGAGAAGGCGAAGACGAGCGCCGCGCGCATCTTGCGGAAGAACATCAGCGGGTTGAGGCGGCCGAGGAAGGTAATGATGAGCGTGAAGACGCCGAAGGCATGCAGCAGCAGGGCGACGACGACGCAGAGGAAATAGCTGGCCAGCGGCAGGATGACGTCCAACCCTTGGCTGGCGAAGGTCTTGGCGATGAGGCAGAAGACGCCGATGGGCGCCAGGCGCATGACGATGCCGACCATCTTCATGATGACTTCGTTGAGGTCGGCGAACAGTGCGCGCACATGCTCGCCGCGCTCGCCCGCCAGGGTCGAGGCGACGCCGAGCAGGATCGAGAAGACGATGATCTGCAGCATGTTGCCGTCGGCGAGCGCCGCCACCGGGTTGCTTGGCACCAGGTTGGATATGACCGCGCTCAGCGGCGGTGCCTCGCGGCCGGTAAACGCCACGTCGCCCTCGATGACGAAGCCCTCGCCGGGCGAGACGATGCTGGCGACCGTCAGGGCGATGGTGATCGCCGTGGCCGTGGTGAAGAGATAGAGCAGGATGGCTTTCAGGCCGATGCGCCCCAGCGCCGCGATATCGCCGAGCGCCGTGACGCCGCAGAACAGCGAGACGAAGACCAGCGGCACCACCAGCATCTTCAGGCCGGAGACGAAAAGCGTGCCGATGGTGGCGAAGAAGCCGCCGACCACGATGTCGCCGACGAAGGCGGTCTCCCCGAACAGCTGGTTGAGCAGAATGCCAAGGGCGGCGCCGGCCACCATGGCGATGAGGATTTCCTGCGTCAGTGTGAATTTGCGTGTTTTGGCCATGTCCCCTCTCCCTCTCCTGCAGGAACGGTATCACTCGCGGAGAAGCGCAGCCAGCTTTGCCTCGTCCAGCGCTTCGGGAAGGGCGACCAGGTGCGCCGGGCAGCTGCGACAATCGCTGCTGCCGAAACCGGGGACTGGCGCCTGCGCGCCGTTCGCCAGCAATTGCTCGGTCAAGTTGCATTCACCGCCATCTATGACCGCGAGTGCCGCCACATCCGCCGCCACGGTCAGGCGGTCCACATGCCAGCGCAGGACCTTGTCCTTGCGCAGGTGGCGAGCGCAGCGGGCACGAATGCCGCCGGGCCCGCGGGCGCTGCCGAGATAGGCATAGCGGCCCGGTGCGAAACCCGCGGTTTCCTTGGCGAGCGTGATCAGCAGCGCATAGGCGCCGGGCAGCTTCGGCAGGTCGTCCGCCATCCTCGTCCAGGGTCCCGACATGGGCCTAATCTATCAAGTCTATGGACAGATTTGGCGATGGCCTCCATGCTCCGCGCGGAATTGCGAGGACGGAAGGAATCGAGCGATGCGAGGGATTGCGGTAGCGGCAATGGTGATGATTTTGGGCGCGGCGGCGCTTGCCGAGCCTGTCGATGACGCCCGACTGGCTGGCGATGCCGCCGAAGGAGCGGATTGGCTGACCTATGGCAACGGCTACGGCAACCAGCGCTTCTCGGGCCTCGAGCAGATCAACCGCGATACCGTGTCCGCCCTGGTGCCGCGCTGGATCTACCAGACCGGCATCTCCGCCACCTTCCAGGCCAGCCCGCTGGTCGCCGATGGCGTGATGTACGTGACCACGCCGCGCAACCACGTCGTGGCGCTCGACGCGGCGTCGGGCAAGACCCTGTGGCGCTATGCCCACGAGATGATTACCGACAAGCTTTGCTGCGGCCCCGCCAATCGCGGTGCGGCCATGGGCTATGGCGCGGTCTACCAGGCCACGGCCGACGGCCGCCTGCTGGCGCTCGACCAGGAGAGCGGCGAAGTGCGCTGGGACGTCACCATTGCAGTGCTCGGCAGCGCGCCATCGGAGAGTCTGGATCAGCTCGCCGAGGACGACCCGCTGCGCGACACTGAAGTGGCGGGCGCCAGCGAGCTCGGTGCCAGCATGGCGCCGCTCGTCCATGACGGGCTGGTCATTGCCGGAGTCACCGGCGCCGGTTACGGGCTGCATGTCGGTGCCGATGCCGAGGGCGAGGTCGGCGCCGTGGTCGGTTTCGAAGGCCGCTTCGGCAAGCGCGGCTACATGGCCGCCTATGATGCCGCGACGGGCGCCGAGGTCTGGCGCTGGTACACCACCAGGACCGGCGGCTGGGAAGGCGAGTTCCGCGAGACAACGCCCGCCGGCGCGCCGCTGCACCGTGACATCGCCACGGAAAAGGCGACGGCCGCGCAATATGCCGATGCCTGGCAGGTGGGTGGCGGATCGCTGTGGTCGACGCCGGCCCTCGATCCCGACCTCGGCCTGATCTATTTCGGCACCGGCAATCCGGCACCGCAGATGGATGACGTCTCGCGCCCGGGCGACAATCTCTACACGGTCTCCCTGGTGGCGGTCGATGTGCGCACGGGCGAGCTGCGCTGGCACTATCAGCACGTGCCCCACGACCGCTGGGGCTACGACGTGGCGAGCCCGCCGGTGCTGTTCGACGTGGTGCACGAGGGCGCCATCGTGCAGGCCGTCGGCGAGGCCTCGAAGACCGGCTGGTACTACGTCAACGACCGTGTGACCGGCAAGTTGCTCTATCTCTCCGAGCCTTTCGTGCCCCAGCGCAACATCTTCGCCCGGCCGACCGAGGAAGGCGTGACCATCGCGCCGGGCGCGGCGGGCGGTGCCTCCTGGTCGCCCACCGCCTTCGATCCCCACACCGGCTTTGCCTATGTCGCCGGGCTGCATATGCCGACCACCTTCACGGTGCAGGAGCGCCCGGCCACGGATACCCAGCCGGCACTGCGCTATTCGGTGCTGCGCATGGCCGACGAGCCGCGCTGGGGCGTGTTGTCGGCCATCGACACGCGCGATCGCGGCAGCATTCGCTGGCAGGCGAAGACCGATAGCATCCTTGTCGGCGGCGTGCTGGCAACCGCCGGCGGGCTGGTCTTCATGGGCGAGGGCGACGGCAATTTCAACGCCTACGATTCGGCGACCGGAGAGCTGGTCTGGACGTTCTATTGCGGCGCCGGTGTCAACGCCCCGCCCGTGAGCTACGAGATCGGCGGCGTGCAATATGTCGCGGTCGCCGCCGGCGGCCATCAGATGTTCGGCTTCCCCACGGGCGACGCGGTGATCGCCTTCGCGCTCCCTCAATAGTAGGGGTCGTACATCCCCGCTTTGATCGTCCCGTCGAGGTCATCGGGGCGCTCGATGGTCGCTAGGCCCTGGTCGTAGGCGACCTCGGCGACGGCCACGGCGATGGCCAGCGACAGGGCGCGGATATCGGCGAGCGGTGGGTAGATCGCGCCTCTGGCAAGGTCTTTTTCGCGTACTTGGGCGGCCAGTGCGTCGGCGGCGGCGAGGAACATCTCCTCGCTGATACGCCTCGCGCCACAAGCCACGGCGCCGAGACCGATTCCCGGAAAAATGTAGACGTTGTTGCCCTGGCCGGGGCGGAAGGTCTTGTCGCCCCATTGCACGGGCGCGAAGGGGCTGCCGCTGGCATAGATGCAGCGGCCCTCGCTCCAGGCATAGGCCTGCTCGGCGGTGCATTCCGCGCGCGAGGTGGGGTTCGACAGCGCGAAGATCGCGGGACGCGCGCAGCTTGCCGCCATGGCGCGAACCGCCGCTTCCGTAAACGTGCCGGGCACGCCGGTCGCGCCGATCAGGGCTTGCGGGCGAATATCCTCGATGGCGGCAACGAACTCAGCCGGCGCGTGGCTATGGGCATAAGGCAGGTTATGCGGCGCGAGATCGTTGCGGTCCGCGGTCAGCAAGCCGTGCTCGTCGACAAACCACAGGCGATGGCGTGCCTCCTCGTTGCTCAGGCCCTTGGCCTCCAGCGCCAGCACCATGAGATCGGCAATGCCGGTGGCGGCCGAGCCGGCACCGAGGAACATGACCGTTTGCTCGGCAAAGGACTGGCCGGACAAGGCGCCGCTGGCAAGCACGCCCGCCAGCGCCACGGCGGCAGTGCCCTGAATGTCGTCGTTGAAGCAGGGCACGCGGTCGCGATAGGCGTGCAGCAAACGGTAGGCATTGGGGGTGAGGAAATCCTCGAACTGGATCATGGCGTGGGGGAAGCGGTCGCGGGCGGCGAGGACGAACTCCTCGACCAGCGCGTCATAGGGCTCGCCGCCGAGGCGTGCCGCATTGACGCCGAGATAGAGGGGATCGTTCCTGAGGTCTTCGTTGCCGGTGCCGACATCGAGCATGACCGGCAGGCACTGATGGGGGTGAATGCCGGCGCAGGCGACGTAGAGCGCCAGCTTGCCGATGGGAATGCCCATGCCGTTGGCGCCGAGATCGCCCAAGCCTAAGATACGCTCGCCGTCGGTAATCACGATGACGCGCACATCGTCCTCGGGCCAGTTGTCCAGGTACTCGCGGATATGCCCTTTGTCCTGGGGCGTGACGTAGAAACCCCGGGTCTGGCGGAAGATGGCGGCGAACTTGCTGCAAGCCTCGCCCACCGTCGGTGTGTAGACGAGTGGCAGCAGCTCCTCGGTATGGTCGACCAGGGCGCGATAGAACAGGCGCTCGTTGCGCCCCTGCAGGCTGGTGAGCTGGATATAGCGCTCGATATCCGAGGGCTTGCGGCGCAGATTGGTCATCACGCGGTCGAGCTGCACCGGTTGCGGCAGCACTGCCGCCGGCAGTAGGCCACGCAGGTTCAGCCTATCGCGCTCCGCCTCGGTGAAGCCTGTGGATTTGTTGAGCCCGGCGTCGTTCAGGACATCGACGCCGCGCAAGTCGTCTTTTCGAGCCATTGTCCCTCCTGGCTTCAGAGCCTAACCGCTTTTGCCGGCTTGCCAAGGCGGAATGCGCCTGGAAGGATGACGCCATGAAGAGTTTCGAAAGCTACCGTGAGCGCGCGCTGGCCAATTGCGGCTCACAAGAGGCCCTGGCCGCCAAGCTGCCCGAGCTCAAATCGGTGCGGGCCTTGCGCTCCCTGAAAGACGACCGCTATCTCTCGCGCATGAGCCAGCGGGTCTTCTCGGCCGGCCTCAAGCACGACATGGTGGCGAAGAAGTGGCCTGCCTTCGAGGAGGCCTTCCTCGGCTTCGCACCGGCTCGCGTTGCCAACATGCCCGAGGAGGATCTCGAGGCCCTGATGCAGGACCGCCGCCTGATTCGCCACTGGCCGAAAATCAGGAGCGTGCCGGCCAATGCCCGCGCCATGCTCGAGGTGGCGGCGGAAGCAGGCTCGTTCGGCAAGTGGCTCACGGCCTGGCCGGACGACGACACGGTCGGCCTGTGGGCCGCCATCGCCAAGCGCTTCACCCAGATGGGCGGGGCATCCACACCCTATTTCCTGCGCTGGGTCGGCAAGGACACCTTCATGATCACCCCCGACGTCACCAACGCCCTGATCGAGGCCGAGGTGGTCACGCGCAAGCCGACGGCGAAGAAAGAGCTGGCGGCGGTGCAAGAGGCATTCAACGCCTGGGCCGCGGAATCGGGCCGCCCCTTGAGCGAGATCAGCCGCACCCTGGCCCTGGCGATGGGGTGAGGGCACTCCGGATCATTCCATGACAGGGCTGCCGAATATGCAAGATGGCAACCATCGACTTAAGGCGCAGGCCGCGCTCGCGTAGCTTGCCCTTGCAGGTGCGGCTCGTTCCGTGGACAAATAGCGTCAAATCACTCGGGAGGGGAGAACACACCATGCAGTCACGGGCCGCGGTAGCGCACAAGGCGGTAGCGCCGTTGAGTATCGAGACGGTCGAGGTCGAGGGGCCGCGCGCGGGCGAATGCGTGGTCGAGATCAAGGCCACGGGCGTTTGCCACACGGACGAGTTCACGCTCTCGGGCAAGGATCCGGAAGGGGCCTTTCCGGCAATACTCGGTCATGAGGGTGCGGGCGTAGTGGTCGATGTCGGCCCCGGCGTGCAGTCGCTCAAGAAGGGCGATCATGTGATCCCGCTCTACACGCCGGAATGCCGCCAATGCGAATATTGCACCTCCGGCAAGACCAACCTCTGCCAGGCGATCCGCGAGACTCAAGGCCAGGGCGTGATGCCCGACGGCTCCAGCCGCTTCAGCCTCGGCGGCGAAAAGGTGCTGCACTACATGGGCACATCGACCTTCTCCAACTTCACCGTGGTGCCGGAGATCGCGCTCGCCAAGATCCGCGAGGACGCGCCCTTCGACAAGGTCTGCTACATCGGCTGCGGCGTCACCACCGGGATCGGTGCGGTGATGAACACGGCCAAGGTCGAGGCGGGCGCCAACTGCGTCGTCTTCGGGCTCGGCGGCATCGGTCTGAACGTCATCCAGGGCCTGCGCCTGGTCGGCGCCGACAAGATCGTCGGCGTCGATACCAACCCCGCCAAGAAGCCGCTCGCCGAGCGCTTCGGCATGACCCATTTCGTCAACCCGACCGAGGTCGAGGGCGACCTGGTGCCCTATCTCGTCGACATCACCGGCGGCGGCGCGGACTACTCCTTCGAGTGTATCGGCAATGTCGACGTCATGCGCCAGGCGCTCGAATGCGCCCACAAGGGCTGGGGCGAATCGATCATCATCGGCGTCGCCGGCGCCGGCCAGGAAATCTCCACCCGCCCCTTCCAGCTGGTCACCGGGCGCAGCTGGCGCGGCACCGCTTTCGGCGGCGCCAAGGGCAGGACGCAAGTGCCCCGCATCGTCGACTGGTACATGGACGGCAAGATCGAGATCGACCCGCTCATCACCCACACCATGGCGCTCGAAGACATCAACACGGCTTTCGATTTGATGCACGCCGGCGAGAGCATCCGGAGCGTGATTACGTATTAAGGCTTTCGGCGAACGCGGCAGCTTGAGGACGTTTACCGGACGGGCAGGGCCTCTTTATCGCGCAGCATTGGTAAAACTTCCGGGTGCGGCTCCGGCTGATATTTCTATGGCGCCGTGAAGTAGTTGTTTTCGCGGGGCTCGAAAGCCAGGCCGGGAACCAGCGTGGAGAACAGTGCATCGACGCTTGCGGGAGGGTCGAAGCGGCAGAGGCCCGCCTGCCAGCTGCGTGGCCTGTCCTCAAACTGCATTTGGCCAAACGGCACAAGTCTCGCGCCGGCGTCCGGCGCCTCGGGGTCTGGCGTGACGGGGCCACTCAGATAGAGCAGGTCAGCTTTGGCGGCGCCGCCAAGCTCTGCGCAGGGGCCGGTCGCAAGCCTGATCCTGTAGCCCGGCGCGCCGGCGCAAATGACGCAGGCGGAAAGCTCCTCCAGACGCAGCTCGCAGGTCCGAGCCGTGACGCCCTCTTGCTCTACGGCAAGAGTGGCGCCACCCGCCTTCAGCGTCAGGATCCAGACGAAGGCGTTTTCCGCCGTGGGCTCGACCTGACAGCGCAGTGGCGTCGCCAGGTCGTCGTCTGCCACGGTTTGCGACGCCATAACGGCCGTGGCAGCGAGCGCGAATGCGAAGACGGCCCATACCCTGGCGTCCTCAACCCATGAACAATTCTGGCCTATGATCTTGCCTCCGTATACGGGACCTGCCGACGCGATGCCCATCCAGCTGCGCCGCATTCTTCCCGGGCGTTCGGTTCGACAATCTGCAGACGACTGGGAAATCCGAAACCAGTGATATCCGAACGGTCCCGATGGTGAAAGCACGAGTGGCTCGCCCCTGCCCCATCGCCCGGGCCGGCGACAGGCGGCTGCGGCTGTGACCGTGCCGCAGCTCTGCCCTGCTTCCTGGCCCCGTTGACTCCTGGCGCGTTTGCTAGCCATATCGCGGCCTCAACGAGAGAGGTTTCCCCCCCCATGACCCGCATCGCCCGCGTGGAAATCCACGAGTTCGGCTTCGACGCCGTCAATCTCGGCCGCCATGGCGAAGGCGGGGCGCTGGGGGCTGTCGGCTATGCCAAGGGCGCAGTGACGCGGCTGTCGAAATACGCCGTGCGTATCGAAACCGAGGATGGCTGCCGGGGCGAATATGTCGCGCTGTGGGTGGCAAGCCCAAGCGCGCTGGCGCAGACCAAGATGCTGGCCGCAGGCCTGGTCGGGCGCGATGCGGAAGAGCGCGAGGGCATTTACGAGGACTTCAAGCGCGACCTGCGCCAGTTCGACCATATGGGCCATGGGCCGCTCGACATCGCCTTGTGGGATTGGCAGGGCAAGCAGCTCGGCTGCTCGGTCTCGACCCTGCTCGGCGGCTTTCGCAAGCGCCTGCCGGCCTATGCCTCGACCTATCACGGGGACCGCAATGGTGGGCTCGACAGCAAGGAGGCCTATGCCGCCTTCGCCGAGCAGTGCCATGACATGGGCTACCGCGCCTTCAAGATCCATGGCTGGGCGGAAGGCGATGCGCGCGAGGAGGCGGCGAACGTGCGCCATGTCGCCGAAGCCGTCGGCGACCGCATGACCCTGATGCTCGATCCCGCCTGCACCCTCGACACTTTCGCCGATGCGCTTTACGTGGGCCGCGCCTGCGACGACGGCGGCTTCTTCTGGTACGAGGATCCGTTCCACGATTCCGGCGTTTCTGCCTTTGCCCACAAGAAATTGCGCGGGATGATCCAGACGCCGATCCTGCAGACCGAGCATATTCGTGGCGTCGAGCCCAAGGCCGATTTCCTGATTGCCGGCGGCACCGACTTCCTGCGCTCGGACCCGGAATACGACATGGGCATCACCGGTGCCATGAAGATCGCCCATCTCGGCGAGGCTTTCGGCGTCGATGTCGAAGTGCACGCCGCGGGTCCGGCCCAGCGCCACGTCATGGCGGCCATGCGCAACAGCAATTTCTACGAGGTTGCCCTGGTCGGCCCCGATTGCCCCAACGCCGTGCCGCCGGCCTATGCCTGCGGCTATTCCGACCAGCTCGACTGCGTCGGCGCGGACGGCTGTGTGCCCGTGCCCGACGGCCCCGGCCTCGGCGTCACCTACGACTGGGATTTCATCGAAGCCAACAGGACGGCGCTGACGACCTTCGGCGGTTAGTCACGGCGCGGGCCGCCCTTCTTTGCTGTCTCTGTTGAACACGCGCCCGAGCACGATGGGGCTGACGACTGTCGTCACCACCGACATGATGACCACGGCCGAGAAGAGCTGGGTGACAATACCGCCCTCGGCGACGAACAGGCCCGCCTGCAGCGCGATACCGGCAATGACCAGCTCGACCGCGCCGCGCGGGCTCATGCCGATGCCGATGGCGAAGGCTTCGTTGCGCGAGAAGCCGAAGCCGCGCGCCGCCACGCCGGAACCGGCGATCTTTCCGGCGAAAGCAAAAATGATGAGCAAGACAAGAAACAAGGGTACTTCGATCACCGAGGCGAAGTCGAGCGCGAAGCCGATCGAGGCGAAGAAGATCGGCGCCAGAAAGCCGAAGGTCATGGCCGAGACGGTGTTGTGCACTCGCTCATAGCTTTGCGCGTCTATGGTCGAGCGGCCGAAATAGAGCCCGGCGACGAAGGCGCCGAGGATGAAATGCAGCCCCAGCGCCTCGGCCAACACGGCAAAGGCGAAGGCGGCGACGAGCATGGCGCTGAGCTCCAGCTCGTGCACCCGCAAATGACGGATGAAGCGCCCGCCCAAGGGAAAGACGAGCAGCCCGACCACGGCGGTGACGGCGAAAAACAGCAGGATCTTGTCAGCCAGCAGGGCGAAATAGGTGAAGCCGAGCGCTTCGCCCGCGCCCATGGTGCCGGTCAGCCAGGCCAGCAGCAGCAGGCTGAGCACGTCGTCGAACACGGCCGCCGTGATGATGGTCTGGCCGATGCGTGAATTGAGCTGGCCGAGGTCGGTGAGAATGCGCACCGTCGCCGGCACTGCGGTGATCGCCAGGGCCGTGCCGAGGAACAGGCATTGCGCGACCCGCAAAGGCGAATCCGGCAGAAAGATCCAGCCGAGCCCGACGCCGAGCAGCATCGGCACCACCATGCCGCCGATGGCGACCACGCCCGCCGCGGCCGAGCGGGCGAAAACCTTGCTCGGCTGCATCTCGAGACCCGCGAAAAGCATAAGAAAGAACATGCCGAGGTCCGTGATGGTGACGAAGACATCGTTATGGGCGAGGCCCGAGAGATCGGGAAAAGTGCCAGGAAAGCTCGCCACAACGCCACCGAGCGCGATGCCCGCGATCAGCTCGCCAACCAGAGACGGCTGGCGCAAGCGCTCCGCCACCTCGCCGAAAGCGCGCGTGACCACGAGCAGCACTAAGAGAACGTAGAAGAGATCCATGCGGTCTCCCTAGCAAGGGCGGTGGCGCAGTGCCTTGAGGCAAAGTACGGTATTCTAGGCCAACTCGCCCAAGAGCACCTTCGCGCCCGTCATATCTTCTAGAACTTCGGCCTCCATCCGATCCCGTTCCTCACTCTGAGGCAGATCGCGCAGGGGGATAAGCGCCTTCTCGAGCTGCGCCAGGGCCTCGATATATGCCGAGCGCCGAATGTTCCGCCGGGCCGCGCGCAGGAGGCAGGCCCCGGCGGCAGCGTTGTCGCCGGCAAGAATGTGGTGGCGTGCAAGATTGTCCGGATCCCGCTCACCCAGCTCTGGCTTGTCGGTCGTCATCACGACAGCGACCCGGGCATGCACCCGTGTGCGCGTGGTCCTCAGCAAGCTCCCATACGCAGTATCCCGAACCATCGCGTGCTTGAAGGAATAGATCCTGGTTGCTGCCTCGACAGATTCGAATATAAGTCCACTATCTATCAATTTCTGCAAAGCATCGCATAGCCGCTCCTCGCTCATCGGCGACACCGCAGCCAATAGCTCGTGGCTGAAGTCGCGGCCGATGCAGGCGCCTATCTGAGCCACTTCCTTGACCTGCGTCAGGCGGTCGAGGCGGGCCATCAGGGAGTCGTGCAGGGTGGCGGGTATGGACAGGCCGGAAAACGGGCCGGCGAGCTGCCAGGCGTCGCCCGTATCCTCGACCAGGTCGCTTTCGAGCACGGTCTTTGTCAGCTCCTCGACAAACAGCGGCACGCCGTCGGTTTTGGAGATAATCTCCGCCGCCAGCTCTTCGGGCAGGGGCTTACCGCCGGTCAGGCCGTCGACCAACTCGCCGACCGTGGGATCGCCGAGGCGCGAGAGGGCCACGGTCGTCACGTTATCGGCTGCTGGCCATGGCGGCACGAACTCCGGGCGGTAGGCATAGACGGCCAGCAGGCGCAGCTCGCCGATCTGCTCGATGATGCGGCTGGCCGTCTCCAGTGAACTCGGGTCGCACCAATGCATGTCCTCGCCGAGGAATAGCAGGGGGACCTGCCGCGCCGCTCCCACCATCGCCTCGACCAGCGCCTCGATGGTGCGCTGCTTCTGCAATTGCGGGCTCATTTCCAGCGGCGGATAGCGCTCACCGGTGGGAATCGATAGCGCTGAAGCAATGAGCGGCGACGCCTCGTCGACCTTCAAGCCGATCGCGGCCAGACGCGCATCCAGCTTGTCCAGCTTCGACTCGGCAGGCTCGTCGGGCCGGAAGCGCGCTTCGCGGGCAAAGGTCTCGGAGATGGGATGGAAGGCGGTGTCGGTGTGAAACGGCGAGCATTGATAGAGAAAGCTGTAACCCGCGTCCGCCTGCACGGCATCGCGCAGCTCCTGGATCAGGCGGCTCTTGCCGATGCCGGGCTCGCCGCAGAGCAGCACCAGCTGGCCGTCGCCGGTCTTGGCTCTCTGCCATTTGTCCATGAGCAGTGCCAGCTCGCTGTCGCGGCCAACGAGGGGGCTGAGGTGCGTGCCGTGGGCGGCGACGAAGCGCCCTTCCGTTTGCGACAGGCCGTTGACGCGCCAGGCGCGCTCGGCTTCGACGATCCCTTTCAGGCTGTGTGCGCCGATGTCCTCGGCCTCCACCGCGCCACCCGCCAGCCGGCGCGTGATCTCGGCAACGATGATCTCGTCCGGCTTCGCTATGCCTTGCAGGCGCGCTGCCAGGTTCGGTGTTTCGCCAACGGCGAGCTTGGGCACGCTGGCGTCTCCGGCGCCGGTCTCGCCGACAACCACCGGCCCGGTGGCGATGCCGACGCGGACTTGAAGCGGCTACGGCGAGGCAACGTTCTTGACCGCTGCGACGATCGCCAGGCCGGCCCGGATAGCGCGCTCCGCGTCATCCTCATGCGCCTGCGGCCAGCCGAAATAGGTCATCAGCCCATCGCCCAGATATTGCGCGACATGACCCCCGAATCGCTCTATCGCGCCGCCGGCGGTCTGCTGGTAGATCTGCATCAGTGTGCGCAGATCCTCAGGATCGAGCGCCTCGGCCAAGGGGGTGGAGCCGACAAGATCGCAGAACATGACGGTGATCTGGCGGCGCTCAGCCTCTCGCGGTGGGGCCGGCGCCTCGATTTCGCCTATCGCCGCCTGGATGCGGCGGCGATGCCCGAGCGGAATGCCGATTTCCGCCAGGTCGCCGTCGGTGATAAGAGGCAGGGTCGCGAGATCGATGGCGTTGGCCTCGAAGCGCTCGGCATGCTCAGCGAGGCCCTGCGCCTTGAGCCATTCGCGAATATCAGACATCCAAACCCGCCCGGCGCAGGCCGTTGACGAAACGGTCATGCCACGTGGTGTCGACATAGGGCAGCACATGCCGCAGGCGCTCGACAGAGAAGTCGGGGTTGATATCCTGCGATTCCTGCCACAGCCGCCGTGCTTCCTGGTGCTGTCCTGTGTATCCGTAAAGAGAGGCGAGGAAGGCGCGGGTCATGTCCGAGCCCGGTACCTTGACCAGGCGTTCTTTGAAAGCCACTTCGGCCTCGTCATAGTGGCCCAGCCAGAATTGGGCGCGGCCGAGGAACTGCAGGGCGACATTGTACTCCGGGTCGAGCCTGAGCGCCTGCTGCAAGGCCTCGACCGCCTGTTCGGTCTTGCCGGCATAGTCCCGGATCGATCCCAGCGCGGCAAAGGCGCCGGCAAAGTTCGGATCGAGTGCGATCGCCCTCAATGCCGCGGCCTCCCCGTCGCCCAGGTTGCCCAGCCACATCTGGGATAATGCCATGGCGTGGTACGCCTTCGGCTCGTTCGCATCCGCCGCCAGAGCCTTGCGCGCGAAATCGACGGCACTTTCCAGCCGGCTCGCGTCGGCCCCGTTCCAACCGTTCATATGCTCGATGGAGCATAGCAGCGAAGAGGACGCATAGGCCGGCGCAAACTGGGGATCCAAGGCAATGGCGCGCTCGAGCTTGGCGCGGGCCTCGACCATTCCCTGTTCCGTCAAGGTGAAGATTTCGGCGCGACCGCGCACATACCAATCATAGGCTTCCGGGTTCACCTTGCGCCTGCCGTCACGCAGGGATTCCTCGTCGGGTGTCAGGGTAACCTTGAGCGCAGCGACGATCTCGCGGGTCACGCCGTCCTGCACCGCGAATATGTCTTCCAGGTCGCCGTCGTATCTCTCGGCCCAGAGATGTGCGCCCGTCAGGCCGTCGATGAGCTGAGCGTTGATCCGCACCCGGTTGCCGGCCTTGCGCACGCTGCCTTCGAGGATGAACCTGACGCCAAGATGTCGGCTTACTTCGCGCACGTCGGGGCTTTGGCCCTTATAGGCGAAGGTGGAATTGCGGGCGATGACGAGCAGGCCGGAGACCTTGGAGATGTCGGTGATGATGTCCTCGGTCATGCCATCGGCGAAATACTCCTGCTCCGCATCGCCGGACATGTTGTTGAAGGGGAGGACGGCGATAGAAGGCTTGTCGGTCGCCGAGGGGGCATCGGCTTCGGGCGCCTGCGGCCAGTGCCAGACGCGAATCGCGCGGGCGATGTTCTTGACCCGTTGCTCGCCGCCGTCGTGCCATTCGATGGGCAACCGGTCGCCAACCTGGCGGTAGAGATCGTCCGAGATGGCAATCGCGCCGGGCAGGGCCAGGGACTCGATCCGCGCCGCGACGTTCACCCCGTCGCCATAGACCGTGCCGTCGTCGGCCTCGTGAATCTCGCCGAGATTGATGCCGACGCGAAAGCGCATGCGCCGCCCCTCGTCCAGCGCCTCGTTGCTGGCTTGCAATGCTTGCTGGGCCGCAAGCCCAGCCGTGACCGCGCCCGATACGCTGGCGAATACTGCCAGCACCGCGTCGCCCGCCATATCCACGACACGCCCGCTATTCGCCTCGATATGCTCGCGGAAGACAGCGCGGCAGCGGTTGATGGCAGCTATGGTCGCCCTCTCGTCATCGCCCATGAGCCGCGAATAGCCCACCACGTCGGCCGCCAATATGGCTGCCAGCCTCTGTCTGACCTCTGGTTCGGCCATGGCGCGATACGATGTCCCGGGCGCGTTGCTCTGCAAGGCAAGCTACCGCGCGGGTGGCAGTGGCTCAAGGCGTTGAAATACACCCAAAGCGATCTTTATCCAGGTTGGACACGCAAAGAGGGAAACGCTATCTTTGGGGACCAAGAAATGGTTCCATTCGCCGCGAACGCTGGCCGACGATCTGGCGCGCTTCGCGATCGAGCTCCTCATGGCCATGCACGGGGTCGCCATTTCGCTGCGGCCGGAGGACGGTGTGCCGCGCTATTTCCACGCCGGTGATTTCAACGAGCAACGCTGGCGCTGGACGATGGAGGTTGAGGACGGCGAGCGGCGCACATTCGTCCATATTCTCGCATAGCGGCCTCCACGGAAAGAACGGCAAAACCCCCTCATACCGTGAGTGTATCGTCGCAGGCGGCCGGAATGGTAGAAATCTTCCATTTAAAGAGGTCTCATTGGCGTGGTATAATCGCCCTATACGATTCTATTGGTCGCGGATGTCCCTTTCAGGGGAGAGAGGGCTATGGCGGTTACGCGCTTGAGCTGTTTACGCACGGGCACGGCGCGATTGGCCGTTACCGGCATGGTTGCCTTGCTCGGCTTGACAGGTTGTGGCTCGACCGAAGGCAATGTGGTGCTTGGCGCGGTGGGGGCGACGGTGCTCGGTGCGCGCTCGGCGAGCCACGAGATAGAGCAGATCTATTACTTCGGCGTCTTCGACCCTCAGGAGCAATTGCCGCCGCAGGTCTACCGCGTGCGCGTGCACGGCCAAGCGAGCTTCATCAGCTTCATGCGCTTCGCCTCGGGCTGGGTGCATGCGAGCCTGATCGATTCTCTGGCGACAAATGTCGGCTTCAGCGACAATGGCTTGACGATCGAGAAGGCCGACAACGACAACCTGCCGCCGTTCAAGACCGGGCGCAAGCTGGTGCTGTTCGGCCCGGAAGGCTTTCGCGAGGCCCCCAAGGACCACCGCCTTGTGCTGGTCATGGGCAGCGATCCGGAAGCTTTCTTCAGCGCCATGGATAGTTCGCTCGGCACTCTCTCGCTGGCGCGCACGACGCGGCGCGACGAAAGCCTGGACGCGAAGCTATTTGCGGCGCTGCTGCAAATCAAGGGCCAGCGCGAGGAGGCCGTGCGTATCCTGACGGACGCCGAGACGAGCCTTGCCGATACGGAGCAGGAGCCCACGCCATGAGGGCCGCGAGGCAGTGGCGCCCGGCTGCGGCGGTGCTTACCATGCTGAGCTTGGCAGCTTGCGCCGTGATGCGCATCGACGTCGACGTCTACAAGGGCCCGCTCGCCAACGAAGAACATGTGCAGGTACAACAATTCGCCGCCATGGCGGTGGGGACACGGCCGCTGCTGACGCAGCTGCGGGATAGCTTGCAGTGGGGAGATAAAGTCGATACGGCCAGAATGCGTGACGGTTACTTGCCCGGATATATGCATCAGCCAATGGATGAAAATGGCAATGAATCCGCAAGCGAGGGAAGGGTCATCTGGGATCAGCAAGCAGAGAGAGTGAACGCGGTTCTCAGCCTCTACGAAGATTTGGGAGATCCTCGTCTCCTCCGATTCCTGACTGCTGGTGAGACGGCACTGAACAAATATGAAGCCGCATTGTTAGTGTTGTTGCCGAGCTCGGGTGATGTTGCCTTCTGGGACGGGCTGGAGCCCGCCTTTCGGAGATCGGACCAACTCGGCAGCATGTTGCAGGCGGATTTTGACCGACTCAAGACATCGTATCAGGAATTTTTACAATCCACAGGGACCGAGCGGCAGGCGAAATGTCTAAGTTATCACTTTTCTGATGATTTTAGCTCTGATGGACTGGAAGAGTGCAGGAAAGAAGAGCTGAGTCGTCTTGATTCTTATCTGCCATTGATGGATTCGCAGATTGTCGGCAAGCATGCGCAAGTGCTGTTTGCCGACGATAGGGGAATCGAACGGCGCAATTTTGTGGACCAGGTGGTGGCCATCGCGGAATCTTATTTCGAGGCGCGGGAGGCAGTGCGGGAGTTATGGGAGATCGCACTAGATGCCATGATATATGTTGATAATTTTGCGCCGTATAGCGGTGACGTTCGCCAGGAGATCATCGACCTCATTGCACATCTTATTACCGTCTTTACTCAGCCCCAGCATGTCGCAGAGGCGATAACAGCTCCGGTCAATAGCTCTGGTAATGAGACACAAAATTCTGTTATGCGGGCTTTACGCCGGAATCTCATGTCTACCGATATTGGCGATGATTTCTGGGAGCGACTGCCGACGGAAAGAGGTGGTTTCACATGGAATTCTAGCCATTTCGACAAAGCAAACCAATTGGAGCGATTGGCGCTGCAGGACAAGCCGAGCGATATGGTCTACCAGCTTCGCGTCGCTGACAGATTACTGAAGGCTGCCGCGGCCAACGCGGCCAGCCCGGATGAATTGGGGATCGCGCTTTCTTTAGAAGAGCTTCGCCGATATGGATTGGCACGCGGACCATCGTTCGACCCAACAAAAGAAAACCTGATAGAGATCACCAGGCTCGGCTTTGACCGGGTGGCTTGGTTGTCGGCCCTTGGATTCGAGCGCGGTCGGCTGATAAAGGGTCTCTTCACCCTGATCGAAAGCTATCTCGAAGCAAGCGCCGACGCTGCCGGATTAGAAACCGTGGCGCTGGGCAGGGCGCGCAACCAGTTGCTCGATGGTCTGGTCGGGTTCGCCGAGAAGGTTCTAGTAATTGCCAACAACGATGTCCTTTTCAATCCGTCATTGCCTTCGGATGCTTCCGAATCCGACCGCGATGCGCAGGAGAAGCGCGAAAGTTACGTCCGGGTCCTGCAAGCCATCGGCAGCAGCATTCTGGTGCAGGCCGACGAGTTGCGCCATCGCACCGTTCATGCCGAGGAACAGCACGCTGGAACCGAGCGCGAGCAGTGGGGTCTCGATCAGGTGGCCGCGACAAGCGGGGGCGACGTGGTCGAGCAGTTGCACGCGGATTTCACCGACTCCCTGCGACAGGCGAAAGCGGCGCTTGTCAACGACAAGGCTCAACTTGTCAGCGCAGCACAGGACGTGCTGGCTGGATCGGCATTCGTGGATCCTTTACGTAGGCCAGATCCCAACGAGGACGCCGCAGCGGCGATCAACAAAGCTGAGCCTGCTACGGCAGAGATTGATGAAGTCAGAGCTGCTGCGGCAACGGCGATTGCATTGCTTGAAGCAGATGATGATAAGTCGATCCGCAAAGCCGTTCTCGATGATATCGGGGCTGGAGATACCGACGGCCAAACTGTCGAAGGCAATATCGAAGACAAGTTGGGCACGGCTATTGCTGCGACTTCGGACCCCAAGAAGAAAGCCGACCTCAGGGCGGTGCAAAGCTATTTCGATGTGAGTGCTATCAGATTCGGCGGGGTCACAGCACAGCAAGCGCCGCCTGTCGATGTCTACGAGGCAATCCTCACCGCAATTCGCGAGGACCAGATCGCGTCGCACGAAAAGCATCGCCTGTTGAGTGCGTGGCTCGCCGCTGCCAAGGCGGTCCAGACACGTGAGTCTAAGGTCACTCAGCTCATGAATACATTGGCCGTCATAGACGAGGTCCAGGTGGCGGCCTTGCGCAAGGCCAGGAATGCCGGCGTCGTCGGCGTACCCCGCGCCGTGTTCGCATTATTGCTTGGCGAGGTCTCTATTGTCTTGGGAGATGACACACGAAAGGATGACAGGCCCAAGTTCGAACACGCGTACCAAGCACTCACCGATCAGGGGCCGCCGCCGGCGGTTCTGGCCAGCAGCGCTTTGCCGGAGGGCGCGAACGCCGAGACGGCCATTGAGGTCCTCGACAAGATGATCGCGGCCTTGCGCCACGAATATATCAGTGTGGTCAAGCAGGTCGGCAAGAATCATCCGCGCGCGGTCAACATCGCGGATGCCATCAAGATCGCCTATGAGCAACGCTCGGGCATGGTCTATATCCGGCCGTCAAGCGCCTATCTGCGCAGCAGCTATCCTTCGTCATCCTTGCAGGACGATCCCCGGCTCGGTTGGCAGAACATGCTGACGCGCCACTCGGCGCGGGGGCTGCCCTTCTTCAGCGAGACCCTGACGAATTCGGACGACGAAGGCCGGCTTAAGATCCAGACCGAGATCGACAAGCAGTTCTGGCAGACCATCAACAGCGTCCGCGTGGCGGGCGCGGGCGATACCAATTACGCGGTGGTCAAGGACGATATCGGCAACTGGTACGTCAAGCGCTATTCCTCCAATCCGGCGGTGATCATCGAATCTGCGCGGCGGCTGGCGATGTTCAGTGCCGGCGTGCCGGTGCCCACCTCCACCCAGGAGGCTAGTGGCGTGACGGAAGATCAGCTGATCGCTGCCAGCGCCGAGCAGGACAAGCTTGAGAGCGTATACGACAGGCGGGCCGAGGAATATGGCAGCAGAACGTCGGACCAGTATCAGGTGGTGATGGCGCTGCTCGGTGCCGACCTGAGTGCCACCATCAAGCAAAGCTGGGAGGCGAGCCCGGCGCTCAAGGATATTGGCAACGACGAGGAAAGACGACTATTCGAGTGGCTCGCCGCCGCTGCCGCCGATCTGGTCGCTGCCAAGAGGAAGCTGGAAGGGAGGGCGAACGCGTCACCGCCGCCTGACCTTGGCGACCTGATCCTCGACGGCTTGAAGGCTATGCTGCCGTTCCACACTCGCCTGGAGCGGGACGTGAAGAGCATGGAACTGCACGATCCATCCGAACGTGCGTTGCTCGACGACCTGCGCCGCATCGTGCGTCAGACTGTCATCGAGCAAGCCGAGCAGCGGCGTGACATCGTTGCCGATTATGAGACCGCCATCACTTTCATTGGCGAGGCCACCAACCCCGAGAGCCAATAATACATGCCATTCATGAAAAAAGGAGCGCGGCTGCCTCGGCCGCGCTCCTCAGGTTACAGGAGGAGGTGTCCCACCGTGTGGTGGGCGGTCTAGGCCACCAGGGCCTTTGCGTCACCCGTCAGGGGTTTCGCCACAGCATGCTCCGACCGTCAGGAGCAGCCGCTGGTGCCGCCACAGGTATCGCATTTGAGGCATGTGCCGTTGCGCACCAGAGTAAAGTTTCCGCATTCCGAACAGGGGTCGCCCTCATAGCCCTTGATGCGGGCCTCGGCGACCTGGGCCTGGCGGCCGTCGCCGCTGCTGCTCATCGCCACGCCGACCGCGACCCCCGCCTGTGCCGCGCCTGCCGTGGCGGGCAGCGCCATCTCGGCTTCCACGGTCGCTTCCGCCGTCACGGTGGCAGCCGCGACGCCACCGTCGAGCACGCGCAATCGCCCGCGCACGAAGCCCGGGCTGACCAGGGCCTGCAGGCCCGCCGCGTTTTCGGCGTCGGGCGTTGCCGCGGCCATGATCTCGCTCTGGCTCTCGCCCTTGCCGACCGCGTCCGGGCGCAGGTCGTCGGGCTTGACGTGGGCCAGGTCGTTGCGGTCGAGATAGGAGATTGCCAGTTCGCGGAAGAAATAGTCCAGGATAGAAGTTGCCATACGAATGGTGTCGTTGCCCTCGACGATGCCGCTGGGCTCGAAGCGCGTGAAGGTGAAGGCTTCGACGAATTCCTCCAGCGGCACGCCGTATTGCAGGCCGATCGACACCGAGATGGCGAAATTGTTCATCAGGCTGCGGAAGGCGGCGCCCTCCTTGTGCATGTCGATGAAGATCT